>DJSH01000070.1:0-64727 GCA_002440225.1 Candidatus Segatella violae
ACACACTTTTGCAGGTGACCCAGAGAAACGCTCAGATTGAGATAGCTGAGGCTATGGAATTTGGAGAAAAAAGCAGACTGATGTGAAGAATGATTCATGTTGGTCTGCTTTTTTTTTGTTTTTTATTTTGTTATTCACTTTTTTTGCAGTAACTTTGCACCCCGAAAGAAAAATGAGCATGAGAAATTTGACCAATGCCGAACTGGCACAAATACTAGATAAAGATATATTCCATAAGATTTCAGAGGCAGCGGACTCGTTGTCTTTGGAATGTTATGTGGTGGGTGGATATGTGCGCGACCTTTTCCTGGAGCGTCCTTCCAATGATATTGATGTCGTTGTCGTAGGCAGCGGCATACAGGTGGCTGATGCCCTCAAGAAGATGTTGGGAAAGAAGGCTCACTTGTCTGTGTTCCGTAACTTTGGCACCGCCCAGGTGAAGTATAAGGATACGGAGGTGGAGTTCGTGGGGGCTCGCAAGGAGAGTTATCATCGTGACTCTCGCAAGCCTATCGTGGAGGATGGTACCTTGGAGGATGACCAGAACCGTCGTGACTTTACCATCAATGCGATGGCGGTATGCCTGAACAAGGACCGCTTTGGCGAGCTTGTCGATCCCTTCGATGGTGTCTATGACTTGGAGGATGGCATCATCGCCACTCCGCTCGACCCTGACATCACTTTCTCTGACGATCCTTTGCGCATGATGCGCTGTGTGCGTTTCGCCACCCAGCTCAATTTCCAGATAGAGGATGAAACCTACGCCGCCCTCTCTCGCAATGCCGACCGACTGAAGATAATCAGTGGCGAGCGCATTGCCGACGAGATGAACAAGATTATGCTCTCCAAGCATCCTAGCAGTGGCTTCTATTATCTCAAGGACACGGGGCTGCTGCAAATAATCTTGCCGGAGCTGTGTGCTCTTGATGTGGTGGAGACTCGCAATGGACGTGCCCACAAGAATAATTACGACCACACGATGGAGGTGTTGGAGAATGTGTGCAAGCACAGCGATAACCTTTGGCTTCGCTGGGCGGCGCTCTTCCATGACATCGGCAAGCCGAAGAGCAAGCGATGGGACAACAACATCGGATGGACTTTCCACAGCCATAACATCATCGGTGCCAAGATGTTGCCTTCCATCTTTAGACGCTTGAAATTGCCGATGGACACGAAGATGAAATATGTGCAGAAATTGGTGGAGCTACACATGCGCCCGATTGTGATTGCCGACGAGGAGGTGACGGATAGTGCCGTGCGCCGACTGCTGAATGACGCGGGCGATGACATCAATGACTTGATGACGCTATGCGAGGCTGACATCACCAGCAAGAACGAACTGCGCAAGCAGCGCTTCCTCGACAATTTCCGTATCGTACGTGAGAAGCTGACTGACCTGCAGGAACGTGATTACAAGCGATTGCTCCAGCCTTGCATCGACGGCAATGAAATCATGGAGATGTTCCACTTGAAACCTTGTAGAGAGGTAGGTACGTTGAAGCAGACTTTGAAGGATGCGGTGCTCGACAACAAGGTGCCCAACGAGCGAGAACCTTTGATGGAGCTGCTGATGCAGAAAGCGAAGGAAATGGAGTTAATTTAGATGAAAACTCTAAATACAGAATAATTTTTGTTAAATAACGGCTACGTTGTGGCCGTTATTAATATATTATTAGTAATTTTGCAACGTTTTAAAACTCGAAGGGTGCTTTGAGTTTCCTTGAACGAGGGGGATGAAGTAAATTCTTTCCCTCCTTAATATATATAGGTATGATAATAAAAATAAATTAAATATATAATAATAGGTATGAAAATTAAAAACGTTTTGTTTGTTGCAGCTATTTGTGCTATCGCAACTTTGACATCATGTGGAAGTAAAAGCAAGGGTGGACTGCCAGACTTCAGCGACGATGAGTTCGCTGTAGAGACTATTGGCTCTACCAATGCAGCTTTGCAGACCACTTATCCTGCCACCATCAAGGGTATCCAGGATGTAGAGGTACGTCCTAAGGTTTCTGGTTTCATCACGAAGGTTTACGTGCATGAGGGTCAGACCGTATCTGCTGGTCAGCCTTTGTTCTCCATTGATAGCGAGACTTACCAGGCTGCTGTTCGTCAGTGTGCAGCTGCTGTCAATACAGCCAAGGCTCAGGCTAACACAGCTCGTTTGACTTACTTGAACAACAAGAAATTGTTTGATAGCAAGATCATCGGTCAGTATGAGCTTTCTACAGCAGCCAACTCTTTGGCTACAGCCCAGGCTCAGGTGGCTCAGGCAGAGGCATCTTTGGCTTCAGCTCGTGAGCAGTTGGCTTGGTGTACTGTAAAGAGCCCATCAGCAGGTGTCGTTGGCAGTCTTCCTTTGAAGGAGGGTGCTTTGGTTAGCGCATCTGGTCAGGCTTTGACCACCATCTCCAACATCAGCACCATGGAAGTGTTCTTCTCTCTCTCTGAGACTCAGATCTTGAACATGACCAAGACCAATGGTAGCATGCAGGCAGCCATCGCTGCATTCCCAGCTGTGAAGTTGCAACTTGCAGACGGTTCTATCTATAATCATCCAGGAAAGGTCGTTAAGATGAGTGGTGTCATCGACGCTACTACAGGTGCCGTTTCCCTCATCGCACACTTCGCTAACCCAGAGAAGTTGTTGAAGAGTGGTGGTGCCGGTCAGATTGTCATCCCTAACGACGACAACAATGCCATCGTTATCCCACAGGAGGCTTGCTCTCAGGTACAGGATAAGATTTTCGTTTACATCGTAACCAAGGACAACAAGGTGAAGTATTCTGAGATCAAGGTTAATCCACAGGATGATGGCAAGAACTATATCGTAACTTCTGGTCTTCATGTAGGCGACCGCATCGTTGTGAAGGGTATCACCAAGTTGACCGATGGTCAGCAGATTAAGCCAATCACCGTACAGCGTTACAATCAGAAGATTGCTGAGGCAGCCAAGTTGGGTGAGTCTCAGGACAACGCCCATGACTTCGCTGCAACCATGAGTGGTAAGAAGTAATTCCTGCCCGAAAGCAGCAAGGAATAATTACTATATATAATAAGGTATAAAGAAAAATAGTAAATTATGTCATTTACAAACTTTATAAAACGCCCAGTACTTTCGACGGTGGTTTCCATCTTCTTCGTCTTGCTGGGTACCATCGGCTTGATATCACTGCCTATCGAGCAGTATCCTAATATCGCGCCGCCTACCATTACGGTATCTACCACCTATACGGGTGCCGATGCCCAGACTGTGCTGAACTCAGTCATCGCTCCTTTGGAGGAGAGTATCAATGGTGTGGAGAACATGACCTACATGACTTCTCAGGCATCCAACTCTGGTTTTGCGCAGATTACCGTTTACTTCAAGCAAGGTTCCGATGCCGATATGGCTGCGGTCAACGTGCAGAACCGTGTGTCCCAGGCACAGGCTTTGCTTCCTGCCGAGGTTACCAAGGTGGGTGTCACCGTTACCAAGCGCCAGAGCTCTAACGTGATTATGTTCGCTCTGACCACCGACGATGGCCGTTACGACGACCAGTTTGTTACCAACTACGCCTTGATCAACGTTATTCCTCAGTTGAAGCGTATCAATGGTGTGGGTGATGTGCAGAGTCCTTCTACTCGTAACTACTCTATGCGTATCTGGTTGAAGCCAGAGAAGATGAAGGAGTACGGACTCGTTCCTTCCGACATCTCCAATGCCTTGGCTGAGCAGAACATTGAGGCTGCCCCTGGTAGCTTTGGTGAGTCAACCGATATGCAGTATGAATATACTTTGCGTTACAAAGGTCGTTTGAAGACTCCTATCGAGTATGAGAACATTTTGATTAAGAGTGATGCTTCAGGTCAGACCCTTCGTCTCGGCGATGTAGCCAAGATTGAGTTGGGTGGTTTGCAGTACAACGTAAACTTGCTCAACAATGGTCAGCCTGCCGTGATGGGTATGGTTCAGCAGATTGCTGGTTCCAACGCTACCCAGATTGCAACGGATGTAAAGCAGACCTTGAATGAGTTGGAGAAGAACTATCCTCCAGGGTTGAAGAACGTTATCTTGATGGATGTTACCGAGTTCTTGTTCGCATCTATCGAGGAGGTAGTGTTCACCTTGATCATCACCTTGGTGTTGGTGTTCATTGTGGTATATATCTTCTTGCAGGATTTCCGTTCTACGTTGATCCCTATGATTGCCGTGCCTGTGGCTTTGATTGGTGCCTTCTTCTTCCTTTGGGTATTCGGATTCTCCATCAACTTGCTGACGCTGTCCGCCCTCCTGTTGGCTATCGCCATTGTGGTCGATGATGCCATCGTGGTTGTGGAGGCTGTCCATGCCAAGCTCGACCAGGGTTACAAGAGCGCCCTTACCGCTTCTATTGATGCCATGAACGAAATCTCTGGTGCCATCATCTCCATTACCTTGGTGATGTCTGCCGTGTTCGTTCCTGTGTCATTTATCGGTGGTACATCTGGTTACTTCTACCGTGAGTTCGGTGTGACTATGGCTGTGTCTATCGTCATTTCCGCTGTTAACGCGTTGACTTTGTCTCCTGCGCTTTGTGCAATGTTGCTGAAGCCACACGAGGAAGGTCAGGATGAGAAGAAGATGTCTTTCATCGACCGTTTCCATGCTGGATTCAACTATCAGTTCGAGAAGATTACCAATAAGTATAAAGGTGGTGTCAAGTGGGTCATCAATCATGGTATCGTTGCCGCTGGCGCTATCGTTGCTGGTGTCATTGCCTTGGTTGTCTTGATGGGTACTACCAAGACTGGTTTGGTGCCAGATGAGGATACCGGTACTTTGTTCTGCTGTATCTCTACAGCCCCAGGTACTTCTCAGGAAAAAACTTCCGAGGTGGTGAAGCAGGTGGATAAGATGCTCGCTGATAATCCAGCCATCCAAACACGTAACGCCATCATGGGTTATAGCTTCATCGGTGGTGCGGGTTCCAACCAGGGTACCATCATTATCAAGTTGAAGCCATTCGAGGAGCGTCCAGGTGGATTCTTCCATCGCATCAAGTGTGCTCTCACAGGCGGTGGCATCGAGGCGTTGTTTGTCAACCCTATGGAGTCAACCTCTGTATTGGGTATGATCTACAAGCAGACTGCTGCCATCAAGGATGCACAGGTGCTTGCCTTCGCTCCACCTATGATCTCTGGTTTCTCTATGCAGAATGGTATTACCATGACCATGCAGGATAAGACCGGTGGTGACTTGAACAAGTTCTTTAGCAATGTACAGAAGTTCTTGGCTGAGTTGAACAAGCGTCCTGAGATTCAGACCGCCCAGACTCAGTACAACCCTAACTATCCTCAGTACATGGTGGATGTGGATGTTGCCAAGACCAAGCAGGCAGGTATCTCTCCTAACACCGTGCTTTCTGTAATGCAGGGTTACCTCGGTGGTCTCTACGCATCTAACTTCAATGCTTACGGTAAACTCTACCGTGTCATGATTCAGGCTGGTCCTGAGAGTCGTATGCGTCCAGACGATTTGAGCAAGATTTACGTACGTTGTGCCGATGGCACCATGTCTCCAGTAAGTGAGTTCGTTACACTGAAGAAGATGTTCGGTCCATCCAACATCACACGTTTCAACCTGTTTACCTCTATGGATGTTTCCGTAACTCCTAACAGTGGTTACTCTACTGGTGATGGTATGAAGGCCATCGCCGAGGTGGCTAAGGAAACTTTGCCAGATGGCTATGGTTACGAGTACTCTGGTTTGACCCGTTCAGAGGCAGAGTCCAGCAACTCTACCGGTTTGATCTTCGCACTCTGTATCGTATTCGTTTACTTGATCTTGAGTGCCCAGTACGAGAGTTACATCTTGCCATTGTCAGTAGTATTGTCTATCCCATTCGGCTTGGCTGGTGCGTTCATCTTCACCAACCTGTTCGGTCACTCTAACGATATCTACATGCAGATTTCGTTGATTATGTTGATCGGTCTGTTGGCTAAGAACGCCATCTTGATTGTACAGTTCGCCTTGGAGCGTCGTCGTACGGGTATGGCTATCAAGTACTCAGCTATCTTGGGTGCAGGTGCTCGTCTCCGTCCTATCTTGATGACCTCTCTCGCCATGGTTATCGGTTTGCTGCCTTTGATGTTCGCATCAGGTGTAGGTAAGTATGGTAACCAGACCTTGGGTGCTGCAGCCGTAGGTGGTATGTTGATTGGTACTATCTGCCAGATCTTCATCGTGCCAGCGTTGTTCGCAGTGTTCGAGTGGTTGCAGGAGCGTATCAAGCCATTGACATTCGACGATGAGTTGAACGAGGAGGCAGTCGTAGAGTTGGAGCAGTATGCCAATGCCGCTCACAACAAGAAGACCCAGGCTCCAGCTCCAGTACAGGAATAAGGACATAAACATCAAGCGTAAACAATGAAAAAGAATATAAATATCATCATAT
This sequence comes from Candidatus Segatella violae, assembly GCA_002440225.1. Classification (GTDB taxonomy): domain Bacteria; phylum Bacteroidota; class Bacteroidia; order Bacteroidales; family Bacteroidaceae; genus Prevotella; species Prevotella violae. The sequence goes on from DJSH01000070.1 coordinate 6,420, forward strand.
TAGGTCTCGCAGCGCTCTCTTTGAGCAGCTGCAAGACTCTCTACGGAAAGTACGAGCGTCCTGATGTGAAGACCAGTGGATTGGTTCGCGACTCTGCCTCTATCTCCGATACCTTGGCAGTGAAGGATACCACCACCTTCGCCAACATCCCATGGCGCAGCGTATTCACCGACCCTCAGTTGCAGGGCTTGATCGAGAAGGGCTTGGCGAACAACGTCAACCTGCTCAACGCAGCTCTCAATGTTCAGATGGCTGAGGCACAGTTGAAGGCAGCCAAGTTGGCTTTCTTGCCATCTTTGGCTTTCTCTCCACAGGGTACCATCTCTTCTTGGGATGGCAACGCAGCCACCAAGACTTACAGCTTGCCTATCTCGGCTAGCTGGAACGCAGACCTTTGGGGCAATCTCTTGTCGCAGAAGCGCAGTGCCCAGGTGGCTCTGCTCCAGACCAAGGATTACCAAGTGTCTGTACAGACCAACCTCATCGCCAACATCGCCAACATGTACTATACATTGTTGATGCTCGACAAGCAGGTGGAGCTGGTTAATAATATGGAGTCTTTGACCAAGGATACTTGGGAGACCATGAAGGTGCTCAAGGATACCAAGATGGGCTATCGCTCCACTTCTATCCAGGCTGCTGAGTCTAACTACTATTCTGTATTGACACAGAAGACCGACTTGCAGCGCCAGATCCGTGAGACCGAGAACTCTTTGAGCCTACTTATCGGCGACCAGGCACACACCATCGCTCGTGGCAAGTTGGAGAACCAGAGTCTTCCTTCTAAGTTCTCAACAGGCGTAGGCATCCAGTTGCTCAACAACCGTGCTGATGTTCACGCTGCCGAGATGAATTTGGCTCAGTGTTTCTATGGCATCGAGACCGCTCGCAGCCGTTTCTATCCAAACTTGAACATTGCAGCCAATGGTACTTTCACCAACTCAAGCGGCATGGGTATCGTCAACCCAGGTAAGTGGTTGCTCTCAGCTGTTGGTTCGCTCACTCAGCCAATCTTCCAAAATGGCAAACTCGTAATGGGCTTGAAGGTGGCTAAGATTCAGTATGAGCAGGCTTACAACACTTGGCAGAACACCGTGCTCAAGGCTGGTAGCGAGGTGAGCAATGCCCTTGTGCTCTACAACTCTTCCGATGAGAAGGGCAAGGTAGAGGAGAAGCAAATCAAGGTGCTCGAACAGAACGTGGAGGATACTCGTAAGTTGATGGGCGAGGCAGGTGGCTCTTACTTGGAGGTTATCTCAGCTCAGTCATCCCTCCTCAACGTCCAGCTCTCCAAGGTAGCCGACGACTTCTACAAGATGCAGGCAGTGGTCAACCTCTACTATGCATTGGGTGGAGGAGCTAAGTAATGTTTAGTTACTAATGTTTAATGAATAATTATTATGGCTAGTATAATAAGTCCAAAGGCAGAGGTTTCTCCAAAGGCTAAGATTGGAGACAACTGCAAGATATATCCTTTCGTCTATATCGAGGACGATGTGGAAATCGGTGACAACTGCATCATCTATCCATTCGTGAGCATCATGAATGGTACTCGCATGGGCAATGGCAACAAGGTTTTCCAGGGTGCTGTAGTAGGTGCGCTTCCACAGGATTTCAACTTCAGTGGTGCCAACAGTTTCGTCGTTATCGGCGACAACAATACCATCCGTGAGAACGTGGTTATCAACCGCGGTACTTACGAGGGTGGCAAGACTGTGCTTGGCAATAAGAACTTCTTGATGGAAGGTGCGCACATCTCTCACGATACAGTGGTTGGCAATGGTTGCGTATTCGGTTATGGTACCAAGATTGCCGGCGATTGCATCATCGGCAATGGTGTCATCTACTCAACATCAGTTGTAGAGAATGCCAAGACTCGTGTAGGCGACTTGGCGATGATTCAGGCAGGTACCACCTTCTCCAAGGATGTTCCTCCTTACATCATCGCAGGTGGCAAGCCTGTGAAGTATGCCGGTCCTAACGGCATCATCATGGAGGCAGCCCAGATTACTGAGAAGGTGCGCAAGCACGTGGCTAATGCCTATCGTTTGGTATTCCACGGTCAGACATCCCTCTTCGATGCCATCAACCAGATCAAGGATCAGGTGCCAGACGGCCCGGAGATTCAGAACATCATCCAGTTCTTGGAGAGTTCCGAGAAGGGTGTTATCACTAAGATGTAATTTAAGTAAAATTTAAGTCATACCTATTTGAATTTTACTCTGTATAAGGAAGGGCTGGCCGTGAGGTCGGCCCTTTTGTGTATCATCCAGTTCTTCCTTTTCCTCTTTCTCATACCCTCTTCTCTGATTTGTGCAATTTCGCAGAAAAGTGTGAATAATTGCAATTTTATTTTGTTATCTCTTCGTTTTAATGTACCTTTGCAAACAATTTGGGGTATTATACCCTTTTTGGTTTAAAGTAAGTAACTTTTTAGACAATGAGAAAGAAACAATATAAGCCTCGCAAACATCGTAGCTTGCAGGTCATTACTTTGTGCATCAGTACTGCTATGGTACTGGTTTTATTGGGTTTGGTCATCTTCTCCGTTCTCATGGGGCGGAACCTGTCGTCGTATGTCAAGGAGAACCTTGTGGTGCAGGTGATGTTGGAGCAGGATATGACCAATCCGGAGGGCTTGCAGATGTGCAAGCGACTGAAGGCGAGACCTTATGTGAAGAATCTCACTTATATAACCAAGGAACAGGCCTTGAAAGAGGCTACCCACGACTTGGGTACCAACCCAAGCGAGTTTGCCGGGGTGAACCCTTTCCAGCCTTCCATCGAAATTACGACACAGGCCGACTATGCCAACAATGATTCCTTGGCTTGGATTTCCAAGGAACTGAAGAGCTATCCTCGTGTCACGGAGGTGAGCTATCAGCACGACTTGATAGAGCAGGTGAACAATTCGCTTGCCAAGATTAGCATCGGACTCTTGATAGTAGCAGCCCTGCTTACCTTCATCTCCTTCTCGCTCATCAATAATACGGTGAGATTGGGCATCTACGCCCGCCGTTTCTCCATCCATACGATGAAGTTGGTGGGAGCTTCCTGGGGATTCATCCGAAAACCATTCTTGAAGCGTGCGATGGCGGTAGGTGTGGTGGCAGCCTTGATAGCCGATGGATTCTTGGGCGGTTGTCTCTATGCCTGGTCGATGCACGAGCCTGAGTTGCTCAATGTGTTGGGCTGGCAGGAACTAGCTATCACAGGTGGTTCCGTCTTCCTCTTCGGACTCATCATCACGGTTATCTGCGCCAGTATCTCGGTGAATAAGTTCTTGAAGATGAAAGCTGGAGAATTGTATAAGATTTAACATTATTATAATAATATGGATAAGAAGAATTTAGCATTTGACAAGATGAACTTCATCTTGTTGGGTATCGGGATGGCGATTGTCATCCTGGGCTTCATCTTGATGAGTGGAGCAGGTTCTAATGAACATACTTTCGATACCGATATCTTCAGTACACGTCGTATCGTAGTAGCTCCAACTGTGACATTGATAGGTTTCCTTTCAATTATTTATGCTGTAATACGTAAACCAAAGGACGAGGAATAATCATTTAACATTCAACATTTAACATTATATATATAATGGATTGGATACAAGGTTTGATTTTAGGACTCATTCAGGGTCTCACAGAATATTTGCCAGTAAGTAGTAGTGGTCATTTGGAGATAGGCAAGGCATTGCTTGGCCCTGAGGCTGAGGCCGGTGGCTTGACTTTCGACATCGTGGTACATGTGGCTACCGTGCTGAGTACGTTGGTCATCCTTTGGAAGGAGATTAGTTGGATATTCAAGGGGTTGTTCCGTTGGAACGGCGCTTTGAACGATGAGCAGAAGTATGCCATCAACATCCTCATCTCCATGATTCCTGTGGGCATCGTCGGTCTCTTCTTCAAGGACCAGATAGAGGCGTTGTTCGCTGGCGAGGTCATCAAGGTGGTAGGAGCTTGCTTGCTCGTTACTGCAGCGTTGCTCACCTTGACTCACTTCTATCATCCAAAGGAGAAGGAGCATATCTCTCCATTGCATGCTTTCATCATCGGTATAGCTCAGGCTGTGGCTGTATTGCCAGGCTTGTCTCGCTCAGGTTCTACCATTGCCACAGGTTTGCTTCTCGGCAACAGTAAGAAGAACTTGGCGCAGTTCTCGTTCCTCATGGTGATTCCCCCTATCTTGGGTGAGGCGTTGCTCGACTTCAAGCACATCTTCGCACCATCCCAGGAGTATCTGGCAAGCCATGCGGCAGAGACACCTATCCCAACCCTCTCACTCGTAGTAGGTTTCATCGCTGCGTTCGTGAGCGGTTGCTTCGCTTGTAAGTGGATGATTTCGTTGGTGAAGAAGTGCAAGCTCATCTACTTCGCCATCTATTGCGCCATCGTCGGCATCATCGCCTTGTGCTGCTAAGCACTGTGGGCGAATAGCGGCTTGTGTGCCGTTTTATTATAAACCCATTTATACTATATGGATTTCAGAAAAGGAGAAATTATAGCCATAGACAAGCCTTATCGCATATCGAGTTTCAAGGCTTTGGCACATGTGAGATATTTATTGTCGCATAAACTTGGACATCGGGTGAAGATTGGTCATGCAGGAACGCTCGACCCGCTCGCCACAGGTGTGCTGGTGCTTTGCACGGGCAAGTGCACCAAGCAGATAGAGCAATTGCAGACGCATACCAAGGAGTATACGGCTACCTTGCAGCTCGGTGCCACCACTGCCAGCTACGACATGGAGCATGAGGTGAACGCCACTTATCCTACCGAGCACATCACTCGTGAATTGGTGGAGGAAACCCTGAAGCAGTTTGTGGGCGAGATACAGCAGATACCTCCTACCTATAGCGCCGTGAAGGTGAATGGCGACCGAGCCTATGCCTTGCGCCGTGCTGGAGAGGAGGTGCAATTGAAGCCGAAGACCGTTCGTGTAGATGAGATCGAGCTGACCGACTATGATGACGAAAAGAAAACTGCCAGCATCCGTGTGGTATGTGGCAAGGGAACCTACATCCGTTCGTTGGCTCGCGACATCGGCAGGGCATTGAACAGTGGAGCTTATCTCACAGCCCTCCGTCGCACCAAGGCAGGGAGCTTTTGCGTAGAGAATTGCATCGACTACGACCATTTCCAGGACTGGCTTGATGCACAAGAGATAGAAGACAGCACAGCCAACAACTAGTGTCGTCGCAGGGATTTAAGAATTTATTAATAACTAGAAAGGAGATATTTAGAATAACATGAAACTGTCACAATTCAACTTTAAGTTGCCAGCCAATCAGGTTGCGCTTTATCCACATAAGGCTAAGCGTGTGGTTAAGACTGCTAGTGGTGAACGTACTTTCGAGGTTACTCGCCGTGATGAGTCACGTCTGATGGTACTCCACAAGAAGTCTGAGACCATAGATATGTACAAGACCGATGACGATGGCAACGTGCTGAAGGATGCCGATGGCAATCCAGAGTTTTTGCAGTTCAAAGACATCGTGAAATATTTCGGAGAGGGCGATACCTTTATCTTTAATGATACCAAGGTGTTCCCAGCCCGCTTGTACGGAACCAAGGAGAAGACCGATGCCAAGATAGAGGTGTTCTTGCTCCGTGAGTTGAATGCCGAGATGCGTCTCTGGGATGTGTTGGTAGAGCCAGCCCGCAAGATACGTATTGGCAACAAGTTGTTCTTCGACGACGTAAACGAGATGGTAGCCGAGGTTATCGACAATACAACGAGCCGTGGTCGTACCCTTCGTTTCCTCTACGACGAGGATGGCAATCATGATGTATTCAAGCGTTCGCTCTTCGCTTTGGGCGAGGCTCCATTGCCACGCTACGTCATCGATGCTCGTGAGAATCATCATGCCACAGAAGACGATATGGATGATTTCCAGTGTGTTTTCGCCCGTGAGGAGGGAGCAGTTACCGCCCCAGCCACAGGCTTGCATTTCAGCCGTGAGTTGATGAAGCGCATGGAAATCGACGGCATCAACAAGGCTTACATCACCCTGCATTGCGGATTGGGCAATTTCCATGAGATTGAGGTGGAGGACTTGACAAAGCACAAGATGGATTCTGAGCAGATGCACATCGACAGGGATGCTTGCGAATTGGTGAACAAGACCAAGATGAATGGCCATCATGTATGTGCGATAGGTACCAGTGTGTTGAAGGCTACAGAGACAGCCGTTGGCACAGACGGACTGATGAAGGAGTTTGAGGGCTGGACCAATAAGTTCATCTTCCCTCCATACGACTTCGGCCTGGCCGACTGTATGGTTGCCAATTTTTATCATCCAGAGTCTACACTCTTGATGAGCACGGCTGCCTTCGGAGGTTATGAGCTTGTGATGGAGGCATACAAGAAGGCGGTGAAGAATGGTTACATGTTTGGTTGCTTCGGCGACTCATTGTTGATTCTTCCAGACTAATGACCGGACCGTCACTTGGATGACAGCGACACCTTTATATACAATAGAAGATGTATAAAGTATATTTGAGCCTAGGTACGAATTTGGGCAATCGAAAGCGCAACATTCGTGAGGCGATAGACATGATAGGGGAGCAGATTGGCGTGGTAGAGCGCCAGTCTGCTCTTTACGAAACCAAGCCTTGGGGCTTTGCTTCGCCCAATGATTTTATCAATGCCTGTGTGTTGGTTTACACAACGTTGGCACCTCGCCAGTTGCTTGAGGCTGCACAGCATATAGAGAAAGAGATGGGGCGCACATTGAAGTCGGTTGATGGGGAGTATCACGACCGTATCATCGACATAGACATCTTGCTCATCGACGACTTACATATCGACGAGCCCGATCTCAAGGTTCCCCATCCCTTGATGGAGGAGCGAGATTTCGTGATGACTCCTTTGCGAGAAATCCTTGATTAATACATGTAAAAATATTATTTCGAGATTCGTAATCTAGCCATTATGGCTCAGTAATACTATGAAGGCAGAAAGCCCTGTCGCTCGGGAGAGTGATAGGGCTTTCTGCCTTCATGCTGTTCCTTTTTCGGCTCAAAAATTTGATCTATGTAGAAAAAACAGACATAAAAAACGACTTTTCTCATTCAAAGCAAGGATATTTCTCAATTTTTTGTTATCTTTGCACCGTCATAAAGGTAAATGATATTAAGGTTATTGATGCATAAAGAGTAATAAAAAACAGTATGTTGGGAAAATTTGTTTTAGTAGGGATATATTGTAGTCTTACATCACTTGCATGTATGGCTCAGACATATGGGGGTGCCATCAAGACCAATCTTTTGTATTGGGCTACCACTACGCCAAATATCGGAACAGAGATTGCGGTAGGCAAGAAGCATACCGCACAAGTATTCTTCGGTCTTAATCCTTGGAAGCAGAGCGGCGGCGACCAGTCGAGTCTTCGCCATTGGCTTGTGATGCCAGAATACAGATATTGGTTCAAGCAGAATTTCAATGGATGGTTTCTTGGGGCTCATGCCATGGGCGGACAATATAACATCGGTAGTGTAAAGCTGCCTTTCGGCTTGAAGAAGAGTCTCCGTGACCATCGCTACGAAGGATGGTACGTTGGAGGCGGCGTGACGGCAGGTTATCAGTGGAAACTAGCCAGTCGTTTGAATTTGGAAACATCGATAGGTGTTGGTTATATATACAGTAATTACGATAAATTTAAATGTGGTGCTTGTGGCGAGAAGTTGTATTCTGGCCATAAGAATTATGTAGGTCCTACCAAGGTAGCTTTATCTTTGGTTTACCTTATTGGACCGAAAGCGAAAACTCCAGAAGTGGTAGAGCAGCCCGTTTTGCCTGTTCGACGCATCCAGCTTGCTGCCGTCCAGCCAATAGTGGAGGCGGTGAAGATACGCCATCTTGACAAGCGAGCCTACATCGACTTCCCGGTGGATAAGATTACGCTCTATCCAGAGTATCGTCGCAATCCTGCGCAGCTCGATAGCATCATCACCACCATCAACGCCTTGAAGGAGGATAAGAATCTGGAGGTGAGTGCCATCAACATCCATGGCTTTGCTTCGCCTGAGAGTCCATACAGCCATAACGAATATCTGGCTCAGAACCGTGCGAAGCTCTTGGCGGAGTATGTGCGCCGCATGGTGAAACTCCCAGATTCCATCTTCTCGGTGTCTTCCACCCCAGAGGATTGGGAGGGACTCAAGACTTATATCAAGGATAGCAATCTGGAGCATAAGTCGGAGATTCTCGCCATCGCCAATGATGAGCGATTGAATCCTGATGCCTGTGAGTGGAAAATCAAGAAGCAATATCCATCGGAATATCGCTTCATGCTCGATACTTGGTATCCAGCCCTTCGCCATAGCGACTATCACATCACTTATAAGGTGAAGCCATTCAGCGTGGAAGAGGCGAAGGAGGTATTGAAGACCAAGCCACAACAGCTCTCGCTCAACGAGCTGTTTATGGTGGCGCAGACCTACGAGCCTGGCAGCAAGGAGTTTAACGAGGTGATGGAGACCGCCGTGAGATTGTTCCCTAGCGACCCTATCGCCAACCTCAATGCCGCTATCACCCGACTGAACGCTGGCGATGCAGAGGGAGCGAAGCCTTATCTCGACAAGGCGGGAGATTCCGAGAAAGCCAAACAGGCAAGAGCGCGTTATCAGCAGATGATGAACGGTTCTGAATAAGGTATCTAAGAAAAGAATAAGTGTTTCATAAGAATATCAAACGAAAATAATAAATTTAAATTACGTAGTTATGAGAAAGTTTAAGTTTTATTCCGCAGCGTTGGCTGGATTGCTGACGTTGGGCGCTTGCTCTAGCAGTGATGACTTGAATGGTGGGGCAAGTGGGGAAAGTAAGGGATTGACTTCTTATTTGGCAGTTAACATTAACAATGTAGGAGCAGTCCCTACTACTAAGGCTACTAGAGCAGAATATAAAGATAAGAATGAAAATAATAGCACGTATGAAGATGGTGAGGGCATTGAGAGTGTCATTACCAAGGTGCGTTTTTATTTCTTCAATACTGATGGTACGCCATACATTCTCAATTCTGCAGGTGAGGATGTCTTAGAACAAAAGAACAATTATATAGATGTGGCCATGCAAAAAAATAGCGATGACCATGACCATACTGTTGAAACTGTTACCCAGGCGAAGCTTGTCTTGAATGGTGAGTCCAACTTGGCTCCTGCCTCGATGCTTACCGTCGTAAATCCTGATGCTACGGGTGGATTGTTGAACGAAAGTGCTCAACGTTTTTCCGTTTTGCGTTATGAAACGAAAGGTTCTACATGGAAGAATGACAAGGGATTTGTCATGAGCAATTCCGTTTATCAGGATGCTGGTATTGATATTTGCAGTACTCAGTTGGCAGGTAAGTTGGCTTCTAGTGCGGATGCTGCGACAAAAGATCCTGTAGATGTGTACGTAGAGCGTGTATTGGCTAAGGTTACTGCTAATGTGAATGAGACTGCTAAAACATCGGATGGTAGTAGTAATATTTGGACAAAGGTGAGTGATGGCGGCCAGTATGATGGTTCTTGGAGAACAAAGGTCGGCACACTTGCTATTGCGCAAGACGAAGGCACTTCTAAGAACTACGATGTATATGCTTGGGTTCAAGGTTGGGGTGTTGCCGATAGAAACAACTTGGCAGAACTTTACAAGCAGATTAAGGTAGGAGAGTGGACCGACGCTACTTTGGGCATCAAGCCTTGGAATACAGCGGATTATAAACGTTGCTTCTGGTCCAACTCTTGTGACATCAACAACACAAACCCTCCTCAGAACACGGACTATACGAGCTATACACGAAAAATGGGTAGTGATGCTGAATATGTAATGCCAAATACGCCTACAGGAGTTGTTTCTACTCCTTACAGCAGCCATCTTACCAAGCTCTTGGTTGCAGTGAAACTTGGCTATCAAGATGAGAGCGGCAATTGGAAGCCAGCTGAAATCTGCGAGTATAAGGGACAGGAAATGCTTGGAGCTGATCAAGTAAAGAAACTCATCTTGAAGGAGAATGAGCGCTTCTTCATCAAGAATGGTGACCAGTATGTAAATATGTCAGCAGATAACATCGAATTTGTCACTTCTACATCTTACAATGATAAGTTGAAAGACTATCAGGTGGTTGCTAAGTTGAAGGGTGTAGATAAACTGTATATCATCAGCAATGATGCACTCACTGCTAACAGCAATTCAGAGGAACGTGCTGCTTCTTATTCAGAAATGAGTGCAGAGGATGTCAATAAGCTCTTGGCACAGAATCCTATTGAGATTCGCAAGGATGGCAATGCTTATTATTATACTCCAATCAAGCACCTTGGAACTGCTGGCTCTTTGGGTGAATATGGTATCGTACGTAACCATTCATACAAGGTTACCATCAATTCAATCAAGGGATTTGGTACCCCAGTGTATGACCCAAAGAAGGTGATTATCCCTACTCAGCCTTCCAACGATAAGTCTTACTTGGCTGCCAAAGTGAATGTACTAGCTTGGCGTGTGGTTAATAGCTCTGTTGATTTGAACACTGTTGACAAATAATTTATATAATAGGTAGAACAAGTACAGGGTAACCCTGGAAAAATATCCTAACCATAGCAGAAGTTTTCGTTGCACGACGTGAAACGTACATCTCACGACATGAAATGGCCATCCCACGACATGAAACGCACGTTTCACGACGTGCAACGGAGATTTCCACTAGTAGTAGAAACATTTTTATCGGGTAATAAAAACAATTATATCGAGAGATGGAGAAAATTCAAACTCATAACAAAAAGTTTTGGAAGCTCTTGGGGCTATCCCTGCTGATAGTGGTAAGCACTATGTTATCGGCTTGCGACTACTGGCACAACGACCAGGAGGGCTGCGAGGCTAAGTTGCGTGTTCAATTCGTTTACGACATGAACATGAAGTTTGCCGATGCCTTCGCCCATGAGGTGAAGACCGTCACTCTGCATGCTTTCGATAAGAGTGGCAAACTCATCTATAGCAAGACCGAGCCTGCGGAGCAAATCATCGCCGAAGACGGAATGAACGTGGTTGATCTGCCATCGGGCGTTTACGACCTCCAGGTCTGGGCTGAGGGAGAAGAGCGATATGCTGACTCCTATACTTTTGCCCCGGAGAAGATAGGCGAGTCGATGTTCGAGGATCTCGAAGCTCGTGTGAACAGGGAAAATCAGATGGGGGCTGATAACCAGCAGACTGCGAATGGAAACCAATCCGTGGTGAACCACGATCTCACTCCGCTCTTCCATGGCTTGCTGAAGAACGCCGACCTCACGGCTGTCGCAGGACAAACCAAGACCGTAACCGTAAAACTCACCAAAGACACCAACAACGTGAAGGTGGTGTTGCAACATCTTTCGGGAAAAAACTTGAATGCAGATGATTTCGATTTCGCCCTCATCGACGACAACGGTTATTTGGCTGCCGACAATACCTTGAAGGAGGACGATCAGCTTACTTATCCTGCGTGGAGCAAGTATGCGGGGCAAGCGGGAGTCAGCTCCGATGACGGTACCGATACGCAAGTGTCGGTGGTGGTGGCCGAACTGACCACCAATCGCTTGGTGAAAGGTCACAACATGCGCCTCCAGATAACCAACAAGCAGACGGGCAAAGTCATCGTCAACATTCCGCTCATCGACTACGCCCTGCTTGTCAAGGGAAACTACAATCGCAACATGAGCGACCAGGAGTATCTGGACCGCCAAGACACCTACGACCTCGTGTTTGTGCTCGATGAGAAAGACGAGTGGCCGGGCGTAGTCTTGAACATCAACTCCTGGAGAGTGGTATTAAGTAATGCAGACTTGTAGTATAAGGCAAATCCGACTTGTAGTATTAAGATGCAGACTTTGGTGAATAAACCAAATAAATGTAGATTTCGGTGAATAAATAAAATATATGATAAGATTTATCCGATATATCCTCATGTTGTGTTGCGTGGCAGGTTTCATGTCATGCGGCAGCGACGATTCGCCTTCCGACCCATCGATGGTTCGGGTGGTGTTCAGGCTTTATGTGCCTACCACCACTGCGGAGAGCAGGGCGGATGCAGACCCTACCGAGGATGCCGAGACATGGGAGAGTGCCATCAACATGGATAAGCTCCATATCGTGCTCTATACAAAGAACGGAACGAGCATCGGAGGTCTGGAAAATGTGGCGCTCGTCGCTACGTCCGCCCCAAACATATACGATGTGACGGGTTCTGTCCTGGTGGATAAGCTGAACTTGAAGAGCGGTAAATTTGATGGGCAAATCATGATTTATGCCAATATGGACGGGGTGAATGAGACTTCAAATTTCAATGAAGGTCTGGTCAATAGCCTTACCTTTACTGCCAACAGCGGCAAGCACACTATCCCGATGTGGGGACTCAAGCAACTGAACGTGAGCATGAAAGCTGGTAGCCAGACGAATATCGGAACCATCAACCTCTTGCGAGCCGAGGCAAAGATTAGAGTCTTTTTGCGAAGCGACATGGTGGAAAACTACGAGTTGACCAACGTCAAGCTGAGCCAAGCCAACAAGCAAGGTTATTGTCTTCCGCAATATCAAAACATCAAAGGCGTCAGCGACGTACAGGCGCTCGAACACGATGCCTTTGCCCATTTTTTGTCGAAGGACGATGGCAAGCTCATGGATGTGGATATGACGAACAAGCCCATCTATGTACCTGAGTATGAGAACAAGGTAAGCTCTACGAATAGGACGAGCAAGACGGATGCCGCTGTCATCAAGCTTACGCTACTAGATAAGCGAGATAATCAAAAAACGAGCTACACCTTGCCTTTCGTGGAATACAACGCCAATGGTGCTCCTACCCAAACGGCGATGGACATCGTGAGAGACCATTACTATAAGTTTGAGGTGTATAAGAATGACGATGGTATGCTGAGAGTACGACTGAAGGTTAGACAATGGTATGTAGTCAAGCATTCTGACATTCAGATGTAACTATCCATTGGCAGGATGCAAGGCAAACAGATGAATAAAATAAATACGAGAATTACCAATATGATGAAGAAACTATTATATTGTATGAGCGTGATGCTCGCCACCCTTTTGCTCGTGGGATGTACGCCAGACGATGGGCCAAAGATAGGACCTGGCAATCCTGGTGAACAGACAGCTCATGAGGTGGAGATACATTTGGGAGTGGTCTCAAATGCAGGTAGCTCTTCTCGTTCCGGCAATGGGAGGATAACGGGCACCTTCTCTCGTGCCAACTCCGATTATAGCGACACCAATGCGCAAACTGGCGAATGGATGAAGAACTGGTTGGTAGTCATCGTTGATAGCAACCATCAAATCATCGACATCAAGAAGAACGGAACGTATGACAATGGCGAAACCGAACGCTCGCAAGATACCTTCTGGGAGCGAATGTCGCCAGGTACTTATACCTTCTATTCCTTCGCCAACATCTCATCCTCGGAGCTAGGTATCGACGCCTATAAGAAAGGTGGTATCTTGCCTGCTGACTTCTTCGAGCAAAAGAAATATTCCGTCAAGATACCTTCTCTCGTTTTCGCCGACCACTGGTCGGATTTCGAAACCGACTACTTCAAGAATGGCATTCCGATGAGCAACAAGCAGGAGATAACCATTGGTGAAAATGACAAAAGCATCGACCTGGAGGTAATCCGAATGTTGGCGAAGGTGCAGTTGCAACTTACCAACAACACTGACCATTCCATCACCTTCAAGGGCTTGAAACTATCAGATGTCACACCCAATGATGAGGCTGATAATCTGATGCTCTTGCCTGGCGCTGACGAAAAGGACAATCAAGGCATTACGCATGTGTCGGCGCCCAACCTCGGTACTACGAAAAAGCTGGTACAAGCATACACCCAAAAGCCAGAGGGTGCCGGTCATGATTACGTCATCCAGAGCAACAACGCCTCGACGACCAATATCTGTTTCTATGTCAACGAGAGCGAGGCGACGGCGGAGAACAAATATTTGGTCTTGCAGTTGCAGACCCAAGACAATGACAATACCGCCACGCAGGTGAACCGCCGCTTGGCGATGCTCGACTGGCGCAAGATATGTCGCAACGACTACCGCATCATCCCCATCAAGCTCGAAGACTATGCGATAGAATGGGAGGTGGAGGCATTTACTCCTATCGGCGTGCTGCCAGAGGTGGAGGATGATGGCGACAACCTTACCGTTACGATGGGGTACTACGGGGAGTTTCATATCGTTCCGAAGGTAAGGCAGTTGAGCAAGAATCAATATACTACCGTGCATGCTGGTTCCTTCACTTATGTAGATGGCTCGAAAGACATCTTCGACACAACAGAGCCTCAGTGGAATCAGTATAGTAGAAAAGTGGAGGGGGAGATGGCGAACAAAGCCGGCACTTCCATCTATGCGCTCACGCTGAAAGTCTATAATGATGTTTATCATGATAAGGAAATCACGCTCACGAGAAAGGTGAGGTTCGTGATGAATCCCGTGAATCTATCAAGTCGTTCTGCCTCGGGAAACAAGTTCCCTGCATGCCAATGGCAGAAAGTAGAGTTTAACCCATAAAGAATAATAAGAAAAACAGCAATGAGAAAAGTCTATATATTGAGATACATGTTCCTCTCCATCATCGGTGTTCTCCCGATGATGGGATGGGGACAGGTGTTCCGTCACTACGAGGGAATCGCCAACAAGAGTGGCGACTACGAAGTGATAGATGCCAGCAAGGATTGTCTTCGACAGAAGACGCATGAATTTCATTACTATATACCGGTGAAAGCGGGTGTGCCTACACTCTTGAACTTGCCTATCGTGAAATATACGCAAGATGGTGGTGGCGATGCCTTGGAACCACGAGGCTTCTTCCGCTATTATAACTATGATACCGACATGAAGTCGGACCATCTTTCTGCCTATGCTTCCAGTTCCAATAAGTTAACAGAAATGACGGATGGGAATGGTTACTCGAAGGGACTTGTGGCTTACGACATCCGTGTGAATGCCATTCGCAACACCGTGGGAGTCAACTATACTCGCCCCAATGATGCCAATTGGACGGGAGAGACTGTAGCCTGTGATGTGAGTAGATATGTGGATGGTTGCGAGAATGGAACTTTTACCCACGAGCCAACCCTGTCCATGCGATATATCTTCCACATGATTCCTGCGGAGAAATATGCCGACGACTTGCAAGCTGCCATACTGAAAGGTGTGGGAAGTAAGGTGAACGACCTTACTTACGAAGACAACAAGGAGATGTCGGTGGGATTGAGAGATAGTGTCTCTCAGCTTACCTTGCGCTTGAACTTCAACGATATTACCCACTACTTTTTTCATCCGATGAGAGACTTGGGTAAACATCACATTTATTATAGTGATGACCAATACCAAATCAAGGAGTCTTTTTTCGATAAATCTCAGCTGATGCAAGCCAATTACATCATGTGGCGAGTTTACAATGCGGATAGGACTATGTGTGCCACCTTTTGGAAAGGCGGACGCTTCTTCACATTAACTTTGAATAATTTGAATAGTCATCAATGGAATTATCTAAATAATAGTGCAGTACCCAATGCAAAGAAACCTTCTCTCACTTTTGGAAGTAGGGTATATGTCGTGGCGTATGCTTATAATACGAGCAATGCCAATGTCGCTTGTCCGGTAGCCAACTTTGCGGTTACGTTCTATAACCATTATCCTCAGACTGCAGAGCAATTGAAAGCCAAATCACAGAATACCAGACTCGTCGATTATTTGGACGAGCACTATCGTGCCGTGGCGAAAGTGTCTTTTGATGATGATGACGACGAAATGACCAAGTATAAGCCAACCTCACCAAATGATAACCAAGACCGATTGCCATCTAGCTGGCAAAAGCGTAGTTATGGTTTTGTTTATCGTGACTTGATTGACAAAACAGCTCCTGGTACTCAAAATAATAAATGGCATAATCCTAAGCACTCTCCACTTCATGGTGAGTATGGATTGTACAAGACTGCCAACGTGAGAGGTATCTCTGGTGCTGGTGAAGCTTTTGTGGATAATTACTTGTGGTATCAGCATGGAACGCTGTATGACAGAACCTATGAATCGACCAATGGTGCCCAATATGGTCATTTCCTCTATATTGATGCGGCGGATGAGAGCCGACAGATAGCGGAAGCCGATTTCAAGGCAAACCTCTGTGCTGGTTCGCAAGTTATCTTTAGCTCTGCCATATCGGATATGACTAGCGGAAACGTTAAACCAGAAGTGCTTTTCAAACTTTATGGCGTGAACTATGATGAGACCACGGGTAAGGAGACCGACCGAAAGCTTCTCCACTCTTTCTCTACGGGTTATTTTTCAGGGAATATTGATGACTATGCCACCTGCAAATGGTATCAAGGCTATGGCAAGATGGTGCTGCAGAAGGAGAGTGGTGTCAACAACTATGAGAATTTCAAGCTTGTGGTAGATAACCTTTGTCAGGGAACAGGTGGTGCCGACTATGCCTTCGACGACCTCCGCATCTATACTAAGGCTTCCAAGGTGGATGTGCTGCAGAGCACGCCTATCTGTCCGAGTGTTGACATCAGCCAGGGCTACAATGAATCTTCGATGGGCAACATCAAGTTGAAGATACGTGCCTTGCAAGAGACGATGACGGCTCTTGCCGAACATCAAGACCAGAAGAAACTCTACTTCCGTTTTGTGGATAGCGACGGCAATGTGGTCAAGAACGTAAACTATGGCACGGCTTCGGAGCCTAACACCCAATGGGGAACCACCACCATCTATAATGAGGTGGATAATGGAAAGACGGTGGATGGATCTAGAATGTATGAGCAGATAGACAATGAGTGGTATGTGAACCTTGCCAATCGCAATTTCAATCTGGATCCGAACAAGACCTACTATGTGTCGATGGCTTTCGATGATGAAAACGTCAAGGATAAGAACCAGCTGAATTGGGGTAAGCCTTCGGATGTCTGTTCGCTTTATAGCGAGACCTTCAAGTTGGTGCAGCAAACCGTAGTGGTGAGCGATGCCAATGGCAATATCGCCACTCAGGTAACGATACCTTGCGAGAAGAATCAGGCTCCACAATATAACATCAAGGCGCAGATTCAAACGACTGACCAAAATAATGGTGGAATCATCAACTTGCAGAGCATCAAGTTCAATTGGTATGTTGATGATACGCACGGCGTGCCAGTCGTAACGAATAGTTCCGAATTTACGAATGTGACGCTCTCAGAAGGTGAACACACCATTTATGTAGAACCTGTCAATAGTTCAACTACGGTTACGGAGGGTGGCGTTTCTTATGAGATTTGCTTGGGTATGATGTCGTTTAAGCTTCGCGCCGTGAAGCATGGACCCAAGTTGTCATTCGGATTTGGCGACGTGGTGCTGCCCAGTAATTATACCCCGACGATTCGCGTCGGCTTGCCACAGATCAAGGCTTTGGCTGAGCGTGCTAAGACGAATGCCAAGAGTGGATATTTGGAGGTGCCGGTTTCTGACAAGAGCTTTGTGGCAGATAACTCGCAGAATATTACTTTCGTGAAATATAATGGCGACAAGACACCTTTCTCTACCATCTATCTGTCTGGCACCAACGACCCTACTTATCAGAATCGTTTGGGAGAGGGGTTGAAGTTGGCGGAATTGGAAAGTACAACCTTGGCAAGAAACGCCACACAACTGGGATTGAAGTTTGCTACACAGACAGATGAGGCACAAGCAAGTGGAAAGAACGTGCAGTTACACGAAGGATATTGGTATGAGGGCATCTTGGTCTTCAATGAAGATGGAAGTGTAGGTACTACGGTGCTCTGTTCGGGCGAGACCTATCTCCGTTTTGAGGTCGTGCCAGAGTATGCCACTTGGAATCCTACGGCAAGCAACAAGATGAGTGCCGCATGGAACAACGACCAAAACTGGATTCGCTCTACTCGAAGCGAACTCTATAAGAGCGGTGCTGATGAGTATCCAGACTACATCGGCTCATCGGCTTCGGCATCCACAGGCAACGCAACTGGTGTGGCTATTGACAGAATGAACGCATACGTTCCGATGAAGTTCACCAAGGTAGTCATTCCTAATCTGAGTGGCTTGTATTTCCCAGACTTGGGTTACATCGCCTACCAAAAGTCGAATGGTATCGCCACCAAACTATCCAATGCCAAGGGTGATGCAGCAACCACCAACATTCAGTATGCCATCCTGGCGAAATGGGATGCAACGGATGAGGCTAACCATGGATTGAATGCCGACGGAAACCTGGAGTGCGAGAAATTTTATGGCAACACTTGCGACCAGATATACTTCAAGCCGGGAGGTGAATTGCTCGACCAGTGCTACCTTATCTATAATAAGGCTTGGGTGGAGAAGGAGTTGAAACCCAATACTTGGTATGCGCTCTCATCACCATTGAAGGATGTTTATGCGGGCGATATGTATGTGCCGAAGGCAAGCAACCGCCAAGAGACCGAGGCTTTCGAGCCTATCTCTTTCTCGGAGCAGAACAACAACCGAGTGACGAGTCCGTTCTATCAGCGTAGCTGGGACGACACCTCTGCCGAGGAAATCAAACTTTCAGACTTGGGAGAACAGACCTCCCATAAGGCTTACGACTATTCGGGCACGGGCATCTCTTTCGCAGACCAAGACCTGAAGGCAGTCTCTGCCAACTGGAGCCACGTATATAATAAGGTGGACAAGGAGTATTCGCCGATGGAAGGCTTCGCCTTGAAGATGGGCGATAAATATACGGTGTCCTCAGACACACCTACGGCTTTGCTTCGCTTGCCGAAGGCAGATACGAAGTACACCTATTATAATAGGGAACAATCGACCGTGAACGGTGGTGACTCGCAATCAGGCTCTACTTCAACTGGTTCTACCATCATGGCAACGCTCAACAAGGAGAATGCCTATCGCTTGGTGGTGGATGAGGACAAACAGGAGAGTGCCTTGGGCAAGATGAGCCAGTCGCTCTCGAAGTTGTCGGATGGCAATGTCTATTATCTCGTGGGCAACCCTTACATGGCTACGCTGAGCATGTATAAGTTTATCAAGGCAAACCCAGACTTGTCGCCAACGATATATACTTATGAGAATGGAGCCTTGAAACTCTATGATAAGTTGGATATGTCCACCCAGAGCTACGAGTCGAAGAACGACGTGACCATTGCTCCTATGCAATCGTTCTTCGTGAAGTTGGCAGATGGGCAAACGGCTTCTTCGCTCAACTTCACCTCGGCGATGACCGTGGATAGAGAAGTGTTGGGCGGCGTAAAGACACAGGCGGCAGAAGATGAGGCGCAGACTCGCTTGTTGACGATGCGTGTGTCTGACGGCAGTAACAGCAGTGAGGCTAGGGTTGTGGTCAATGCCGAGGCTACACCTGATTACGATTCGTCGGAAGATGCGCCATTGCTCTACGATGAGAACTTGAAGGATGTGCCAATGCTCTACACGGTGGCTGACGACCAAGCTGTGGCAGTGAACGCCGTGCCGAGCATCAACTGGCTGCCACTGGGCGTAATAAGCGAGAGTGCAGGTTCCTCATCTGAAAAATCTGATAAAGTTGAGGCTGGCAACAAGGAAACTACCAGCGTCAACCTCAAGCTAAGAGGGCTTGCTCAGCTCACCTCTCCGCTCTATCTCTATGATGCAGCCACCAAGCAGTATCAGGAGCTGACGGATGATGAGGCTGTAGGAATTGCTGCCAACGAGCATGGGCGATATTTCCTGACGCAGACTCGTGGTACAACGGGCATCTCAGAGATAAGCACCGACGATGCGGTCAAGGTGTACTCGCCTGCACCGGGCATGATAGTCGTGTCTTCTCCTGCCTCTATATTAAATAAGGTGGATGTCTATACGGTGGACGGCAAGTTGGTGGCAAGTCGTATTGCCCAAGATGGGCAAAACTCCATTACTATCCAGTCGCTGTCTTCAGCCCTGTACATTGTCAAGACTGTTACAACAGGTTCCCATCATACCCTTACAAGAAAGCTCTCCGTCCAATAAGGAGGGCTTTCTTTGCTTAATAAAACTTAAAAAACTGGCGGTGGAGAAAAAACTTAGAGCAAACGTTTTGTGCTTTGGAAAATAATCTATAAATTTGTCGGCACGTAACGACTAAGAACCCGAACACAATATATATTTATAGCAAGAAGATAATTGCTTAGAATTAAAATTTTAATTATTTGCTTCGACAAAAACTAATAAGTTAATGTAAAAAGAAAACCCTATCGCTCGTGAGAGTGATAGGGTTTGTTTCTTTAAGCAAAATTGCTTTCGCTGATTACTTACGAAGACCGAGGGCCTTGATAATAGCACGATAGCGATTGATGTCGCGATCATACAAGTAATCGAGCAATGCACGACGCTTTCCTACAAGCTGTGTCAACGCACGTGTTGTAGTATAATCTTTACGGTTCTTCTTAACGTGCTCCGTCAAATGAGCAATACGGTATGAGAACAATGCTATCTGGCTCTCAGCTGAACCAGTATCAGAGTTAGACTTTCCGTACTTGCTAAAGATCTCTTCTTTTTTTGCTTTGTCTAAATACATAGCTGTTTACTTAAAATGTTATAATTATGAATGTTAAAGTATGCATCCCGAGGACCTTCCTCACGGTGGTTTCCTTAAAAATGCGGTGCAAAGGTACAACTTTTCAGCGAATTATGCAAATTTTTCGGGAATTTTTTGTAATTTTGCACCCAAATTCAAAAGTATTTAAGGTAAAAACGAAATGCAAGACATTAGAAACATTGCAGTTATTGCACACGTTGACCATGGTAAGACTACATTGGTCGACAAGATGATGCTCGCTGGTAAGCTGTTCCGTGACGGCCAGGATAACAGCGGCGAGGTGCTCGATTCCAACGACTTGGAGCGCGAGCGTGGTATAACCATTCTATCAAAGAATGTGTCTATCAACTGGAAAGGTACTAAGATTAATATTCTCGATACTCCGGGACACTCTGACTTCGGTGGTGAGGTTGAGCGCGTGCTCAATATGGCAGACGGATGCCTCCTCCTCGTCGATGCCTTCGAGGGTCCTATGCCTCAGACTCGTTTCGTTCTCCAGAAGGCATTGCAGCTCGGTTTGAAGCCTATCGTTGTGGTCAATAAGGTGGATAAGCCTAACTGTCGCCCAGAGGAGGTATATGAAATGGTAT
This sequence comes from Candidatus Segatella violae, assembly GCA_002440225.1. Classification (GTDB taxonomy): domain Bacteria; phylum Bacteroidota; class Bacteroidia; order Bacteroidales; family Bacteroidaceae; genus Prevotella; species Prevotella violae. Next base: position 27,576 of record DJSH01000070.1, read on the forward strand.
TCGACTTGATGTGCGACCTCAACGCTACAGAGGACCAGCTCGACTTCCCTGTAGTGTATGGTTCAGCCAAGAACGGCTGGATGAGCGAGGACTACAACAAGCCAACAGACAACATTGACTATTTGCTCGACAAGATCATCGAGGTAATCCCTGCTCCTAAGCAGTTGGAGGGTACTCCTCAGCTCTTGATCACCTCTCTCGACTATAGCTCTTACACCGGTCGTATCGCCGTGGGTCGTGTACACCGTGGTACATTGAAGGATGGTATGAACGTTACCATCTGCCACCGTGACGGTACCCAGGAGAAGACCAAGATCAAGGAGCTTCATACCTTCGAGGGTATGGGCCATAAGAAGACAGACCATGTGGATTCTGGCGACATCTGCGCCGTTATCGGTTTGGAGAAGTTCGAGATTGGCGATACCATCTGCGACTACGAGAACCCAGAGCCACTGCCTCCTATCGCTGTCGATGAGCCTACCATGAGTATGCTCTTCACCATCAACGATTCTCCTTTCTTCGGCAAGGAGGGTAAGTTCTGTACTTCTCGCCACATTCAGGAGCGCTTGAACAAGGAGTTGGAGAAGAACCTCGCTCTTCGTGTTCAGCCTTACGAGGATACCACAGATAAGTGGATTGTCTCAGGTCGTGGTGTGCTCCACCTCTCCGTGCTCATCGAGACCATGCGTCGTGAGGGCTACGAGCTTCAGGTAGGTCAGCCTCAGGTTATCTACAAGGAGATTGACGGTGTGAAGTGCGAGCCTGTAGAGGAGTTGACCATCAACGTGCCAGAGGAGTTCGCCTCTAAGATGATTGATATGGTTACTCGTCGTAAGGGCGATATGACCTCTATGTTGAATATGGGCGAGCGTGTGGATATCGAGTTCGATATTCCTTCACGTGGTATCATCGGTCTTCGTACCAATGTGTTGACGGCTTCTCAGGGCGAGGCTATCATGGCTCACCGTTTCAAGGAGTATCAGCCATACAAGGGCGAGATTAGCCGTCGCTCAAACGGTAGCATGATTGCTTTGGAGACAGGTACCGCATACGCTTATGCCATCGATAAGCTTCAGGATCGTGGTAAGTTCTTCATCGACCCAGGTGAGGAGGTTTACGGCGGCGAGGTCGTAGGTGAGCATGTTCACGAGAACGACTTGGTAGTGAACGTAACCAAGGCAAAGCAGTTGACCAACGTGCGTGCCTCTGGTTCTGATGATAAGGCTCGTGTCATCCCTAAGACTGTGATGAGCCTTGAGGAGTGCTTGGAGTACATCCGCGAGGATGAGTACGTAGAGGTAACTCCTAAGAGCATGCGTATGCGCAAGATCGAGCTTGATCACTTGAAGCGCAAGCGTAGTAACAAAGATTAAGCTATAGCTTATATAAATGGATCCACGAGAATTCCCCTCTTGTCGATGGCTTCGGCGTTCGACTTGTAGGGGATTCTTTTTAAATGGTTTGTTATGTGGTTGTGGAGATTCTTTCGTAAGTTTTCGTTGCCTTGCTCCCTGGTGTTTGGAGCGGTGATGTATCTGATATTCGCCCATGTTCCTTTCTTGGAGCCGATAGGCGATGCGTGTGGCCCGAAGTTGGTGGATATGATGCCTGTGATACTCTTCGCCTTGCTCTATGTTACCTTCTGTAAGATAGAGATCAAGGAGATGAAGCCTAAGGCATGGCATTTCATACTCCAGCTCATTCGTACCTCGTTGGCATTGATGATGGTGGTGCTCATCTTCGAGTTTGGCGGCAACTATGAGACCAAGCTCGTGTTGGAGGGTGCGTTCATCTGCTTTATCTGTCCTACGGCGGCTGCGGTGGCTGTGGTCACGGAGAAATTGGGTGGCTCGATTGGTTCGCTTACCACCTATACGGTCATCGCCAATATCTTTACGATGGTGATTATTCCGAGTCTCTTCCCGATGGTGGAGAAGGGGGCGGATGTATCGTTCTTGATGATGAGTGCGATGGTGTTCCGCAATGTCACCACCGTCTTGGTTGTGCCTTTGCTCCTGGCTTTGCTGAGTCGCAGGTTCTTGCCTAAGTTGGTAGATAAGGTGAAGGGCGTAAAAGACTTGGGTTTCTATATGTGGTGCTTCAACCTCACCATCTTGATGGGTGAGACCTTGCGCAATATTCTTCATGCCGAGGTTTCGGGTTGGACGCTAGCCTTGCTCCTCGTCGTGCCCTTGTTCGTGTGTCTCATCCAGTTTGCCATCGGCAAGGCGGTGGGTAGACACTTCGGTGCGAGCATCAGTGCTGGTCAGGCGTTGGGGCAAAAAAATACCATCGTGGGCATCTGGCTCACCCTCACCTTCCTCAATCCTCTTGCTGCCGTGGCTCCTGGAGCCTACGTGGTTTGGCAAAATCTGGTGAATGGTTGGCAGCTGTGGTATAAAGAAAAATATGGCAAGCTGAAATGGTAAGTGTAGATATGAAAAAAGCCGCTCTGCAATAATCAACAGAGCGGCTTTTTATATGATGATTTCTTTCTAGTCTTGTGTAGGATAAATCAAGTTCTCTGGCTTGATGACATTCAAAACCTCTTCTAGATACTTCTTGCTTTCATACTTTGCCATTGGCAGGTCGTGGAGCAGGTAGTTGCCGCAATCCTTGGCTGCCTGACCAGGAATCTCGCCCTCGTAATCGGCGATGAACTTGAAGGTGCGTTTCATCAATTCTACGATGTCCTTGCTCTCGTAGTCGCCACGAATCAAGAGATAGTTGCCTGTAAGACAGCCCATTGGTCCCCAATAGATGATGCGGTCTTTCCACTCTGGGTCGTTGCGCAGATAGGTGGCTGCGAGATGTTCGATGGTGTGGATGGCACCATTGTGGAGACAAGGCTCCTGATTAGGCACCTTCATGCGAATGTCGAAGGTGGTTACTACTTCTCCGCCTACTTCGTCCTTGCGACTCACGTAGATGCCACGGAGCAACTTGTTGTGATTGATGGTGAAACTTGGTATCTTATTCATAATTTATAACTTATAATTTTTCGAGGAAAGCCTTGGTTACATTGAACGAACCCTCTGCCATCTTCGCCCAAAAGTCGAAGTACTGCTGTGCCTTGGTGTCCTTCAGAGGCACGTCGCTGATGATGCGGAAGGAGATGAATGGAGTCTTGTAGATGTGGCAGGTCTGGGCGATGCTGCAACTTTCCATATCCACAGCCATCGCATGAGGGAAGTGCTCCAGGATGGAACGCATCTTCTCCTTGCTGTCAACGAACCATTCGCCGCTCACGATTTGACCTGCGTGGATATGAGGGTGCTGGTTGTTGGGGAGGTCGTTGATGGCAAGAGCCTTCTCCACATATTCCTTGGGAGTCTTGAAGACGGCGGGCATTCCGAGTATCTGTCCAAACTCGCATTCGTCGCCACAGTAAGCATCGTGATAGACGCATTCGGTGGCCACTACCACCTCGGTTACGTTGAGGTTGATGTCGGCTCCGCCAGCCACGCCCGACGAGATGATCAGGTCGGGGTGATAATTGTCTATCATCTCCACGGCACCGATGGCACTGTTCACCTTGCCGATGCCGCACTGCTGCATCACCACTTCGTTGTCGCCAATCTTGCCGATGACGAAATCCTTGTGGTTCTTGCGCTCTGTCTGCGATTCTGTCAATAATGTTCTTAATTGCGTGAATTCCTTATCCATCGCAACGATAATTCCTATTTTCATATCAAATTCTAGTATTTTGGTTGCAAAATTACAAAAAATATTGCAGAGAGGTGCATGATTTCTGACGTTTTTTCGTATCTTTGCATTCGTTTTATATTAATTGTAAGTTTGCAGGATGCTAAAGTCGTTCATATATAAGAGAAGGTTTGAGAAGATATACACCGAGAATTATACTCGGCTGTATTACTATGCCTTGCACATTGTGAACGAGGAAGAGACTGCCAAGGACATCCTGAACGATGTGTTCACCGCTTTGTGGAACAACATCGAAACCATCGACCTCTCCAAGATTAATGCCTATCTGATGGCCTCCGTGCGCAATCGCTCGGTAGACCACCTGCGCCATCTGGTGCTCGAAAACCAATATACCGACGAGTATCTTCATACTGCCGAGATGTTCTACGACGACTATTCCGACGAAAAGGACAAACTGGTGGAGGAGATGTTCTCCCACCTCTCGCCGCCTACCGACGAGATACTGCGGATGTGCTACCTCAAGCGGATGAAGTATGCTGAGGTGGCGGAACAGCTCGACATCAGTCCCAGCACGGTGAAGAAGCACATCATGAAGGCTTTAAAGATATTAAGAGAACTATATAAAGATAAAAAGGAATACCCGATTTAACAGTTCGTCCGTATCTATAGATGCAGACAACAATAAAGGAATAATGATGAACGAAGATTACGACATAACAGACTTTTCGCAGGAGGAAGTAGCCCTGAGAGACTACCTGCTCCGCAAGGCTCATCCGGCACCCGATGTGCAGGCTGAGCTGGATGGCTTTATGTACCGACAGGGCATGGGCACGAGTCGTCGTGCCCTCAAGATAAGCCTGGGGGTGGTGGCTGCCGTGGCAGCGTCGCTCTTGCTTCTTTTCGTTCTCAATACGGGCAAACGTGGATTGAGCGTTCCCGATGGGGCGGTCGTCGCTTACGAGGCGGCCACCGAAGACGTCCAACAGGGTATAACCCTGCAAAAGGGCGACGAGGAACCGGTGACCGTGAATGGCAACCGCGTCTATACCACTCCTTCGGATGCTTCGATGGATATGGTGGTGCGCAATGTGCTCTCCACGCCTCTTAATGCCACCGCCGAGGTGACGCTTGCCGATGGCACCGAGGTGATGCTGAATGCTGGCAGTCGCCTGACTTATCCACAGGTGTTCAAGGGCAAAACTAGAGAGGTGCAGTTGCAAGGCGAGGCTTATTTCAAGGTGCATCATGATGCTCGGCATCCTTTCATCGTCCATGCCGGCAATATCAGCACCAAGGTGTTGGGCACCGAGTTCAATGTGCGTGCCTATGCTGCCAACGACACCCATGTTACCTTGTTGCAGGGCAGTGTGTTGGTTAGTTCAGCTACAGCCTCCAAGCGCATCAAGCCAGGGGAGGATGCCGCCTTCAATGGTTCTTCCCTCCATGTTCGTGCGGTGGAGACCGATGTCTTTACCGCTTGGAAACAAGGAGAGTTTTATTTCGACAACGAGCCTTTGCTGGACATTGCCAAGGAGATAGGCAAGTGGTACAATGTGAGCGTCGTCTTCCAGAGTCCGGAGAAGATGCATACCCGTCTCTTCTTTGCTGCGCCAAAGGATGCCAGCATCCAAGAACTTGTGGAGGTGCTGAATAGCCTGAACAAGGCGAAGTTCGTATATCACAACGACCAGCTGGTCATCGAATAGTCTTTTCCGAGCGATTCGTGGACAGCTAGCTTGCGAAAAGTACTTCACACTACACCAAAATGCTGTAAGTTGTTGATAACGATGTGATTATGGCGGTGTAGTGTGGTTGCTGACACTTCACCCACACTACACCACACTACACCCTTGCAGTGGTTGTTGGGAGGCTTGAGCTTTTGTTTGAGGAGTGAAATGTTATAAACGCTGAGACGCTTACGAGCCGTTTACGAAAAGGTGTAGTGTGGTGTAGTGTTGGTGTAGTGTGAGGTCTCACACTACACCCGGCTAACGCTGCTGAGTCACAGATGGTTATGTGCTGTGTGGTGTAGTGTGAAGTAGAAAAGGCAATTTCATCTTCAACGTAAGCGTATAAGCAGCCACGTCTCCCGATGCTGCGATTGTTGCCATTCGGAGGCAAAAGTTTGCCCCTTGTGTGGCAAAAAACTGCCTCAATCGGGGCAGTTCTCTGCCATGGTTAGGCAGTTTTTTCTTTCAAAGCGTACCCGATTCCTTTCCTTGCTCGTATCTTTAAGCAAAAATATCAATCAAAAGCATAAAATGTATTAATTCGTGCGTATGAAAAAGAGAGAAAAGAAGAGAGTATGGATGACATGCTTGTTGCTCCTGTTCTTTGCCGTGACGATTTCGGCTCAGGGACTGAGCAAGAAGTTTGATGTCAGTTTCAAGAACACACCTCTGTCTACCGCCCTCAAGACGATAGGCAAACAAAGCGGTGTGCGTGTGGAATTTGCCTACGAAGACGTGAAGGCTTACAGGGTGAGCGCCAGCTTGAGGCAGGTGAACGCCGAACATGCCGTGAAGGTGGTTCTTGGCAATCGCCCCTTGACCTACAAGGTTGTGGGTGGCAAGTTTATCATCGTTTCTAAGAGTACGGACAAAAATCATCTTTCCATGAGTGATGATATTTCAATGCAGCCGGAAAAATTAGATAACACAGCTGTTGCTCAGTCGGCAACAACCGTGAAGGGAACGGTAATAGACGAGACTAATGCTCCGTTGCCTGGTGTAAGTGTGTCGTGTGGCTCTAGCCGTACGGTAACCGACGCTAATGGAAATTTTATGTTGTCTCTTTCTGGTAATCATGGTGCGTATCTCTTGTTCTCATACATAGGTATGCAGCAACAGAAAGTGAAATTCTCTTCTAGAAACAATCATCATATGCAGATTGTGATGCATGATGATGCCAGTAGCCTGGATGAGGTTGTCGTAACAGGTTACCAAGTACTTGACAAGCGCAGCTTGACATCTGCCGTGACATCTGTAAAGGCAGAAGATGTGTTGCGCTCAGATGTGAGCAGCATCGACCAAATGCTCGAAGGCAAAATCCCAGACATGATGGTTGATAACAATTCTGGTGAGATAGGTGTGGCTCCAAAGATTCGTATTCGTGGTACCAGTACATTGGTGGGTAATCGTGAGCCTTTGTGGGTTGTCGATGGTGTAGTAGTAAAAGACCCAGTGGATATTTCTCCTGATGAACTTAACGATCCTGATTATGTCAATCGTATAGGTAATGCTATTTCGGGCATCAATCCTCAGGATATAGACCGTATTGATGTGTTGAAAGATGCTGCTGCCACAGCCATCTATGGTACCAAGGCAGCCAATGGTGTGATTGTCATCACCACCAAGCGAGGATTCGAGGGCAAACCTCGTATCTCTTATAATGCAACGGTCAATTACAAGCGTCGCCCTCGCTACACGGATCATTCCGTGGATGTGATGAACTCCAAGGAGCGTGTTCAGTTTACACGCGAACTTTTGGACGATCATTATTTGTTTGGTAGCGATAATAATATGGTGGGCTATCTGGGCTTGGTCAACAAACTTTATAATCATGAAATCGATTATGACGAGTTTGAGTCGCAGGTCGGATATATTGAAGGACTCAATACCGATTGGTTTGATTTGCTATGCAGGGATAGTTGGTCAAGTCAACATACCGCAAGTGTTAGTGGTGGATCGAGTAAGACACGCTACTACGTATCAGTAGGATTCAATGGAGAAAATGATGTCATCAAGGTCAACCATAATAAGCGCTATACTGCTTCTATGAACTTGGACAATACATTCAGTAAGTTTTTCAAGGCATCTTTTAATTTCAATGCGTATAATTACGATCGTGACACCTATCAGTCGAGTATATCGCCGATGAACTATGCCTATGAAACTTCTCGTGCCATACCTGCCTTTGAAGAGAATGGTGATTATTATTACTATGACAAAAAGGTAAATTCTACTACGGCTTATAAATACAACATATTGAATGAACTTTCTAATAGTTCTTTTATGCAGAACACAAGTTCGTTCACGGTGGGTGCCAATTTGCAGTTTCTCTTCAATGATTGGTTGAATGCTCAGTTGGTTCTTTCACATACCAATCAGCACACCAACCAGGAGAGCTATTGGGGTGAGAAGACGTTCTATGCGGCAAAACTTCGTGGCTCCAATTATGGAGAGACAATCTCGAAGCCAGAAAGCTCAACTTTGCCCCAAGGAGGTGAACTGTCTAAGAATATGGTGACGGATCGCAGTTATACTGCTCGTTTGCAATTCAACCTCAACAAGGTTTTTGGAAACGAGGAGCAACACAATTTTTACGCTACGGTGGGATTTGAGGTATATCACGATACCTATAAGACATATTCTTATACGGCGCGTGGTTATTATCCTGACCGTGGACTTAGCTTCGTGACAGATATCGACCCTACCAAATATACGGCTTACGCTGCTTGGATGACCAGCAATGTTCCGAGTATTACTGATAATTTGACGAATACGGCTTCTGTGTATTCATCTTTTACGTATGCCTATAAGAGCATGGCGCGTATCAACCTCAACGGACGTGTGGATGGTTCCAATAAGTTTGGCGATCGCAGCAACGATAAGTTCCTGCCAATTTGGTCATTATCTGGCTCGCTTGACTTGAAGCGTCTGGGGCTTTTGGATTTCAAGTGGATAGACTATATGAACTTCAAGGCATCATACGGATTCCAGGGCAATATGTTGACAAGCGAGTTCCCTACCATGACCATTCGTAAAGGTACGCTGAATACTTACTATGGTTCATTTGCTTCCTACATCAACAAATATCCAAATCCAAATTTGAAGTGGGAGACAACTCGGTCTTATAATTTAGGATTGGATTACTCTTTGTTCAACAATCGCTTGCACATGGAGCTTTCTTTCTATTATAAAAAGACAAAAAATGCTTTTATGTCAAAGAAAATATCTTCTGTGAACGGAATAGAGTCATACGTAATCAATGGCGGTGACATAACCAACAAGGGATATAGTTTGGACGTTACTTACATCCCTATTCGAAATAAGAACTTTCGTTGGACTGTCACTACTTCCATATCGAAAGTGTTCAATACGTTGGATTCACGTCCGGATGCGCAGACTTACGATTTGAGTGATTTCTTGACGGGTAATGCGTTGGTGAAAGGGAAACCAGTGAGCACATTCTACAGCTATAAATTCTTGGGATTGAGCTCAGTGGATGGTGGTCCGATTTTTGACGATTACCAAGATAACAAGACTGAACTATATGGCTTGAGTAAATATGACACTTATACCAAGGTATTGACAGCGACTGGCAAGCGCGACCCAGATGTGCAAGGAAGCCTTTACAATACCTTCAAATACAAGAATTGGCGTGCAAGTTTGGGACTGTCTTATAGCTTGGGAGCCAAGACACGTCTATTTGCCATGTATGGAAGTGCGGCTTCTGGTGGCGTTTATTCTGCCGACATACGTGCAGATCATAACTACAGTCGTGATTATATCAATCGGTGGAAGAAGCCTGGAGATGAGTTGCATACCAATATCCCTGCCATCATATCGAGCAACAGTAGCTCCTACTATAAGTATTCAGTACACTATTCTTCCTTGGGAGTGTATCAAGGTGAACTGATAGCCAAGAGTGCTTGGGACATGTATGACTATTCAGATATTCGTGCTGTGAGTGCAGACTATCTGAAGCTGCAGAGTGCGAGCATTACTTATGAATTTGATCAGAAGATGCTTAGCCATATTGGCATGCAGCGTATAGCGTTGACTCTTTCGGGCTATAATCTTTTTACCATTTGTGATAGTAAACTGAAGGGACAGACCCCAGAACAAGGTGGATTTACCACGATTCAGTTGAGTTATCGTCCTACTTTCACATTTGGTGTCAATCTAACATTCTAATAAGTATTAGGTTATGAGAAAATATATTTGTGCAATTTTAATGGCTGTCGTTTGCTCTTCTTGTAGTGATTTCTTGAAAGAGTATTCGCAAGACTTGACTCGGGTAAAGACATTTTCAGACTTGGACGAGTTGGTCGTAGGTGAGGCTTTCCTTCCTGTGGGATATGTCGAGAACTCAACTTATTCATTGATTGTTTATAACTTGAACTATTTGCCATTACATTTCATGTCTGACGAGTTGGAGGAAAATTTGGCATTAAGTTATGATCCAGAGCCGAGTGTGGTTCGCTGTCGCAAACCAATGTTTCCGTTTTTTACTTGGCAGCAGGATACCAACTTGGACTTTGAAGGGAAAAATACGTTGGAGAGTCAGGAAAACGGATATTGGGCGATGGCCTATAAGCGCATAGCTTCTTGTAATATGATATTAGCCGAAGCAAAAAAAATGACTGCCGTATCTGATGATGATAAAGTACTTTCCAATAAGGTGCAAGGGGAGACCTATTTCTTGCGTGCGCTTTATTACTATACGTTGGTCAATCTATATGCCAATCCTTATGCTCCAAGTACGGCTGCTCAGACACCAGGAGTTCCTCTTAAAACAACGGAGTATATAGAGGACAAGGAGTTCAAAAGGAACACTGTTCAGCAAGTGTACGACCAGATTGTAAGTGATTTGACATCTGCGGAAGCATGTCTCAAAGACATTCCTCAGCCCACCTCTATTAATCGTGTGGGTATTAATGCCGTATATGTTTTCCGTAGTCGCATTGCTCTCTATATGCAAGATTGGGATACGGCAAAGAAGTATGCAGAACTATCTTTGGAGAAAAATTCAAAGTTGCGTTCCGTTATAGATTTGAATGCAGGTGAAGCGCCTTTGAGTGATGATAGTCCGGAAAATATCTTTGCCATGGGTGGCGTTTCATTAGGCTATGAGATTTTTGTCCATCCTGGTGGAACAAATGATTATGGTCAGCCAAATTCACCAGTGTTTAAGGTTTCTGACCATTTATATGGGCTATTTAGCGATGATGACGCTCGTAAGGATATGTATGTATCTAATGTGTATGGAGAAGGTAATATGCCTTATGTTACAAAGATAGATTATACGGACAAGAGCTTTAATAATAAAAGCCACATTTCTGATCAGTTCTTGTTGCGTTCTGCGGAAGCTTACTTGAATGCTGCGGAGGCTTGTGCGCAATTGGGGGAAACACAGAATGCGATAAAGTATTTGGACGCTCTTCGTGCAACCCGAATGTACAAGGGAGCGAATGTTGCTGATTTAAGTGGTAAAGAACTGATAAAGTTTGTGCGCCAAGAACGCGAGCGTGAGTTGTGCTTTGAAGGTCAACGCTTTTATGACATGCGTCGATATGCTGTTGATGTGAATTGTCCGGAAGTGGAAACCGTTAAACATTCTTTTACAACTTATACTTATAAAAAAGACAATTATTATCCAACTTCTACGGATGTGTATGAAATGAAAACAAACGATGGCGCTTTGACGCTCAATATACCAAAGTCTGTACGCGATTTTCAGAAGAGCATTGGCTCCAATGAACGTCCAGTGCGTACTCCTGTAAATACTATTGTTTATAATTAATTGATAAAAATGAAGATTATGAAATATTCAATATTATACTTGCTGCTTTTGGCATTCACATTTGCTTCTTGCGCAAGTGAAGATGAAGACTTGACGCCAAGTCATGCCGACCGAAATCTCTTTGCTCCAAGTGATGATGACCAAAGCGAAACGGCTGAGATACAACGTGAGTTTTATAAGAAAAACGGATGCTATATCTTGTTTAATGATACTTTGAGCAATGAACCTAATGGACAGGATGCCAATGGAAATCCTTTATGGAAGACACAGTTGGTAGATGTAAATTATCCTGTTATAGGAAGTGTTAGCTCTTCTTATGAATATACTTACAAGTATGTCAAGGACGCTACCATCCAGCGCAAGGCTGCTGAATATATCGGTGAGCAACTGGCTGATAAGTTGGGAAAGAATTGCCCATATTCGTTCTTGGTGGTTGATAGCGTCTATGCGTGGACTTATTCTAATGGAGTTCGAACGTTGGTAACACCTAATTCTTGGACAGGGGCAACTCCTTATCCGACAAATGTGCAAGGCAATCGATGCATTGTCGTGTCAATCCATGACAAGGAGATGTTCGAAAATCCTAATTATCTACTTGGAATTATTCAGGGGATGGCTTACAAGAAGATCCAGAACATGAATCAGAGTTTGCTGGATGAGTTTTATAGTTATAGCAAGAACTATTATAGCGTGCGTAAGAGTGACTTAGGATACCCCATGGGTACTGGGCAAGATGATGCCGCACGTAATTTCGGTTTTTGGAAAGACCATAATTATTTCTATTTTGGCGTTACCTATTTTGATGTGAAGAACTTCTCAAATGCTGCTTGCGAATACTCCTTGGCAGAAGTTGAGGAAATGATGAAAGATTATCCATTGGTGATAGCCAAATTTAAGGTAATGAGAGACTTGTTGATTGGTATGGGATTTGATTTAAAGTAGAGGGTAATATGAAAAATAAAATATTATTTTTTGTGGCATTGGTCTGCGTGACTTTTGTTTTTCAAGCTTGTCATGATGATGAATCTGAGCCTGTGGTCGTTCCCTCACAGACTGGTACAATGACAGACAAGGATGGAAACAGCTATCATTGGGTTAGATTGGGTGATTTAGACTGGATGGCTGAAAATCTGAGAGCAGGAACTCCTTTCTATGAGCAGATGACTGCTGACTCCAGTGGATATCTTGTGCAATATGGAACGTTGGAGGAGGCTGCAAATATGTTGAACTCTTATGGCAACTATTATACGTATGCTCAGGCTTTGGAAAATTGTCCTGATGGTTGGAGGTTGCCAACCGACGATGATTGGAAAACATTGGAGCGTACATTGGGCATGAAGCATGTAGATGACGAGGGATGGCGTGATGGTGTTGCCGATCTTCTCGTGCAGACTGCGGAAGGTGGTACAGGATTGGGACTCAAGTATGGTGGTGAACTCTGCAAGTGGGGATATGGTAGCCAGACGGATTCCATAGTCAAGCCTTATCGTCAGGAAGAGTTTGGGCTCTATTGGACGGCTACTAAGGATACGACCCAAGAGGAAAGGGTGTGGTATCGTAGAATCATGAACGGTCTCAATAAGGTGGAGCGACGCAAAATGGCAACATTTGCGCATTATTTATCTGTAAGATATGTACGTGATGCTAAATAATGTGTCTATAAAATGAATGGTGAGAGTGAAGACAATAATATTTTTAATTGTGTATTGCTTTTCTTTTCAGTTTTCCTTTGCGGGAAATCAAGGAAAAGGATTGATGTTCAGGATTTCCGGAAATGATTTGAAGACTCCCTCTTTTTTCTTGGGGAGTTTTCATTTCATGGATGGAAAAAGTATTCATCAATTGACATCATATGATTCTGTGTTTGCAAGAGTTTCGCAGGTCTGTTTTGAGACAGATATGAATGTAACACCGAAGACTATAGGTAGCACACAGAGAAATGGCGATAGAGCATCTCTTTCTAAATTACCTGTAGAGAACAATTCTTTAGGTCGTTTCTTGCCAAAAGACAGTACGTATATAATCATGTTAGGTGTAAAAAAAGAACATGACATGGATTCTGTATTCATGAGTTTAGGTTTGCCAAAAGCTGTTATTGGTTTACGCCCCTCGTATTTACGTATGGTATTGGATATTGTATATAATTATAAGGTGTTCTCTTCTACTAATTTTGCGGATACTGTTGTGCGACGCTTTGTTCCTATGGATTATTCTATCTATCATGAGGCAGTGAGGAGCAATAAGACTATCTTGAAGCTTGAACCTATAGCTGTTCAAGATTCTATTTTGAAGAAAATGATGGAGAAAACTGTTAATTCTGTTGGAACGCCGATTCCTTTGTATGATGAGATGCAAGAGGTTTATGGGTATTGTATGTCATTAAGTCAAAGAGTTCAGCAGGTATCATCCGCTCGAAAGTTGTATCTTGCAGGGGAAAGTGGTGAGTTGATCAGCATGTTGTCTCAAAAAAACATGGAAGGTGCAAATGTAGATATGAAAGTTGCCAAACGCAATGCTTCGTGGATCAAGGAAATTCCTGGGATGATGGAGAAGGGCTCGACTTTGTTTGTAGTAGGCTTAGCACACCTCTTTCCTTATAAAGATTCAATAGGGATTTTGGCGGAGCTGAAGCATTTAGGCTATCATATAGAAGTCGTAGATTGAATTATTGTAGATGAGTAATTGATTAATTGTTCGTAGATATGAATAGAGTATTATTTTTTTTATTTTTGGTTTTGTGTAATTCTTTGGGTAGTAGAATATTTGCGCAAGTTTTGAAGATTCAGGCTCCAGATACGGTCTTGCAGAAGCAGACAGCCATCATCGTGATGTCTTCTTCACGAAATCCGATTACGGTAGCTCCAAAATTTGATAAGAAAGGAAACTATGAATTTAAAGATACTTTTTCTCTTCCAGACAAGCGCTTCTTTCTTGCAACTGGGCGTGGCTTGCAAAAGCTTTTTCTAAAGGATAAGTCACAGACAACCATCAAGGTGACTAAATTAGAAAATTCACAGTATCCCAAATATATCTATAATGGTTATGCGAGTGATGCTTATGAGTTAGCTGATGCCATGCGTGATGGCTTTGCATATGCTCGCTATTTCTCCAGGAAAGGAGACAATAAGGAAACATTGGCAAATTATGACAAGAAGTTGGCAGACTTGGATTCGCTGTACACGAGTTATTTAACACGAGCTAAGTCTTTGAAGGAAAAGGAACTTGTCGAAATCTTTACCGACAAGTCGGAGTGTGAGTATTTGATGCTCAAAGGTTCTTTGATGAAGCTTTATGACAAGGAAAATGGCATCGACTTCTTGGAGGATGCAAAATTGCAAAGTGTGATAGATAGAATAGATGTCAATAATCCAGTTCATGCAAGTTATTCTTTGGTTCCTTTATTTTTGAAATGCAAGATTTCATCCAAATATACTGATATGCCATTGGAATGGGCTACTGAACTTGTCAAGAATGTTAATAAGTATATACAGAACAAAGATATCAAGCATAATATGGATATGACTGTTATTATGTATGCCACCACATATATGAACAGCAATCAACTTGAAAAATTCTGGCCTTTTTACAAGCAGCAAGCCAGCAAAGATATAGTTGATATGTATTCAGCTCAGGTCGAAGCCATGATTAATAATAAATCAGGCGTAATGGCTCATGACAATGAGTTCTGTGATGCAGCAGGCAATGTCCATCGCTTCTCCGAGTTCAAGGGCAAGGTGCTTTATGTGGATATTTGGGCTACTTGGTGCGGACCTTGCAAGATGGAGATTCCGCATCTTGCCAAAGTCGTAGAACATTTCAAAGATAATGATGATGTGAAGATTATCAGCATCTCCGTTGATACCAACAGAAAAGCCTGGGAAAATAAAATCGCTGCAGACAAACCTGCTTGGACACAGTATATCGCTAACAAACAGCAGTATGCTCAGATTTCCAAGGATTGGGGAATCATGGGAATACCTCGATTTATCCTTATAAACAAAGATGGAAGCATATACGATGGCGATGCCATTCGCCCCAGTAATCCTAAGTTGATTCCTTTATTGGAAGAAATGGCAGGTCAAACTGCCAACCACTCATAGCAAGCAAGGGGAGAAGCCTATTTTCTTAAAGGGAATTTAGGCTTCTTTCTTGTTTTTGGGGTGAGAAATTTTTCTATCTTATTGGCGAGAATCTCTTATGGCGTTGTTTCTTCGATAAAAAAAGTAAAAAGTTTCCTTTTTGTTTTCGTATTATTTCCGAAACTCAGATTTTTCTATTAACTTTGCCCTCAAATTATAAACGTTTATAGAAAATATGAAATTTTTGAAGAAGTATCTACTGGATATTCTGGTAGTGATTGTTTTTGCGGTCATCTCCTTCGCCTACTTCATGCCTGCCGACATGGACGGACGCATCCTGTTCCGCCACGACTCTGCGGCTAGCAAGGGATTGGGACATGAGAAGGAGCTTTTCCAGCAGCAAACGGGCGAGACAACTCGCTGGACCAACTCGGTGTTTGGCGGTATGCCAACTTATCAGATTTCACCATCCTACGGCAGCACCAAGGTGCTCGACCAAGTGGCGAAAGCTTACCATCTCTGGTTGCCCGACTATGTATGGTATGTGTTTGTCTATCTATTGGGCTTCTATATCATGCTGCGTGCCTTCGACTTCCGACAATCGTTGGCGGCGCTGGGCTCCATCCTCTGGGCTTTCTCGTCCTACTTCTTTATCATCATCGCAGCCGGTCATATATGGAAGGTGTGGGCGTTGGCTTATCTGCCTCCGATGATTGCGGGCGTGGTGTTGGCTTATCGAGGTAAGTACCTGAAAGGCTTGATCTTGACAGCCATCTTCTCAGCCTTGGAGGTGAACGCCAACCACGTGCAGATGACTTATTATTACCTCTTCGTCATCCTCTTTATGGTCATCGCTTACTTGGTGGATGCCATTCAGAAGAAGCAACTGGCTCGCTTCGGAAAGGCGACGGCGGTTTGCATCGTGGGTGCTGCCATCGGTATCTCGCTCAATCTCTCCAACCTTTATCATACCTGGCAGTATGGTCAGGAAACGATGCGTGGCAAGAGCGAGCTGGTGAAGAAGAACGCTGCCAACCAGACTAGTAGCGGTCTCGACAGGGATTATATCACCCAGTGGAGCTACGGCATCGACGAGACTTGGACGCTCTTGATTCCTGATGCCAAAGGTGGTGCCTCTGTGCCGCTCGCCCAGAACCAGAAAGCGATGGAGAAGGCTGACCCTAACTTTGTGCAGATTTATCAGCAGCTCGGTCAGTACTGGGGCAATCAGCCTGGTACGAGCGGACCAGTCTATGTGGGAGCATTCGTTTGCATGCTCTTCATCCTCGGCTTGTTTATCGTGAAAGGTCCGATGAAGTGGGCTTTGCTTGCTGCTACCATCTTGAGCGTCTTGCTAGCCTGGGGTAGAAACTTCATGCCGTTTACCAATTTCTTCTTGGATTACGTGCCGATGTACGCCAAGTTCCGTACGGTGGCATCCATCCTCGTCATCGCCGAGTTTACCATTCCTTTGTTGGCGATGATGGCTCTGAAGAAGATCGTGGATGAACCGGAGATATTGACAACTAAGATAAAATATGTATATGCTAGCTTCGGCTTGACCGCAGGTTTCTGCTTGCTCTTTGCCATCATGCCTAGCGTATTCTTCCCAGATTTCATCTCCGTACAGGAGATGCAGGCGCTGCAGCAGTTGCCTGCCGAATACCAAGGCCCTATCATGAGCAACTTGGTGGAGATTCGCAAGGGAATCTTTACCTCTGATTGCTGGCGCTCGTTCTGGATTATCGTCATCGGCTCTGCCTTCTTGATGCTCTACAAGTACAAGAAGTTGGGCAAGGAATTCATGATTGCCGGTATCGCCGTGCTCTGCTTGGTGGATATGTGGATGGTGAACAAGCGTTATCTCTACGATGATATGTTTGTTGACAAGACCGAGCGTGACGCTCCTCAGCAGATGACCGAGACCGACAAGATTATCTGTCGTGACAAGGCACTCGACTATCGTGTACTGAATCTCGCATCGAACACCTTCAATGAGAACGAGACTTCTTATTATCATAAGAGCATCGGTGGTTATCACGCAGCCAAACTTCGCCGTTATCAGGAGATGATAGACGCTCACATCGCTCCAGAGATGCAGAAGACGATGAAGGCGGTGGCTGAAGCTGGCGGCGACATGACCAAGGTAAATGGAGACAGCGTGTTCCCTGTACTGAACATGCTCAACACCAAGTACTTCATCATGCCTTTGCAGGGCGGTCAGACCGTGCCTGTGCAGAACCCATACGCCTACGGCAACGCTTGGTTCGTTGATGAGGTGAAGTATGTGGATAACGCCAACCAAGAGATTGAGGGCGTGGGCAAGGTGAACTTGCGCCATGTGGCTGTAGCCGATGCTAAGTTTAAGGAGCAGTTGGCTCAGAGCGTGAAACAGGATGATACTTCAGTGGTGAAGATGACACAATACAAGCCAAACAACTTGACCTACGAGGTGAAGAGCAGCAAGGGCGGTGTCATCGTCTTCTCCGAGATTTACTATCCGGGTTGGACGGCTACCATCGACGGTCAGCCTGCCGAGTTGGGTCGTGTGGATTATATCCTCCGTGCCCTCAACGTGAAAGCAGGAACCCACAAGGTGGTGCTCGACTTCCATCCTCAGTCGCTGAAGAATACCGAGACCATCGCTTATATAGGCTATGGCGTTCTCGTGCTCCTTATTATAATAGGTATAGGAGTAGAGGTTCGAAAGCGTAAAAAAGAATAAAGCAAGTGGGGATTACAAATCCCGGAAAATAGAGGGAGTAGGGGGATTACAAATCCCTAGAGATTAGTAACGGGGATTGCAAATCCCCTTAAACTGATTGAGATTTTTGATGATGCTATTTAGAACTGAGATTGAGATTCCGAAGGCTGACTTCGAGATACAGCCGGCAGAGCGAATGCTCTTCGTGGGCAGTTGCTTTGCCGATAACTTAGGCAAGCGTTTCGTGGAGAATCGTTTCCGGGCTACGGTGAATCCTTTCGGGGTGATGTATAATCCGGCGAGCATCCTCCATACGGTGGAGAGATGTTTGGAAGGGATGAAAGTATCCGATGCATCCGAAGTATCCGATGCTTCAGATGCTAAAACCGAAAAGATGATGACGGAAACGCCTCATGTCGCAGTTTTCACCCTTGGAACCAACCACGTGTATATCCTCAAGGAGACTGGCGAGATTGTGGATAACTGCATGAAGCGTCCTCAACGCCTCTTCGAGGAGCGAGAACTCTCCGTAGATGAATGCACAGAGTATTTGCAGAAGGCGATAGAACCTTTCGAAAAGGTAATCGTAACCGTGAGTCCTATCCGCTACGCCAAGTACGGCTATCACGGAAGCCAACTCTCGAAGGCAACCCTCCAATTAGCTGCCGATAAGTTGGTGAAGGCGAACCCCGAAGTGGTGAGCTACTTTCCTGCTTACGAAATCATGAACGATGAACTTCGTGATTATCGGTTCTATAAGGAAGACATGCTGCATCCTTCCGACCAAGCTGTGGAGTACATTTGGGAGCGGTTTCAAGCTACTTACTTCGGTAAGAAGGCTGTACAGTTCTTGGAGGAGTGGCGACCTATCAAGGAAGCCCTCGGCCACAAGCCTTTCAACCCCGATTGTGAGGCGACGAAACAATTCCTCGCCAAGACGCAGGAGAAGAAGCTCCAGTTTGAACAAAAGTATGGGCTGTAAGTCCAAAAACATAAGTATAGAATATTTAAAACTTTAAGACAATGACATATACTATTGAAAAGGTAACCACACTGATAGGTGCGCGTCGCTATGGAGACAATGATACCAACATCGGTTTTATCTTGACCGATAGTCGTTCGCTTTGTTTCCCAGAGGAAACTCTGTTCTTTGCGCTCAAGTCGGAGCGCAATGACGGTCACAACTACATCCCGGAGTTGTATCGTCGTGGTGTGAAGAACTTTGTCGTCACTGATGTCCCTAAGGGATATGCCTCGGATTATCCTGAGGCTAACTTCCTAAAGGTGGTCAACACCCTGGAGGCTCTCCAGCGTTTGGCAGAGCGCCATCGTGACGAATTCAACATTCCTATCGTGGGCATCACTGGCTCTAATGGCAAGACGATGGTGAAGGAGTGGCTCTATCAGTTGCTCTCGCCAAGCATGTTTGTTACTCGCAGTCCTCGCAGCTACAACTCTCAGATAGGTGTGCCATTGTCAGTATGGTTGATGAACGAGCAGACCCAGGTGGGTGTGTTCGAGGCGGGAATCAGTCAGCCGGGCGAGATGCTTGCCCTTCGTGACATCATCCAGCCTACCATCGCCGTGCTCACCAATGTAGGCGCTGCCCATCAGGAGAACTTCTCTTCGATGGAGGAGAAGTGTAGAGAGAAATTGATTCTCTTCCACGATGCAGAGACCATTGTCTATGATGGCGACGACGAGTTGGTTACCAAGACCATCGCCGAGTATCAGGATTTCAAGGGCGAGAAACTCTTCTGGTCGCAGAAGAACGCCGAGGCTCCTTTCTATGTGAAGAGCATCGAGAAGCAGCAGAGCGTGACCGTCATCACCTATATATATAAAGGTGAAGAGGACAGCTTCTCCATCCCATTCATCGACGATGCTTCCATCCAGAACTCCATCGTTTGCGCCGTCGTGGCTAGCAAACTCGGATTGAGCGCCGAGGACATCGACAAGCGTATGTCCACCCTCGAACCAGTTGCCATGCGATTGGAAGTGAAGGTGGGTCAGCACGGATGTACGCTCATCAACGATAGCTATAACTCAGACATCAACTCGCTCGACATCGCCCTCGACTTCATGAATCGCCGTCCAGACCATCGTGGTCGTCGCCATACCTTGATATTGAGCGACATCTTCCAGAGCGGCGAGACTCCAGAACAACTCTACAAGGAGGTAAGCGACTTGGCTCGCAAGCGTGGTGTGGTGAAGTTCATCGGTATCGGTCCGGAACTTTGCAAGCAGAGCGACGAGATTCAGATTCACGAAAAGTTCTTCTTCCACAATGTGGAGGAGTTTATTGATAGCGAGGTGTTCAAGTCATTGCGTGATGAGGTAATCCTCTTGAAGGGCGCCCGTCAGTTTGGTTTCGACCAACTCACCGAACTCTTGGTGCAGAAGGTACACGAGACTACATTGGAGGTAAACCTCAATGCCGTAGTAGCCAACTTGAACTACTATCGTGCTTTCATGAAGCCAGAGACCAAGCTCGTCTGCATGATCAAGGCGGATGGCTATGGCGCAGGAGCCGTGGAAATCGCCAAGACCCTGCAAGACCATCGTGTGGATTATCTCGCCGTGGCAGTTGCCGATGAGGGCGTGACCCTTCGCAAGAACGGCATCACCAGCAACATTATGATTATGAACCCAGAGATGACCGCCTTCAAGACCATGTTCGACTACGACTTGGAGCCAGAGGTTTATTCCTTCCGTTTGCTCGATGCACTCATCAAGGCAGCCGAGAAGGAGGGAGTGACAGGATTCCCTGTTCATATCAAGCTCGATACTGGTATGCATCGCTTGGGCTTCGACCCTGAGAACGACATGGAGGAATTGATTGGCAAGTTGAAACATCAGAATGCCATCATCCCTCGCAGTGTGTTCTCTCACTTCGTAGGCAGCGACGATGACAGCTTCGATGCTTTCTCCGCCCATCAGTTCGAGTTGTTCGACAAGGGTAGCAAGCAGTTGCAGGCAGCCTTCGACCATAAGATATTGCGCCATATCTGCAACTCCGCAGGTATCGAGCATTTCCCAGAGCGCCAGTTGGATATGTGTCGCTTGGGTCTTGGTCTCTACGGCATCAACTCCCGCAACAACAAGACCATCAACTGCGTGAGCACCTTGAAGACCACCATCCTCCAGATACACCACATCAAGGCAGGGGAGAGCGTAGGCTACAGCCGCAAGACTATCCTCGACAAGGACAGCGACATCGCAGCCATCCCAATTGGTTACGCCGATGGCTTGAACCGTCATCTCGGCAATCGCCATGCTTACTGCCTCGTCAATGGAAAGAAGGCAGACTATGTGGGCAACATCTGCATGGACGTAGCGATGATAGACGTGACGGGCATCGACTGCAAGGAAGGCGACAGCGTGGAAATCTTCGGCGAGCATCTGCCAGTCCAGACCTTGAGCGACATCCTCGATACCATCCCTTACGAAGTGCTGACCACCATCAGCAACCGAGTGAAGCGAGTTTACTATCAAGATTAAAATTCGCTAGAAAATAGTGCAAAATATGAGAAATCCCATTCGATTTTGTCGGATGGGATTTTTTTTAAGTAATATTTGCCATCAAAACGTATTGAATGTGAAGAAAAAAGTGTATCTTTGCAACCAACAAATCATCTAAAAACAAACAGAGGTATGCTTTCGAGTGTATTTCAATAACTATTTAACAATTCAAAAAGAAAATGGAACAGGTATTTAGCTATATCATCAGTCTCGGTGCAAGCGTGATGATGCCTATCATCTTCACGGTCATCGGTCTGTGTATTGGCATGAAATTCGGAAAGGCTTTGAAGTCGGGACTCTTCGTAGGTGTGGGTTTCGTAGGCTTGGGCGTGGTGACGGCTTTGCTCACCACTAACTTTAATGACCCATTAAAAGCCATCTCCGACCTCTATCACCTACAGTTGAACGTGTTTGATATGGGATGGCCTGCTGCCGCTGCCGTGGCTTACAATACGGCGGTGGGTGCGCTCATCATTCCGATTTGTCTCGGTGTCAACTTCCTGATGTTGATAACCAAGACCACTCGTACCGTCAACATCGACCTTTGGAACTATTGGCACTTCGCCTTTATCGGTGCCGTGGCTTACTTCGTGATGGGACAGAGCTTGCTTTGGGGCTACTTCGCCGCCATTGTTTGCTACATCATCACCTTGGTTTGCGCCGACTTGACAGCGGAGAAATTCCAAAAGTATTACGACCTCGATGGAATTTCCATTCCACAGCCATTCTGCCAGAGCTTCATGCCTTTCGCCATCGTCTTCAATAAATTGCTCGATAAGATTCCTGGATTCTCCAAGCTCGACATCGACGCAGAGGGATTGAAGAAGAAATTTGGTGTGCTCGGCGAACCATTGGTACTCGGTGTTATCGTGGGTGCCTTGATAGGTTGGGCGGCACAGCTCGACATCAAGAAGATTCTCTTCCTCGGTGTGACCATGGGAGCCGTGATGGAGTTGATTCCTCGCATCACCTCCTTGTTTATCGATGGTTTGAAACCTATCTCTGAGAAGACACAGGAGTTGGTGAAGACCAAGTTCAACGGCAAGAAGGTACACATCGGTATGAGCCCTGCCTTGGTTATCGGACATCCTACCACCTTGGTGGCTTCTGTCATCTTGATTCCTGTCATCTTGGCAATCGCCGTATTCTTGCCAGGCAACCAGTTCTTGCCATTGGCATCGTTGGCAGGTATGTTCTACCTCTTCCCAATGATTCTACCTTTCACCAAGGGTAATGTGGTGAAGACCCTCATCATCGGTCTCGTGGCGCTCATCATCGGTCTCTATTTCGTGACCGATATGGCACCAGACTTTACGATGGCAGCCAACGAGGTGTTCAAGGCCACTGGCGACAATGCCGCTCATATCCCTGACGGATTCTCGGGTGGCGCGCTCGACTTCGCCTCTTCTCTCTTCGGATGGCTCATCTATCGTGGTGTGAAGTTGTCGTATGTCGGCATGTTCGTCTTGACCGTCATCACCGTGGTCTTGATGGTAATCAATCGTCGTCGCATCGTGGCTGACGAGAAAGCAGCGATAAAAAAGTAAAAAAGCATTTAAAAGTAAAAAAGTAAAAAGGTAAAAAATATAACAATGAAGAAATTAACATTAATATTAGCAGCAATGGTTCTAACAGCAAGTCAGGCTTTCGGCCAGTGCCAGAAGCCAGGTTATGAAGTAAAGGCTGAGAATGCCTACACCAATTATAATGTACGTTACGCTAGCAATCCGATGGATGCCAAGCATTACACCACCGACCGTCTTCGTGCAGAGTATGCCATCGAGAAGGTGTTCGCTCCTGGCGAGGTGAACTGGACATACACGATGTTCGACCGTTTCCTCATCGGTGGCGCTGAGCCAACAACCGCTCCATTGAAGTTGACTTCCATCGCTCCACTCTATACAGACAAGCCAAACGACCAGAAGAATCTGCTCGACAACCGTGAGCTGGGTATCATCAACATCGGTGGCGAGGGTACAGTTACCGTGGATGGCAAGAAATATACCCTTGGTTTTCAGGAGGCTCTCTATGTAGGTCGTGGTGCCAAGAACATCGAGATGAGCAGCAAGGATGCCAACAAGCCAGCTAAGTTCTATATGAACAGTGCTTGCGCTCACCAGACATTCCCTACCAAGAAGGTTACCTTGAAGGATGCCAACAACATCAAGGCTGGTAGCTTGAAGGAGAGCAACGACCGAGTAATCCACCAGTTGATTATCGACGGTGTAGCCGGTATTCGCACTTGTCAGTTGCAGATGGGAGTAACTGAGTTGAAGGAAGGTTCTGTTTGGAACACAATGCCAGCTCATACCCACCTTCGCCGTATGGAGACTTACCTCTACTACAACGTTCCTGAGGGTCAGAAGATTCTCCATGTGATGGGCGAGCCACAGGAAACACGTCCTATCTGGTTGAACAACGAACAGGCAGTCATCGCTCCAGAGTGGTCTATCCACTGCGCGGCAGGTACCAGCAACTATACTTTCATTTGGGGTATGGCTGGTGAGAACCTTATCTACAACGACATGCAGGTAGTTAAGATTCCTGACTTGGAATAAAATACCTCTATGAAATCTTGAAAAAAATCCCTATATAATAAGGTGAACCTGGCTTGCTGAAGCAAGCCAGGCTTTGCCGTCTCTTTTATCCTATCTTATTTTAAAAAGAAATATAAACGCTTAAAAACAAATAACAAATGAGTCCTATTAAAACAAGCAAAATGTCCAACTTCCGTTGGGTTATCTGTGCGTTGCTTTTCATTGCAACCACCGTCAACTACATGGATCGTCAGGTTCTGTCTTTGACATGGAAAGATTTTATCGCTCCAGAATTCCACTGGACCGATGATGACTATGGTACGATTACGGGTCTTTTCTCCATCTTCTACGCCATCGCCAACCTCTTCGCTGGTAAGTTCGTCGATTGGATGGGAACCAAGAAAGGTTATCTCATCGCCATCTTCGTATGGTCAACTGGTGCCGTGATGCACGCAGGTTGCGGATGGGTGGCCATGCAGATTGAAGGTTACGACAGCATCGAGGCACTTCGACTGGTACAGGCTGGTAGCGATGCCGCCGTTGCCATCGCCACCATCAGTGTATGGCTGTTCCTCTCTTGCCGTTTGATTCTCGCTGTGGGTGAGGCTGGTAACTTCCCTGCTGCCATCAAGGTAACAGCAGAGTACTTCCCAAAGAAAGACCGTGCCTTCTCTACCGCCATCTTCAACAGTGGTGCTTCTGTAGGAGCTTTGGCTGCTCCAGCCACCATCCCATTGTTGGCTCGCTACATGGGTTGGGAGTGGGCTTTCATCATCATCGGTGTGCTCGGTTATGTATGGATGGGGCTTTGGATGTGGCTCTATGAGAAACCATCCAAGAGCAAGCACGTAAATAAGGCCGAGCTTACTTACATTGAACAGGATGAAGACTTGGAGAAAGTGGAGGCTGAGCAGGCTGAGGCTGAGAAAGCCGAGAATTCTGGTGCTGCTGAGCCTGAGACCGAGGAAAAGACTATTGGCTTCTTGAAGTGCTTCACATTCCGCCAGACATGGTCGTTCATCGTTGGTAAGTTGATGACCGATGGTGTATGGTGGTTCTTCCTCTTCTGGGCGCCAGCTTACTTCTCCGATCAGTATGGCTATTCATCAGACTCACCAATGGGCATCGCCCTCATCTTTACCCTCTATGCTATCGTAACCGTATTGAGCATCGGTGGTGGATATTTGCCAACTTACTTTGTGGATAAGAAGGGAATGAACCCATACATCGGCAGAATGCGTGCGATGTTGATATTCGCTTGCTTCCCATTGCTCGGTTTGATAGCCCAGCCTATGGGTGAAATCAGTGCATGGTGGCCAGCCATCATCATCGGCTTGCTCGGCGCAGGTCACCAGGCTTGGTCTGCCAACTTATATTCCACCATTGGTGATATGTTCCCTAAGTCAACCGTTGCCACCATTACAGGTATTGGTGCGATGGCAGGAGGCGTAGGCTCCTTCCTCATCAACAAGGGTTCTGGTATGCTCTTCACATACGCTGAGGGACAGGGTTCTGCCTTCTCGTTCATGGGCTTCGATGGCAAGCCAGGTGCTTACATGATTGTGTTCTGCATCTGTAGTGTGGCTTACCTTGTAGGTTGGTGCATCATGAAAGCATTGGTACCTAAGTACAAGCCAATCGTAGTAGAATAGTTTTAGGCTTGAAATAAGAAATCCCATTCCTTGTTTATTGAAGGAATGGGATTTCTTTATTCTATTATGGGTGTTCTCAGCCTACAGCACATTGATCTTTGATGTCACGCTTATTATATGTATCAAACGATGATGCTTGTACGTTCTTATGGGTGCAAGATGTAGGTTTATTGTTGTAAGAATACTCATTTATATGTCTTCAAACAGCTGCAGGGCGGACGCATTTTGATGCGTCCGCCCTGTGTACATTCATTAACCATTAGATGTGCTTTCTGCAAGCTACAAGAATGGCTGGCGAGTGGCTCTTAGTCAAGAAAACCCTGCTGTTTGAGAGCTTCAAGGAAATCTTTGCTCATCGCTTCGCAATCCTTCTTGGTGTATCGGATGTCGGTGAAGACCTGGGCAAGGGTCTCTACGTTGTTAATTCGCACGAACTCCTTGTTTTCTTTGAGGGCTTCTTTCTCGGCATAGAAATCATCTATTTTTGCTGGGGTGTATGCCTCGAAATGTTCCTTGTGCACGATACTGCGCAATGGTAAGCGGTCGCTCTTGGCTGGGTGCTCGTCTGGCCAGCCGATGGTGAGAGTGGCTACAGGCATTACAAGCTTAGGTAACTTGAGAGCGTCGATTATCATCTTTGGCATATATACCGTCGTTCCGAGAAAACAGGTGCCAAGACCGGCTTCTTCTGCCAGGTTTGTAAAAGTCTGAGTGAAGAGAAGGGCATCGGTGGCTGCGTTCATGAATGAGAGGATGTTGTCATAGCCAGGGTGTGCTTTGCGGTTCTCCGCCCAGATGGTGGTGCGGCTATAGTCGGCACAGATGGTGAACACCACAGGGGCACTGGTCACCATTGGTTGGTTGAAGTGAGCGGGAGCCAAGGCCTTTTTGCCTTCCTCGCTTCGGGTTATCACTACACTATAGAGCTGTAAATTGCCCATGGTCGGGGTGTGTTCAGCTTCCTCGATGAGACTGTAAAGCAGTTCGTCGGAAACTTCTCGGTTCGCATATTTGCGAATGGATGTTCTGTTCTTAATCGATTCCATATATTGCTTGTTTTTTATGCAAAGTTACGCAAAGTTTTTCAAAAAGGGCTATTTGTTGCTACTTTTTTTGAAATATATGCCTAAACGTTTGATTTTTTAGAAATAAAAGTTTAATTTTGCACCTAAATATTAAACGTTTGATATGAAGAATATAGAAAATATGACTTTTGAGGAGGCTAGCAAGGCTCTCCTTGATGAATTGAACGGCAACTTGGCGGAGCTTCACAAGTACTTTGATGCCCAGAATGCCGACTGGGGCAAATTGCACGACAAGCTGATTGGTGATGTCGCTGCCGAGGCTCATGTTCCTTACTTCTCACCCGAGGTGGTAGAGGTGCGCCCAAGGGAATTGGATTGTGACGTGGTTCGCTTTCAGAATAATAAGGAGAAATGGGTGGCATTGGTCGGCTTGCTCAATGGTCATCCTTATGAAATATTCACAGGCTTGCAGGATGAGGACGAAGGAATCATGCTGCCTAAGTCTGTGACCAATGGTAAGATTGTGAAGACCGTGTTGGGCGAGGGACAGAAGAGATATGATTTCCAGTTTGTCAACAAGCGTGGTTACAAGATAACCGTGGAAGGATTAAGCGAGAAATTCAACCCTGAGTATTGGAACTATGCCAAGTTGATTTCCGGCGTGTTGCGTTATCGCATGCCGATAGAGCACGTTATCAAGCTCGTCAATCAGTTACAACTCACCTCTGAGAGCATCAACACTTGGAAAAAAGGCGTGGTAAAAGCTCTCAAGAGATATTTGCCTGAGGGCTCATTGGCTATCAAGGATACAGAGAATGAAGGTGAGTAGTAGCTATGTGAATCTGGATAACTTGCGTTTCCATGCCTTCCATGGTGTGTTGACGCAGGAGAGATTGACCGGCAACGACTATGTGGTGAACCTCCATATCAAGTACGATTTCAGCAAGGCAATGTCAAGCGACGATGTTGCTGATACACTCAACTATGCCGAAGTGTATCAAGTAGTGGCACGCGAGATGAGGGAGCCAAGCCTGTTGCTGGAGCGAGTGGCTGGTCGCATCGGTGAAAGCCTCTTTCATCAATTCCCCGAAATTGAAGAAATCCACCTGAAAGTGGTCAAGCAGAACCCTCCAATGGGTGCCGATTGTGATGGCGCAGGCGTGGAAGTTCACTTAATAAATGATAAAACTTTAAAGTAGATGTAGGTTTTCTGCTGCAAATTCATTAATTTTGCAAAATCATCAGAAAGTATGTGTAAGAAAATAAGCCTCATATTGACCTTGTTGTGCATGTTGGTACTGACTTCGTTTGGTGCCAACAAGCGGTTCACACTCGTTATAGATGCTGGTCATGGAGGGCATGATGCAGGTGCGCTTGGCGCTACCTCGAAGGAGAAGAACATCAATTTGGCTGTGGCACTGCAGTTTGGTAAGTATGTGGAGCGCAATATGCCAGACGTGAGGGTGATTTACACTCGAAAGACAGATGTGTTCATTCCGCTTCATGAGCGTGCCAACATCGCCAATCGTGCGAATGCCGACCTGTTCATCTCGGTGCATACCAATGCACTGCCAGCAGGTAAGATAGCCCGAGGCTTTGAAACTTACACGCTCGGTATGCACCGCGCCAAGGACAATTTGGATGTGGCTATGCGAGAAAACTCGGTTATCTCGATGGAGAAAGGTTATCAACAGACTTATCAGGGGTTCGATCCCAAGTCGTCTGAAAGCTACATTATCTTCGAGTTTATACAGGGCAAGAATATGGAACGCAGTGTAGAGCTGGCTCGCATGATACAACGGAAAGTGTGCGATGATGCCAATCGTCCCGACAAGGGGGTGCATCAGGCAGGTTTCCTCGTCCTCAGAGAAACCTCGATGCCTAGTTGTCTGATAGAGCTGGGATTTATCACAACCCCCGATGAGGAGAGCTTGCTCAATAATGATGGTAGAGTAGACGACATCGCCAAGGCGATATATGAAGGCTTCGCCCAATATAAGAATAAGTATGACAAGACAGTGTCGGTACCTTACAAAGCAACCACTTCCGACGAAGTGGATGTTCCAAAAATCGTGCCAGATACTTATCGCCAAACTGATAGAAAGCCAGTGGCTGCTGAGCCAAGCACGAGAACCGTTGCCCCACGTAGACAACCACTGCCTGTGAAGACCGAGGCAAAGCCTGTGGCGGTGAAATCCGAGGTTAAGAGTGCGCCAGTTTTCAAGCTTCAGATATTCGTGAGCAGCAGGACGTTGCGCAAGGGCGATGCTCATTTCAAGGGAGAAACTGATTACGACAGCTTCCAGGAAGGAGGCATGGTGAAGTATACGATGGGAGCTTCGACTAATTACAATGAAATCTATCGCTTGCGAAAGAGCCTCAGCGAGAAATTCCCAGAGGCATTCATCATCGCCTTTAAGAATGGGCAGAAGTATGACGTGAACCAAGCTATAAGAGAATTTAAGCAGAATAAAAATAGATAGACATGAAATTGACAAAGGAAATCAAGATAGCGCTTGTTGCTATAGTGGGCATTTTGGTTATGTATTTCGGAATCAACTTTCTGAAAGGCATCAATCTGTTTTCTACCAACAACGCTTATTACATGACGTTTGATGACATCCAGGGTTTGGGAGCCTCAACGCCTATCTATGCCGATGGATACAAGGTGGGAACCGTGGATGGCATTGACTATGATTATGCCAAGAACGGCCCTATCAAGGTGAAGGTGGACATCACCAAGGACTTGAGAATACCTGAGGGTAGCCAGGCTGAGATTGTGAAAGACCTAATGGGCAACTTGCAGGTGAATTTGCTCTTGGCCAACAATCCTCGTGCTCGCATCGAGCCAGGAGGTGTCATTCCTGGTGCTGTGAATGCCGGCATTATGGGTAAGGCAGGCGAATTGGTGCCTGTCATAGAGAAGATGTTGCCTAAGATTGATTCCATCCTCTCCAGTGTCAATGCGCTCTTGGCAGACCCAGCCCTGGCTGCTACCTTGCACAATGCCAAGACTATCACAGACAATCTCACCGTCTCTACACGTGAATTGAATACACTGATGGCAGGCTTGAACAAGCAGGTTCCGGGAATGATAGGAAAGGCAAACGGTGTACTTGACAATACCCATCGTTTGACTTCTAACCTCGCCAATCTCGATGTACAGGGAACATTGGATAGAGTGAACCAAACCTTGGAGAGTGCTCACCAGTTTACAGAAAAATTGAATAGCAACAAGGGAAGTCTCGGATTGTTGATGAACGACACCAAGCTTTACGACAACATGACTTCTACCATGAGCCATGCCGACTCACTGATGATTGACTTGAAGTCGCATCCTAAGCGCTATGTACATTTCTCTGTATTTGGTAAGAAAGACAAGTAAATACGAGATTAGGTTAATTAAAAATAGTCTAAATAATAACCTGAATGTTTCACGCCCCGAAACTGCTACTAAACTATTTGTTTGATAGTAGTTTCGGGGTTGTTACATAAATGTTTCACTTTATTTATAAGGTGATTTCAAGGTTGCGCTCTATTCGTCTAGTTATCAAGATGTTATCTGTAATGTATTAAAATATTCTAAATTCAGCGATTTGCAACTCTCCATATTTTTTTGTAACTTTGCACATGATTTCGCATCTTTAGATGCCTCAACATAATTAAGAACAAGAATTTTAATAGATATTCTCAATGTTAGCAAGTCCAAAAGCTCTCTGGGACAATAGCCTTTTGCTCATAAAAGACAATGTGACGGAGCAGCAATATAACACGTGGTTCAAACCAATAGTCTTTGAATCGTACAAGCCTTCGACAAAGACTTTGTTGGTGCAGGTTCCAAGTCCATTCGTCTACGAATACTTGGAGCAGAACTTTGTTGACTTGTTAAGCAAGGTGTTGCATCGCAATTTTGGTGAGGGAATTCGCCTCACTTATCGCGTGGTAACCGACAAGGAACACAGGCTTTCTCAAGACATCGAGACTGACCCGGCTGATGAAGCTGCGGCCGAGCAGGTGCGTACCCGATCGGTTCAGCAACCAGCTAATAGTGAGCCTCAGATGGAGGACATCGATACGCAACTAGACCCAAAACTCACTTTCAATAATTATATGGAAGGCGAAAGCAACAAGTTGCCTCGTTCGGTGGGACTTTCCATTGCGGAGCATCCCAATACCACACAGTTTAACCCGATGTTCATTTATGGTCCCTCGGGTAGCGGTAAGACCCATTTGGTGAATGCCATTGGGATGAAGGCGAAGCAGATGTATCCACAGAAACGTGTACTTTATGTTAGTGCTCGTCTGTTCCAGACCCAATACACAGATGCTGTGCTCCATAACGCAAGCAACGATTTCATCAATTTCTATCAGTCTATCGATATGTTGATTGTGGATGATATACAGGAATGGGCAGGCAAGGCGAAGACCTTGAACACTTTCTTCCATATCTTCAATCATCTCTTTCGTAATGGAAAGCGAATCATCTTGGCAAGTGACCGCCCGCCTGTTGACCTCAAGGATATGCCTGATCGTTTGCTCACCCGTTTCTCATGCGGATTGGTATGTGAATTGGAGAAACCTAACATCCAGTTGTGCGTTGACATCTTGAGCAACAAGATACGTCGCGACGGATTGAAAATTCCTCAGGATGTAGTCGCTTTCATAGCCCAAACTTGCAATGGAAGTGTGCGTGACTTGCAGGGTGCCATCAATGGTTTGTTGGCTTATAGCATAGTATATAATAGCAATATCGATATTCGTTTGGCTGAACGTGTTATCAAGCGTGCCGTGAAGGTGGATGACAAGCCTCTCACCATCGATGACATCGTTGAGACGGTGTGCAACCATTATAATGTAACGGTGACAGCCGTGAATAGCAAGAGTCGTAAACGTGACTATGTGGTGGCGAGACAGGTAACCATGTATTTGGCTCAGAAATATACCAAGATGCCTGCTTCTAGAATCGGTAAACTCGTTGGTAATCGCGATCATAGCACAGTTATCCACAGTTGTTCAAAAGTAGAGGAACGCTTAAAGATAGACCAAGATTTCTGTGATGAACTGGTGAGCATTGAAAATGCTTTTAAGCTGAAGAAATAATTATAGGATATGCATGAACCTTGGCATAGTGGTTCAGTTTATATAAATGAAATAAAAAAGGAAGTCGACTGTTTGTTTGGTTCGACTTCCTTTTTCTTTATTCAACTTTTCTATTTTTTTATTCGATTTCTATTTTCTTTATATTTCTTCTTTTTTCATCATCTTTTTCCATTTCCAATATCCAGCGATGGCGATGATGACGTAGAGACCATAGAGTCCTGCCTTGAAAGGGATGCCCTTGCCTACGTAGAGATAACAGCAGACGGCATCGACGATAATCCAGAAGAACCATTGCTCGATGTACTTGCGAGCCAATGCCCACAGACCTACGAAGCTCAAGGCATTGGTAAAGCCATCCAATACTGGTACGGTGGAGTTGGTGAAAGTCACCAATACATAATAGGTGACGCCCCAAGCTGCAAGGAAAAAGACAAGGGTAGGGAGGTAGAGCTTCTTCCGCATGTGGGTGATAGGCATCTCTCCCTTTTCTTCCTGGTCGTGCTTCTTGCCAAACTTCCAAATGGCAAAACCATAGATGGCTGCCAGGGTATAGTACACCGCCATTCCCGCATCGCCGTAAAGCCCATGTTGCCAATAGAGCATGATGTCGAGGGCTGGCATGATGATGCCTATTAGCCACAAGTAAATACTTGCACGGTACTCGAGCAAGATATAGACTAGCCCGAGTACCGTGGTAAAGATGTCTAAACCATGTGATGTAATGAAATCCATCATGATGTTTTAGTTGTTATCAATAATTCTTTAAACCTTAATATCAAGTTTTTTAGAACTTCAAAGTCAAATGAGCCATGCAGGTTGTGCCAGCCATAGGGATATAGCTGAGGGCACTGAGACGGTGGTCCTTGGTATAGCCCTCACTCTCGCTTACGGCGTTGTACCAAACGAAGCCGCTGGCAGCATAGTGACGGTTGAAGATATTGTTGATATCAAAACCGATGGTTACCTGCTTGATGCCAAGTGCTTTAGTAACTTTGGCTGTATAGTTGAGGCTCAGATCACTCTGTGAGTAGCATGGCAGTGAACGGTCTTTGCTCTCTGAGTTGTCAAGATACTGACTGCTTACGAAGTTTGTGTGCCAGGTGGCAGAGAAACCAGCATAATGCAAGTCAATGAAACCATTCAGAATGGCTGATGGAGAGTATGACAAAGTTGAGTTGTCGTAGTGTATCTTCAGAGGATCACCCTCCCAATTATCTACATACTCGTCGAAATTCTTGATCTTGTTTTTGCTCAAGGCAGCGTTGCCTTCCAAAGATAACCATGATAATGGTGCCCAACCTGCTGTCAGCTCAACACCCATACGATAAGAATCCTTTACGTTGGTGGTCAAAGCCTCACCAATGTCGCTCAACTGGCCTGTCTGAACCAATTGGTTGTCATAGTTCATATAATAGAAGTTGGCACCTGCATGCCAGTTGCTTCCCTCATACTGGTAGCCGAACTCTACATCGAGCAACTTCTCCTGCTTAGGGAAAGGATAGTTGTAATTGTCTGTATAGTTGTTGCGCTCTGGCTCACGGTTGCTATAGGCTACTGAAGCGTATGCCTTATGCCCATTGTTGATGTAGCTGATACCAGCCTTTGGGTTGAAGAAGTTGTACTTCTCGTTGATGTTCAACTCCTGGTTCTTGTATGTGCCATCCTCTTGAGCGATGAACTTGTCGTTGATACCATCAGTCTTATACTCCACACGGCGATACTGCAAGTCGGCGAATACGTTCCAGAAATCGGCGAAGCGATAGTTTGCCTTGATGAAGGCACTGTAGTCATACTTGTGGGCATCTGAGTCGTAATATTTATACTGTCCGTTGTTGCCGAAGAATTTCTTCTCGGCATCCTCGTTGGCGATGTAAGTAAGGTAACCCCAGTGGTTGCCACGGAACTGCTGGAGGTTCAATCCACCGATGACATCCCAGTGCTCATCCTTGTAGTTGGTGTTATATACGATGCCGTAGGTGTGTTGTGTCAAGCCTTTCTTGCGAATAAAGTCACTCTTTTTGATGAAGTTGTTGGCGACATCATAATAGGTGAGACCGAACTTAGAGAACTTGGCGTTGTTCTTAAACTCCTTATAGTAACCATATCCGTAAGTGTAATGGATGGCGAAGTTGTGACTCCAATGGCTGTTTGGAGTCCAAGCGGCAGAGAGGATATTGTGGTTCTGATAGAAATTATCGGTTGTTTTGCTCCAGTGGCTTCCGTCACGCATGGTGTAAGGTTCGATGGTATAGTCGCCTTTGCCATTTCTCTTGAGGTTGGCAGTCAATACATTCCATTTTCCAAGACCAGCCTCATACAGATCCTTGTAGGTGCGAATACCATCATCCATTAAGGTAAAGCTGGTATCGTAGTCGCCACCGAGCACACCGTTCCAAGCCTGACCAGTCTTCTCAAAGTTGCCGATGTTCTTGTAGCTAATCTTAAAGTTGTCGCCCAACCAAGTCAAGCCGCCATAATAAGAACCAGAGCGACCGGAAGTGCCATCGATGTAGCCGTCGGTGCCAGTCTCGTGATAAGCGCCATCAAAGATAAGATGTTTGCCCATCAAACCCGTAGAGAAACTAACGCCTGTATTATATGTATTATAAGAGCCGTATGAACCTGTTAACTCTGCAGTTGGGGTGAGTGAAGGTGCAGCCATCGCCATAGAGATGCTACCACCGAAGGCACCGTCGCCATTGGTGGAAGAACCTACACCACGCTGTACCTGGACGCTACCCAAGAGGGAAGCATAGCTGTTCATGTTGGCCCAGAACACAGTCTGGTCTTCTGGGGAATTGAGGGCGACGCCATCGAGTGTCACGTTGATGCGGCTGCCTGCTGCACCACGGATGCGCATATAGGTTGTACCTGTACCGATGCCGTTCTCACCCCACGCCAAGATACCTGGTGTGCGAGAAAGGAGGAATGGCAATTCCAGTCCGGTGTGAGAGAATTGTTGGAGTTCAGACTTCTTGATGTTTGCTACTGCATAAGGTGCTTCCTTGGTGGCACGCACGCCTTTTACTACTACTTCATTCAGATGTTGCACCTTAATTGTGTCGATTTGTGTTTGAGCCAGTGCAGCTTGGCTTGCCAAAGAGCAAAACGCTACACTGAGTGCAATCCCGTTAAATCTTTTCATTTGTGTTATTAATACCTTAAACTTTTATCTAAGGGGGGAGAACTTAGCCCAAGGAATGTTCCTACGACAGCATTACCTGTACAGGTTCAATGGGTATGTTCTCAGCATCCATCCTCAGTCTCTTTCTCGACTTCGAAGGTAGCACCCCCTTCGTTAGCGCTCTGCTAACTGAGTGCAAAATTACAACAAATATTTGACACTGCAAAATTTTCATAACTTTTTTGAAAGTTTCTGTACAGGTATCAGCCTTTTTTATTATATTTGCATTCGAAATAGACATGAACC
Source organism: Candidatus Segatella violae (assembly GCA_002440225.1). Classification (GTDB taxonomy): domain Bacteria; phylum Bacteroidota; class Bacteroidia; order Bacteroidales; family Bacteroidaceae; genus Prevotella; species Prevotella violae. The sequence continues at coordinate 62,818 of DJSH01000070.1, forward strand.
TAAACTAACACGGAAATAGTTATGGAACAAAACTCGAAAACGATCATATATGCGGTGGGTGCGATGCTGATGGTATCCCAAAGCCTTTGCGCTCAAACAGCTCCAAGCCATCTCAATCAAGATGCCTTGGACTCCCTGCGCTTGTCGGGTTCGATGAGTGTGGTGGAACCAGAACTCCTGAAGAAAGGTGTGCTCAATAACGCCCTCGATGCCTTGAGCGGACAGACGGCTGGTGTCAATGTCACGACCAATGGTCTTGACCGCATCGCCATGCTCAATAGCGTCAGAGTGCGTGGTACCACTTCTATCATGGGAGGCAACGACCCTTTGGTCATCATCGACGGCGTAACCAGTGATGTGGCTACGCTTGCCACCATCTATCCTGCCGACATCGAGAGTTTTACCATTTTGAAGAATGCCAGCGAGACCGCCCTCTATGGTTCTCGTGGTGCTTCAGGTGTCATCCAGGTGAAGACCAAGAAGGGCACGGGCAAGGGATTTCAGATTTCTTACGAAGGCAATTATGGCATCGATGCCATGTACAAGAGCATGGAGATGCTGAATGCCGCCGAATATATTGCCGCCGCCCAGAAGTATGGCTTGGAATACAACAACAAGGGATATGATACCGATTTCCATAAGGCGATTACCCGAACAGGCAATGTCCAAAACCATTACTTGGCTTTCAGTGGAGGAACTCCGCAGAGCAACTATCGTGCTTCCTTCGGCTATATCGGCCATAACACCATCATCCGTAGCAAAGGCTATCGTAATCTGGTGGCAAAGATAGATGTCACACAGAAGGCTTTTTATGATAAACTGACGGGCGACTTCGGTGTGTTTGGTTCATCCTATAAGAACAACGACATCTTCGATTCGCAGATGCTCTTCTATTCTGCCGATGCCATGAATCCTACTTATCCGTATGATAGGGAGAATGGCAGTTGGGTGAAGAATGGAGCGGCTTCGCAAATCAATCCTCCTGGGGCTTTGCTGAAAGAGCGAAACGATACGAAGAACATGAACTTCAACGCTCACTTGAAGTTGAGTTACGAGATATGGAAGCATTCATCGAAAACCGATGTCTCATCAAAATCAGCTTCATCAGAATCAGCTTCCAAAGGTTTCGAAGATAATCTTACCCTCGCAGCTTTTGGCGCTTACTCCTATTCTTCCAACGAGAACAACCAGTTTTGTCCTACTTGGGTTTGGGCACAGGGCAATCTCTATCGTGGCGAGTTCAAGAGCGAGGAGTGGCTGGGCAATGTCTCTTTGAACTATCAGCGCAGTTGGGGCATCCATTCCTTGAAGGCAATGCTCGGCGCTGAGTATCAGAAGGACATCAAGACTGGGTTCTGGACTTCCGCCAAAGGTATCACCAACAATGACAATTACTATTATGGCATCGGTGCTGCCGCTTCCCGTCCATACGGCGGAACGGATAGCAACTACGAAGACCCAGCCTTGGCTTCCGTGATGGGTGGCATCGACTATTCGCTGTTGAATAGATATTCGCTTTCCGTCTCGATGCGTGGCGATGGTTCTTCGATGGTGGGCGATGACCATACTTGGGGCTTCTTCCCATCCATCTCCCTAGCTTGGGATATGAAACAGGAGGCATGGCTCCGTCATGTCAAGGCGATTGGGATGCTAAAATTCCGCACAGGTTATGGTCGCTCGGGCAATCTTGGTGGCATCTCTTCTTATACCACGATGAATACGGTGCGCCAAACGGGTATCGTATCGGTGAATAGTTCGCCAACGGTTACCTTGGGCATGATTCGCAACAACAATCCAGACTTGAAATGGGAGACTCGTTCCACTTGGAACATTGGTGCCGACCTTGGACTGTGGAACAACCGATTGGTCTTGACCGCCGAGTATTACTATTCGAAGACCACCGATATGCT
>DJSH01000070.1:64857-85970 GCA_002440225.1 Candidatus Segatella violae
GAAAAGAAGGATATGGAACTGAATATCAACATGAACCTGGCTTGGCAGAAGAACAAGCTCCTTTCGTTGAGTGGCGAGTACGAGGGCATGCAGATGTCGGCGGCTAATGTGACGGCGATGGGAAGTCTTTCGGGTGCTGGTCAGCATGGTGGTTACAACAATATCGTCTATCAGATAGTGGGACAACCATTGGGAGTCTTCTATCTGCCTCATTGCAAGGGTATCGTCCCAGATGGCAACGGACATTATAAATACGACATCGAAGACCTCGACCAGAATGGAACGGTCGATCTCAGCGATGGCGGAGATAGATATATCGCAGGACAAGCTACGCCAAAGGTAACGCTCGGCTCGAACATCAGTTTCCGTTACAAGGACTGGTATCTCTCCTTGCAGATGAATGGAGCCTTCGGGCATAAGATATTCAACGGCACGGGCTTGGCATACACCAATATGTCAAGTTTCCCAGACTATAATGTCTTGAAGGGTGCACCAGAGAAGAACATCGTTGACCAAAATGTATCCGACTACTGGCTCGAAAAGGGAGACTATCTCAACTTTGAGAACTTGACGCTCGGCTACGACATTCCTATCAAGAAAGGCGTCGTTCAGGCGCTAAGGGTATCGGCAAGTGTGCATAACCTCGCCACGATAACTAGCTACAGCGGTTTGACTCCGATGATTAACAGTTATGTGGTGAATAGCACGATGGGAATCGACGACAAGAGAACTTATCCGATTTATCGTACCTTCTCTTTGGGACTGAGTGTACAATTTTAAAACTGAAGTCTATGAAACGATATAGAATATTATTAATTTTGATTGCAACCTTGTCTTTCACTTCCTGTTTGAAAGAGAACCCGAAGGACCAGCTCGACGAGGATGCTATCTATGGTTCGGCTTCCGAGATATATACCAATGCCGTTGCGTCTTTGTATAATTATATAGGTGGCGCCAATGAGAGCGAGGGCATCCAGGGCACTTGCCGTGGCATTTATGATTATAATACGCTCACCACCGATGAGGCTATCATTCCGATTCGTGGAGGCGACTGGTATGATGGTGGCTTGTGGAATGCCATGTATCAACACAAATGGACAGCCGATGACGAGTCGCTCTATGATACCTGGAAGTATATCTACAAGGTCATCGTCCTCGCCAATAAGTCGCTCGACATCATCGATGCCAAGTCGTCCTTGCTCACAACCAATCAAAAGGACCAGTTCAAGGCAGAGGTGAGGGCGGTTCGCGCCTTGATGTATTACGAGGCGATGGATATGTTTGGTCGTGTGCCTGTGGTGCTGTCGAAGGAAGAGGCGGCAATCTATTCCTCCGCTTCAAGTTCTTCAGAATCATCACCGTCAGATTCGAAGTCTTCTTCGGGTATTTCGATAACCGATACCAATCTCTCTTCCCAAAGCGAGCGAAGCGAGGTGTTCCGCTTTATTTTCAGTGAGTTGCAGTCTGTGTTGCCTTATCTCCCCGACGAGCATAGTAACAAGGAAGGCAATTATTATGGTCGCATCACCCGCCCAGTGGCACATTTCCTCTTGGCAAAGTTGGCGCTCAATGCAGAAATCTATATGTATGATGATTGGACCAAGGGATACGACAAGCGACCGAAGGGAAAGGACATCTATTTCATGGTGCAAACAGCCGATGGCTCTTCACTTATCAATGGCGGCAAGGCAAGTGCGAGTAAAAGCCAAAAGTTGAATGCCTGGGAAACTTGCATCTTCTATTGCGACAAACTTGCCGAGGAAGGCTATGTGCTAGAGGACGACGATGCCTTCAACTTCTCGACCCATAATGAGACATCGAAGGAAAACATCTTTACCATTCCGATGGACAAGAATATCTATACCAACCAGTTCCATTATCTCTTCCGTTCCTACCATTATACCCATGGTGGAGCCTTGGGATGGGGTAGTGAGAATGGTACTTGTGCCACCATCGCCACGATGAAGGCCAACCATTATGGCGAGGCGGACGAAGACACTCGTTGCAAGATGAATTTCGTGGCAGGCATTGTGAAGGTAGATGGCAAGGAACTCTTGATGGACAATGGCAAGCCTTTGGAGTATCAGCCTTTCGAAGTGAAGCAAAACCTGACCAATAGCAAGTATATCAAGACGGCAGGAGCGAGAATGGCGAAGTATGAGGTGGACCGCACTTCCTATATGGATGGTAAGCTCCCAAGCAACGACATCGTCCTCTTCCGTTATGCCGATGTCTTGCTGATGGCAGCAGAAGCGAAGGTGCGCAATGGCGAGGATGGCAGTACGGAACTCAATATGATTCGTGCTCGTGTAGGCATGCCTTCTCGTCCAGCCACATTTGCCAATATCCTCGAAGAGCGATTGCTTGAATTGGTATGGGAGGGATGGCGGCGCCAAGACCTCATCCGTTTCGGCAAGTTCACGGGAACCTACGATCTTCGCACGCCTTTGGACAAGGAAGAACAGACGGAATATACCATCGTCTTCCCGATACCACAGAAGTGTATCGACCTGAATAAGAAGTTGGAGCAGAATCCAGGGTATTAATAATAAAGTTCATAGATAACTTTAGGGCAAGATATATAAGGAAAGTCTTCTGTATATATAGGAAAAGTTTGTGGAAACAATAGAGTATGTTTTCCGAGCATATAGTATATAAAACCGCCCAACAGTTGATGTGCGCTTGCACAACAACTGTTGGGCGGTTGCATATCAGCTGTTGTGCGACTGTCGTCCAACTGATGTGCGGAATATTTTTACAAGTGATAGAACTCGGTGAATGCCTTGACGGTGTATTCGTGGTCGATGACGCTACCTGTCTCTCGGCAACTGTGCATGGCGAGGATGGCGTTACCCATATCCACTCCCTGCAATGGGATGCTGGAGGCAAGGATATTTCCCAAAGTGCTTCCACCTGCCACATCGCTGTGGTTGACGAATCGTTGGCAAGGAACACCAGCCTTCTCGCAGATTCCAGCGAAGATGGCTGCTGAGGCTGCATCGCTCGCATATTTCTGGGCTGCATTAAACTTGATGACTGGTCCACCGCCCAACATCGGATGGTTCGTAGGGTCGTACTTCTCGCTATAGTTAGGATGCCAAGCGTGGGCATTGTCGGCAGAGACCATGAAAGCTCGTTCCACGGCCTGGTAATATGCCTCCTCCGTTCCGCTCTGTGCCAGGGCAATGCGCTTGAGCATATAAGAGAGGAATGGGCTTCCTGCTCCTTGCTTGGTCTGCGAACCAGTCTCCTCGTTGTCGAAGAGGGCGAGGACTCTTGTGGTATCGGATACTTCGGAAGATGCCTCTGATGCATTCTTGGATGATGCCTCGGAAGTTGCAGCAATCATCGCTTCCACTCCTGCCCAACACATCGACAAGTCATCGAGTCTGCCTGACGAGATAAACTCATCATGTGCTCCAAAGGTACAAGCTGGTGTGGCATCGGCAAGATAAAGGTCGAAGTCGAGAATATCCTCTTGTTTGATTTCCTTCTTACCGAATGGCTTGTCGTCACTTGTCATCGGATTCTTGTTGAGTTCTTCGAGAATCACATTCATCAAGAGGTTGCCCTTCTCCAACTCATTATTGATAATGCCGAGGATAGGCAACACGTCTTTCTGGCGACTCAACTTCACACCATCATTCACCTGACGGTTGAAGTGGATGGCGAGGTTGCTAATCTGGAGCAATGGGCGCTTGATATGCAATAGCAAGGTCTGTGGGTGCATTACGTCGTCGCTCTTCACAATCACTCTACCTGCGAGTGTCAAAGGACGGTCGAACCAAGTGGACATAATCGGACCACCATATACCTCGGTGTTGAGTTTTACGATGCCGCCCTCGCAATCCATCTCGGCGTTTGGCTTGATGCGGAAGGTAGGGGAGTCGCAGTGGGCGCAAATCATGTGGAAGCCCGCGTCGGCGATAGGTTGCTTGCCGATTTGGAAGGCATAGATGCTGGAGTCGTTCTTGGTAACGAAGAACTTGTCGCCTGCTGCAATCTTGCCCAAAGGCTCCTGTGGGTTGATGCGGCGGAAACCATTTTTCTCAAGTTCTTCCGCCATGTTCTTGACCGCCAAGAAATTCACTGGCGAAGCGTCAAGAAAAGATAATAGTCGTTTAATCATATCTTAGTCTGTTATTTATTTTAATGTTAGAAATCAAAAGATGCTTCCATAGGGGCATTTCCTTTATTTCGGCATCTTCGGCTCGAAAGTTCGGAAGAGGAGATAATTGCCATCTGCCTCTATTGTCACTTCGTCGCCTATGGCTTCGTTGAGTGCCCCTTGCCAAAGTTCTTGGTAAGCATAGGGATTCCATTTGAACCCTTTGCCTGCAAGCTGGGTGCATCCGAAGTTGTAAATGCTGATTTGCTGGTGGACAAAGCTGTCGAAGTCTTGTACGCCTGATGCTGGGGTGAAGTATCCATGGTCGGTTACCATCGTGACATCTAGGTGGAAATCCTTCATGTACCTTATTAATAAGGAAATATTACCGAGGGTGTGGTCCTCTCGCTTGCCCGTGCTTCCTAAGTAAGCTATGCGACGGAATCCCTTGGCGATACAGAAGCGGGTAGCCTTGGTCTGGTCGTTGTCTTCTTGTTCGGAAACTTGGTGCAGGATATCGGCGTATCTGCGCTTGAAGTCCTCTGGCAGAGAGTCGCCGTCGCCCACGATGGCATCGGGAGTGCCGCCATGCAAGATATGGTGCATGCCCGCTCCGTCGCAACAAATCAAGTATTTGGCGTGGTTGAGGATGGACAACGGGATGGCATGCGATGGGTAGTCGCCATCGCAAAGTATCACGGCATCAAAGGTTGATGAGGCTGTGACGAGTGGATAAATATGTCGCTTTTCTTCTTTTTTACTCATATTTGCAAAAGTAATACTTTTCTTCGGAATACCATCTGCATTCCTTTATTTTTTAATAAATTTAGGGCAATATCATGAAAGAATATCCATTTTAAACAACTTTGTTTTAAACAATCTTGTTTAAAATGGATAATTTTATTATCTTTGCAGTCGTAATTAAGGAAATTGGATAGTGCGACTTTACTAGCAGATATGAGATTATGGAAAATCATATAGAAGCTCCTTTTGTGTTCGGTGTGCGAGTGGAAGGCGATGCCTTTACTGTCCGAAGGGAGGAAACGGAACGGTTGAAGGCAAACTTTACATACGGCGTGAATACGATTCTGATTTCACCACGTCGTATGGGAAAGACTTCGCTCGTGGATAAGGTGTGTTCGCTTGTGGAGAGCGAGGACATCAAGATTGCTCGCATCGATGCTTTCGGATGTCGGTCGGAGAATGATTTCATCAATGCTTTTGCAACGGCTTTTGTTCGAGCAACATCTAATAAGTGGGAGGAATGGATGGAGAATGCCAAGGTTTTCTTGAGCCGATTCGTGCCGAAGATAAGTTTCGGACAAGACCCTTTGAATGACTTTTCCTTGTCCTTGGAGTATAATGCGAGCAACAATACAACCGAGGAAGTGTTGAGGCTTCCGGAAACGATAGCCCAGGCTAAGGGATGCCATATCGTGGTGTGTATTGATGAATTCCAACAGATTGGTGATTTCCCAGATTCCTTGACTTTCCAAAAACGTCTTCGTGGTGTGTGGCAGTTGCAGAGCCATGTGTCTTATTGTTTGTATGGCAGCAAGAAGCACATGATGGAGCAGATGTTCCAGAATCAGAGTTATCCTTTCTATCGCTTTGGCGACTTGTTCTATCTGAATAAGATTAGCGAGGAGGATTGGGTGGAATATATCTGCCAACGGTTTGAAACGACGGGTAAGCATATCCCAGAGGAGTTGGCTTGTGAGATTTGCCGTGTTACGGATAGGTATTCATCTTATGTGCAGCAGTTAGCTTGGTTCGTGTGGTTGAGAACGGCTGATGGAACAACTGCGACACTGGCTGATTTGCAATATGGTATCGACCGATTGTTGGATGCTTGCGAGCCTTTGTTTATTCAGCAGACCGAAGAACTCTCGGCTTATCAGATGAACTTTCTTCATGCCATCGTGAATGGAGTCCATACAGGTTTTACCCAGTCAGCCATATTAAATGAATATCGTTTGGGTACGGCAGCCAATGTCACTCGCTTGAAGAAGGCTTTGATAGAGAAAGATTTGATTGCTATTTCTGCTCCCAAGCATTTGGAAATGAGCGACCCCATCCTTGCCTTGTGGCTGAAGAGGAGAGTGTGGAAAGAATAGTATAAATGTTAATTATAATACTTTTATTATAATACTATTATAATATAAATATAATAAAGATTAACGAATCGGAATCGTTAAATAAGCACAAGATTTCGGCTCTTCTGCACGAATTATGTTTTGAAAACATTACTTTTGCAAGATATAACTCTGACAATTAAAATTTTGGAATATTAAATAATGGAAATAGTAATAGGATTAATCATAGGCCTTGCCATCGGCTTCTTCGTTGGTAAGTTGATGATGGCGAAAACGGCTGGCGAGGAGAAGGCGCAGCTCATCGCTAAGGCGCAAGTGTTGGAGAAAGAAAAGCAGAGCATCCGAGAGAGTCAGGAGGCTATCTTGCAAAATGAGCGTTCGCATCATTTGTCGGAAATGCAAACGCTCAGAGAAACGCATGAAAAGCAGATTTGGGATTTGAAACAGCAGATGGCGAACGAGCGACAGTATGCCGCCAAACTTCGTGCTGAGAGCGATGCGCAGTGGGAGCAAAAGTTGGGAGCTCTGCGACAGGAGATGCAGCGCATGAATATCGAGCAGCAGAAGGCTGCCGCCGAACAACTTGCAGCCAAGCAGTCTGCTCTGCAAGAGAACAACCGCTTGCAGATGGACGAACTGCTCAAACCTATCAAGGAGCAATTCGCAGACTTCAAGAAGTCGGTGGAGGAGAGCAAGACGCAGAGCGAGGTAAGCAAGAAGGAACTGCAGAGCACCTTCGAGGCAACGATGCGCCTCTTCCAGCAGGAGCAGCAGCAAGCCGTAGCCAACCTCAAGGAGCAAACCTCGAAGATAGGTTCCGATGCCGCCAATCTGACTCGTGCCTTGAAGGGCGATAGCAAGATGCAGGGCGACTGGGGCGAGATGGTGTTGGAGACCATCTTGGAGAATAGCGGTTTGCGAAAAGATGAGGAGTTCTTTATCCAGGAGAATACCAAGGACGAGAACGGCAAGAATTTCCGTCCCGATGTCATCGTTCGATTCCCAGAGGGAAGAAGCGTGGTCATCGACTCCAAGGTTTCGTTGACTGCTTATTCCGATGCCCTTGCCGCCGACAACGATGCCGACCGTGAGCGACTGATGAAAGCCCACGCCCTGAGCGTTCGCAAGCATATCGACGAACTTGCCGAGAAGGATTACTCGCAGTTGGTGGACGATGCCATCGGCTTTGTCTTGATGTTCATCCCTAACGAGACAAGCTATATCGCGGCGATGAAACAGCAACCTGACCTCAGCCGCTATGCCTATCAGAAGAAAATCATCATCATCTCGCCAAGCAACCTCCTTATGGCGCTTCAGCTCGCCTACAACCTCTGGCAGTATGACCGTCAGAACAAGAATGTGGAGAAGATTGTCAAGACTGCAGCCGACCTCTATGATAAGGTAGCGGTATTTGAGGATACCTTCACAGGCATCGGCGACCTGATAACCCGTCTTTCTGGTACCTTCGACAAGGCGAAGAAACAACTCTACGATGGCACCGGCAACGTGATGCGACGAGTGGAGAGCTTGAAAGGTCTCGGCGTTACGCCGAAAAAGCAAATCAAGGGATTGGAATAGAAAAATAGAAATAAGAATAGAAATAAGAATAAAAATAAGAATAGAAATAAGAAAAGAAATAAGAAAAGACAAACCAGTAGATGAAATACAAAGGCTTATCATATATACGAAAATGGCAATGGGCCTTCTTGGGGCTCTTTGGCATGGTGCTGTGCTTGCAGCTCCATGCCCAGGAGCATTTGACCCGAAACATGCTCATGCTCTCGAATGTCAATACGGATAATGGACTCTCCAGTGCCCGTGTCTATTCGATTGTTGAGGCTGAGGATGGTGCTATGTGGATCAGTACCAAGCGAGGTGTGGATAGATACAATGGACAGCAGGTGAGAAACTATACCTTGGCTACCGATATGCAGTTTAGCGATGCCAGCGGCAGAAACATCAAGTTGACCAAGGATAGCCAACAGCATATCTATGCTTACGACAACAAGGGAAAGGTCTATCTATATAATAAGGTGAAAGATACCTTCCAACTCCAGGTCAATCTCATCAATGTGCTTGGAGGCAGTATGGTGCTCAATGACTTGCTGGTCGATGACAAGGGATGTTTTTGGATGGCATTGGATAGGGGCGTGTATAGGATGCCCGCTCCAACTATTGCTGGTAGCCAAGAAAAGACTGCGCTAGGTTCGCAAAACCAAGGAAAATACATTCTGAAGAACACGTATGTCAACCATATCCGATTCATTGGCAAACAGTTGTTGATAGGCTCTCCTTCGGGAGTCTTTGTCTATTCGCCGAATGCAGCCCAGCCTCGACTGGTGTTGCGAGGGTATTCCGTGCTCTCCTCTTATCACGACGTGAAGGCTCATCAGATATGGTTGGGAACTTTCCATCGTGGCATCCTCCTGCTCGATGATAGGACTTGGAAGCCCTTGTCTTCCAAAACTTTATCTGACTCCAAAGCCCTTGCGAAAAACTCTTCCTTATCGGATATTCCGCTTATTCCAGTTCGTTCCATTATCCCCTACGATGCTACCACCATCTTGATGGCGGTGGATGGAGCGGGTGTTTATGCTTACGACAAGAAGACGAGTAAGACGAGTTTACTCTTGAATACGGATGGCAGACCGGAGAATGTGTTGCAAGGCAATGGTGTCTATGCCCTTTGCAAGGACCATTTGGGTGACCTTTGGATGGGTTCCTATTCAGGCGGCGTAGATTTGGCGATTCCGATGGAGCATACCTTGGAGTTCGTGCGCCATGAGTATCTCAACGGTCAGTCGCTCATCAACAATGGTGTGAACGATGTCTTGCAGAGCGTGGATGCACAGGGGCTGAACAGCAAGATATGGTATGCTACCGACAAAGGGGTGAGCATCTATGACGAGCCAACCCACCAGTGGCATCATACCTTATTTAATAAGGTGGCGCTTACCCTTTGCCAAACTGCCGATGGCAAGGTCTTGGTGGGTACCTATGGCGATGGCATCTATGAGATTCATGCCGATGGAAGCAGCAGTCGAGCCTATTCTGTGTCGAATGGCAAGTTGAAGACCGACTATGTGTACAGTATATTCAAGGATAGTGAAGGAGGCTTGTGGATCGGTTGCTTGGATGGCGACCTGGTGCATATTCCATCTTCCTTGGAGAAAAATAAAAGTGTGGATAACTCTGTTATCTATCTGCCTGTCAATGAGGTGCAGAGTATCGTGGAGTCGCCAGACAAGAAGAGCATTGCGGTGGGTACCACCCATGGATGTTATCGCATCGACAAGCGAAGCCATCGTGTCAGTCGATTCTTCTATCCTGCGGAATTTCCAACTACCGATTGTAATTTCTTCGTCAATGCGATGGTCTTTCAGGATGCTCGGCATATCTGGATAGCCACCGATGGAGGAGGTTTGTATCTCTATGATTGTCAGAAGCATCAGATCAAGAATTATACCACGTCGCAGTCCTTGCCTTCCAACACCGTCTATGCCTTGGTCAAGACGCCAAGTGGCAAGGTGTGGATGAGTACCGACAAGGGACTGGCTTTCATCGACCATGGCAAGGTGACCAACCTCAACTTCTTCAAGGGATTGGAGCGAGAGTACAAGCGAATGTCGGTGACTCAAACCTATGACGGACGAATGATATTCGGAAGCAGTGATGGAGCTGTGGTCTTGGCATCCAAGTTTGCCAAGGGATTGAATTATGCCGCTCCTCTGCGTATCACTAGCGTAGAGGTGGAGGGCAAGACTTTCGACGAGGCTGCCCGACAAGAAGACTGGAATACCGAGCTTTTTGATATGTTACAGGCTGGCAAGATGAGCTTTTCTCACAGCGAGAATACCCTCGTCGTGCATTTCGAGAGCATCAACTATCCTTATCAGCACGACATCCAGTATCAGTATTACATGGAGGGATACGACCATCAGTGGAGTGTGCCTTCAGCCTACCAGCAGGCTCGTTTCGCCAACTTGCCTCCTGGCAGTTACACCTTGCACGTCAAGGCTATCGGTAGGAGCAACGGACGCGTGTTGGGAGAGAAAACCTTGCGCATCCATATCGCCCAGCCTTGGTGGAACTCTTGGTGGGCATGGGTCGTCTATCTCTGCATCTTGGGTACCATTGTCTATTTCGGATGGGATTACTACAGGGAGCGTTTGCATCGCAAGTACTATGATGAGAAAATCAATTTCTTCGTCAATACAGCCCATAACATCCGCACACCGTTGAGTCTCGTACTGGCACCGCTAGCCGACTTAGCGAAGGATGCTACGTTGGGCGATACGAGCCGAATGTTCTTGGAGATGGCGCAGCGCAATGGTGACAAACTCCTGAGAATGGTGACCGAGTTGCTCGATTTCCAGAAGATAGACCAAGCGAAGGCGCAAGTCCACTTGCAGCAAGTGGAACTGTCTGTCCTCTTGCGCCAGCAGGTGGATAAGTTCTTGATGTCGGCAAGCGAGAAACACATCAGCCTCCGATTGACGGCCATTGAACAGCATACCTTCTGCACCGATCTCTCGATGATGGACTTAATATTCGAGAACCTCCTCTCCAATGCCGTAAAATATACAGGGGAGGGTGGAACCATCACCGTCTCTGCCTCGTTAGATGCGGCTGCCAAGCAAGTAATCATCAAGGTAAGCGATACCGGCATCGGCATCCCGAAATCCGAGACCAAGCATATCTTCCAGAGTTTCTTCCGTGCCTCCAATGCGGTCAACTCCCAGGAGATGGGCAGTGGATTGGGCTTGATGCTCACCCGACAGCTCGTGCAGAAGCTGGGAGGCAAACTGTCTTTTGAGAGCGAAGAGGGCAAGGGAACGACTTTCGTAGTCGTATTGCCTGATGATATCGGATATATAGATGTTTCAAGCGATAGAGTCAAAACTTTAAGCGATGGTGAAGGTTGTGAGTCATTCCGAGCATCGATAGACGCTTCCGTTTCTTCCGAATCATTGAATCAGCAAGAAACTTCCGATGCCTCCGTGTCTTCCGATGAAAATTTAAAATCAGAGGATGTGGAAGTTTCTGAACTCTCCGTGAAAGAAAAGAAAGATGCATCTGATGAACTCCAAAAGGATACTCTCCTCTTTGTCGATGACAACGAAGACCTCCGTCAATACATCCGTATGGCTTTCGCCGACCAATACCATGTGGTGGATGTGGAGAGCGGTGAGACTGCCTTGAAGTACTTGTCGGAGAACGGTGAGTGCGATATTGTGGTATCTGACGTGATGATGCCAGGAATGCAGGGTGACGAACTTTGCCGCCGCATCAAGGAAAACAAGGAAACCAGTTGGTTGCCTGTCATCCTCTTGACGGCGAAGGCTGGTCGCGACTTCATGATAGAGGGCTTAGACCTTGGAGCAGATGACTACATCGCCAAGCCGTTCGATTCCGCCATCCTTGCCAGCAAGATTGCGAGCATGTTGAGGAATCGTCGCCGTCTGAGTCAATATTATATGGAGCGAAGTCTTGCCATCGTCAAGAATGAAAATTCCGTTCAATCCGTGTCTTCCGATGAAAAAAATAAATCTTCCGAAGAAAAGAATACATCATCCGATGAAAAGAGCAATTCATCCGATGAGGAAAATCAGGTTGAACTGAATCCGCAAGACCAAGCCTTCGTAGAGAAGGCGACTCGCCTCGTCCTCGACAACCTGAGCGATACCGACTTCAATATCGACCGCCTATGTCGAGAGATGGCGATGAGCCGCACCCTCTTCTATGGCAAGTTAAAAACCCTTACCGGGCAAGGACCGCAAGACTTCATGCGACTCATTCGTTTGGAGCAAGCAGCCCTGTATCTGAAGCAGGGTGAAAGCGTCTTGGATGTTTCCGTGAAGGCAGGATTTGTGAATGTGAAGTACTTCAGTACCGTCTTCAAGAAGCATTTCGGAGTGTCACCAAGCAAGTACGAATAAAATGAGCAATACGAATAATAGATAAAGTGAGATAACTCTCTCTACTATCTGATATTCTGTTAGTTATATATGCATAAAAGGTTTCAAACCTGGCGATAAGTCAGATTTGAAACCTTTTTTGTTTGCATTCAAACCTAGCTTTTCTTCCTTTTCTATACTTTTGCAACCGAGTTCTAACAACAACTCGCAATGAATAAACAATAACGAATAAACAGCAACTATAAACTAGGTTTAAAAAACTTAATAATGAAAAGGAACTTTTTGAAAACCTGCTTGCTTATCGCAAGTATGTTCACTACGTTTTCTTGTAGTGCTAGTCCATCGGTGATGGATACTCCGAGTGACCCTACCGCCTCTGGCAATGGTTCGGCATCAGGCACTCCTTCCGCCTCTGGCAATACGAATGGCACGAGCGAATCCATCCCTACCGCCCAGCAATGGAACAAGGACGTGATTGGCTGGAACCTCGGCAATGAGTTTGAATGCTCTGCTCCAGGACAGGACGGCGAGTCGATGCAAATTGGCAATCCGGATGGCTCCATCAATGCGGAGACTGCTTGGGGCAATGCCGTTGTCACCAAGAAGATGATTGTCGCCGTGAAGAAGGCGGGCTTCAATGCCGTCCGTATTCCTATCCGTTGGCAATGCCACATCACCAACGCTCAGGCGATGAGCATCGACAAGGCTTGGATTGCTCGTATCAAGGAAGTCGTGGGCTGGTGCCTCGGCAACGACTTGAAGGTCATCATCAATGTGCATCATGAGAAATGGCTGGAAGGTCGTCCTACCTATCAATATAAAGATGAGAACTGCCAGAAACTCGCTCTCCTCTGGATGAACATCGCCTCAGAGTTTGCCAACTATGATTATCGCTTGGCTTTCGCTGGTACCAACGAGGTCCACATCAAGGACAACTGGGGCAAACCTACTGCCGAGAACCTCGAAGTGCAGAATGCTTACAACCAGACTTTCGTGGATATGGTTCGTGCCACAGGAGGCAACAACCTCAAGCGCCATCTCATCGTACAGACTTACGTTTGCAACCCTTGGTTTGGTATCGAGAATGGTGATTTCATCATTCCGAAGGATGCCGAAGGCAATGGTAACAACTATATGAGTGTGGAGTTCCACTACTATCAGCCTTGGAGCTACGCTGGCGATTGCACCTACGATTACTGGGGCGATGCCTATAAGCAGTATGGTAAGATTCCTGATAGTAATGAGAAATCGATGACCGACTTCTTTAATACGGTGGTGAATACCTGGAGCAGCAAAGGCTTGGGCATCGTGATAGGAGAGTGGGGGGTAACCGACCACTACAAGTCAAACTCCGAGAAAGTGCATGAGAATATGACTTATTACTGCAAGTTCTTGACTACCGAGGCACGCAAGCGCGGTTTCTCCACCTTTGTCTGGGACAACAATCACTTCGGCAACGGCTCAGAGAAGTATGGCATCTTCGACCGCTTCAAGAGCATGAAGGTCAATGCCCCTTGGATTCTCGAAGGAATCTTTGGAAAGTGATTTTAAGTGAAGAGTGAAGAACGAAGAGTGAAGAATTCATTTGTAATTATTAAACTAAAAACAAGATATCAATTATGAGAAAAAAGACAATGTTTCTCGGCCTGCTCGGTGCAGGTTTGATGTGGATGCCTACTTCTGCCATCCTCGCTGCTCAGATGAACAATGCAGCGATGAGCGTTCAGCAGAACCAGGGTATCAAGGGTACCGTGGTGGACGCCACTGGCGAAACCCTTATCGGTGCTAGCGTAAAGGTGGCTGGTACAACCAATGGTGCCGTTACCGACCTAGATGGTAACTTTACCTTGAATTGTAAGCCAGGCGCTACACTCGAAGTGAGCTATGTAGGCTACAAGACTTTGACTGTGAAAGCTGCTAATGGCATGAAAATCACTTTGCACGAGGATGGCAAGGCCTTGAATGAGGTCGTGGTGACTGCCCTCGGTATCAAACGCGACCGCAAGGCGCTTGGTTATGGCTTGGAGGAAGTGAAGGGTGAGGAACTCACCAAGGCGAAGGAAACCAACGTCATCAACTCCCTCTCTGGTAAGGTGGCTGGTCTCGTGGTGCAGAACACAGCCGGTGGTGCATCTGGTTCTACCCGTGTACTCCTTCGTGGTAATACAGAAATGGCAGGCAACAACCAACCGCTCTACGTGGTGGATGGTGTGCCTTTGGACAATACAAACTTTGGTAGCGCTGGCGAAGCTGGTGGCTACGACCTCGGTGATGGTATCTCTGCCATCAACCCTGACGACATCGAGACCATGACCGTCTTGAAAGGTCCTGCTGCCTCTGCCCTCTATGGTAGCCGTGCTTCCCACGGTGTTATCTTGATTACAACCAAGAAGGCTGAGAAGGATAAGATTTCCGTGGAGTACAATGGTTCTTATACCGTAGATACTCAGTTGGCTAAGTGGGATGAAATCCAGGAGGTGTATGGTATGGGTTACAATGGTGCCCTCCCAACTTCATCTACTTCGGGTACCAACTCTAGTTGGGGTCCTAAGGCAGATGATTTCATGTTCAAGTATTTCGATGGCGAGGAGCGTCCGTTCATGATGCACCCTAACAATGCGTCCGATTTCTTCCGAACTGGTTTTACTACCCAGAACTCTGCTATCCTTTCCGTCAATTCTGGTAAGACAGGTATGCGTTTCTCTGTTACCGATATGCGCAACAAGGACATCCTGCCTAACACCAATATGAGTCGTGATAACTTCAACCTCCGTGTCAATACCTCGGCTGGTCCTGTGGATTTCGACTTCACAGCCAACTATACTCGTGAGAAGGTGAAGAACCGTCCTGCATTGGGCGACTCCCAGAGCAATGTGGGTAAGAACCTCATGACCCTTGCCGGTACCTACGACCAGGCTTGGCTCAAACGCTATGAGGATGCCGACGGCAACTACTCCAACTGGAATGGTAACGACCAGTACAACAAGAACCCATACTGGGATCTCTACAAGAACAGCAATACATCCGACAAGGACGTGTTCCGTTTCACAGGTAAGGCCATCTGGAACATCGACAAGCACCTCAAGTTGCAGGGTACCATCGGTACCGACATCAACAGCATGAACTTCGAGGACTTCATCGCCAAGACCACTCCAGGAACTCCAGCAGGAAAGCTTACCGACCAAATCTTCAACAACCGCACATTGAACGCCGAGATTCTCGCCCTCTACAACAACTCATGGGGCGACTTCGATGTCAACGCTACAGCGGGTGGCAACATCTTCAAGGTGAACAACAAGACCACCACCAACGTAGGTCTCAACCAGCAGATGAGTGGTATCCAGAACATCATGAACTATCAGGAGCAGAACACTCGCGAGAGCATGTACAAGAAGCAAATCAGCTCTCTCTATGCCAGTGCGAGCCTCGGCTACAAGCATACTTACTATTTGGAGGGAACCATCCGTGGTGATAAGTCATCTACGCTCCCTACCAACAACAATACATACGTTTACCCATCAGTATCAGGTAGCTTGGTGTTCTCAGAGTTCATCAAGAACAAGAAGATTATCAACTATGGTAAGATTCGTGCATCTTGGGCGAAGGTAGGTAGCGATACCGACCCATATCAGTTGGCGCTCAACTATACCACGGGCAAGTACAGCTACTCCGGCTATACCATCGGTATGATAGCCAACTCCACCCAGCCAAACAAGGACTTGAAGCCAACCATGACAGGTTCTTACGAACTCGGTTTGGAGATGAAGTTCTTCAATGGCCGCCTGGGCTTGGATGCCACCTATTACAATCAGAACTCCAAGGACCAAATCTTGAGCTTGGCTTCCACCACCACCTCAGGCTATGCTTACCGCCTCATCAATGCCGGTGAGATACAGAACAAGGGTGTCGAGATAGCCCTCAACGGTCGTGCGCTCCAAATCAAGGACTTCGCCTGGGACTTGGGTATCAACTTCTCGAAGAATACCAACAAGGTGAAGTCGCTCACCGATGGCATGGACTACTTCGAGTTAGCCAAGGCAACTTGGTGTGGTGTATCGGTAGGTGCCCAGGTGGGAGAGAACTACGGTGCCATCCGTGGTCACGACTTCCTCTACAACGACAAGGGACAGGTCATCATCGATGCAGCCACAGGTCTGCCAAAGGTTGACCAGGAAATCAAGACAATCGGCAACTCCTCTTGGGACTGGACAGGCGGTTTCTACTCCACCTTCACCTATAAGAACTTCCGCCTCTCCGCATCCTTCGATGTGAAGGTGGGTGCCGACATCTACTCAATGTCTATGCGCTCCGCTTACCAGACAGGTAAGGCAAAGGGAACATTGGCAGGTCGTGAGGAGTGGTACGCTTCCGAGGAGGCTCGCCAGGCAGCAGGCATGGACATCGCCGCATGGCGTGAGGCAGGCAACTGCAAGGGCTTCGTAGCAGAGGGTGTCATCGACAATGGAGATGGTACTTATCGCAAGAACGACATCGCCGTAAATCCTGAGGATTACTGGAAGCATATCGCCACCAGCGTACAGAGCGCCTTCGTCTATGACAACTCTTACGTGAAGTGCCGTGAGATTACCTTCGGATACACCTTCCCAGAGAGCATCTTGGGCAAGTATGTGAAGGGCTTGACCGTATCGTTCGTGGCTCGTAACCCATTCATCGTTTGGAAGAACATTCCTAACATCGACCCAGACTCCAGCTACAATACATCGGGTCTCGGTTTGGAGTATGGCTCGCTGCCATCTCGCAAGAGCTATGGTTTGAATGTAAACGTGAAGTTCTAACTTTTAAAAAAGTAAATTAAAATGAACAATATAATCAAGAAATATATGAGTAAGGGCAGCTTGATGATGGCTTTCGCCCTGATGGCGACAGGCACAGCGATGACCTCTTGCTCTGACGATACCTTGAGCAACATCAATACCGACAAGACCAAGGTGAGCGAGCTTGACCCTAACGCACAGCTGACCACATCTTTGTTGCAGACTTATGGTGACTTTAGTTTGATGGACACCTACCGTAACTATATCTCGGGTTTCACTCAGCACTTCGCTGGTGGTTGGAACGTAACCAACTATGCGGGTTCCAATTTCTTCGAGGATGATATCGCTCGTCGTATCTGGGACCGCTACTACGAGGTAAGTATCAAGAATCTCGTGGATGCCATCCACAACTCGGAGGACAAGGCAAACCTGAATGCGGCACTTCGCATCCATCGTGTCTATCTCCTTTCTGTGTTGGCAGATACCTATGGCGATATTCCTGCTTCTGAGGCAGGTTTGGGTTACATCTCTGGTATCTCCACCCCAAAGTATGATACCGTAGAGGATATCTACAACTGGTTCTTCGAGGAGCTTGATGCTTGCGAGCAGCAACTCGGCACGGGTACCGACCATATCTCTGGCGACGTAACCAGCATGGGTGGCGATGTAGCCAAGTGGAAGAAGTATGCCAACGCCCTTCGTATGCGTTATGCCATGAGAATTTCGGATGTAAACCCACAGAAAGCACAGGAAGAGTTTGAGAAGGCTGTGGCTGCCGGCGCCATCGCCAGCGCTGCCGACGATGCTTACATCAAGTATGCCGACTCTCCTTATACCTATTATGATGGTGCCAACGACTACGACTTCCGCACCAATGCTTTGGGTGAGATACTGTATGGTCAGGACGCAACCTCTCCAACCTTCGTAAGTTCGCAGTTGTTCTATCAGTTGCAGAACACCAACGACCCTCGCCTCTACCGCATCTGCCGTCACTACTACAACATCAAGCGTAGTCAGGTGAAGCCAGACAAGGAGGAGAACATCGACTTGACCGACGAGATGTTGGCTTACTTCCAGCGTTCTGCAACAGGTGAGGAACCTTGTAACCCAGGTGCCGCTTGGTATAGTGACTGGATGAATGTTGCTGCCACTTCCGATTTCCCTACTCTCCAGAAGAAGGCTGACATAGATGCCAACAACTACGACAACTCGGATTATCGTGCTCGTGCGATGCGTCCATGTTTGAACATCGACTTCGAGGCGCCTTCTTGCCCTGGCGACTTGATGAGCTATGCAGAGGTGGAATTCCTCTTGGCTGAGGCTAAGACCAAGGGATGGAATGTGGCAGGTGACGCCGAGAGTCATTACGAGGCTGGTGTTCGTGCCAGCATGCAGTTGCTCAACAACCATTATCTCACCTCCAATAAGATTTCAGATGCGGAGATCGATGAGTTCATCGCCAACAACAAATTGGGCGACAACCCTAAGGAGACCATCAACACCCAGGCTTGGATTCTCCACATGATGAATCCTTCCGAGGCTTGGGCAAATATGCGCCGCTCCGATTATCCTGCCATCTTGGATAGAAGTCGTCTTGGTATCTTCACCAATGGATTTACTTACACCGATTCGGATATGTCGATGCCTACTCGCTTGCGCTATCCTGAGTTGGAGGGTCAGTACAACAGCGTGAACTACAAGGCTGCCATCGAACGTATGGGTGGTACCGACAACTGGCACTCTAAGTTGTACTGGGACAAGAGCGACATCCATGTACAGGATGAGTTCAATCCTCCATTCGGAAAGGGATACATTAAGTAATGGATAAGTAAGAATTAATAATTAAGAATTAATAATTAAGGATGAATAAGACAATGAAACAATATAAGGGAAAGGTCTTGAAGGCTTTGATGATGCTCTTCACTGTGAGCTTCGCGCTCACTGGCACATCTGCTTTGACATCTTGTTCTTCTGACGATGACCCATTCTTCACCGTCAGCGAAGACGACAGTCCACGTATCTTGAACACCGACTTGGCTGATTCCAAGATAGACCGCAAGACGAACTATAAGTTGGAAATCAAGGTGACTCCTGTTCACTATACCACGGTGACTTGGTTGCTCGACGGCACTCAGATTGCCGAGGGTACCACCATCGACCAGACTTTGCCAGTGGGTAGCCATGAGTTGAAGATTGTGGCTACCACCACCAAGGGCAAGACCACTTCTCGCACCTTGAATGTAACTGTGACTCCTGCTGCCGACGATCCTGCCTTGGGTACCAACGCCATCGAACTTTGGGTGGCTCCAGGAGAAACCACAACCATCCATAAGTGCAAGAACTTGGGTACCGTACAGAAGGTGCTCATCGGTGGCAAGGAAGCAGCCTTCGAAGTGCTCGAAGAGGGTACTGCCTTGAAAGTGACAGCACCATCAGACCTTGCCAATGGCGATTACGACATCACATTGGTGGATGGCGAGGGCGTTCAGTTTGCTGGTGGTACCATCAAGGTAACCACAGAGGCTCGTCCATCTATGGAGAATACCATCTGGGAAGGTGAGTTTGCCGTGACATGGGGTACTCCATTCGATGCCTTGAAGGATACCTTCCTCTCTAAGGTGAAGGCTGGCACCATCCTCCGTGTCTATGTAGATGGCTCAGGACAGGGTACGGCTACTACGGCTTGGTGGAACAACCTCCTGACAGGTAAGGGCGACCCAGAGCGTGGCGACATCATGGTGAATGGTCCTGCTACCTGGGAGTTTGAGTTGACCGACTTGTCTATCCAACTCTTGACAGAGCAGAACGGTCTCCTCATCGTTGGAGATGGCTATACAGTCAAGAAAGTGACTATTGAATAAGTTTATGTTGAGCCTTCCCTGTTCCTGGTAATAGGGGAGGCTTTTTTCTCTGATTTCACCTTATTATATATAATATAATTGAGAATAGTTCGTTTATGAAATAAAAACGACTAAAAAGACATCTTTATGAAGAAAGCATTATTATCCCTTTCAATGTTGGCATTGGCCAGTGCTTGCCTGTCCAATTCTCCAGTATTTGCAGCTTCTGCTAGCAACGTAGTCCACACTCCTGTGATTAAGAGCGACCCAAAGATTGAGGCTCAGGTGGAACAAACCCTGAAGAAACTCACCTTGGAGGAGAAGATAGGACAGATGATGGAATTGGTGACCGACCTCTTCGGTGCCAACGACAAGAACGGCGTGTTCTATATCGACGAGCACAAGACCGACTCCATCCTCTCTCGCTACAAGATAGGCTCCATCCTCAACGCTCCTAACACTTGCGCCCCAACTGCCAAGCAGTGGGAGAAGTATATCTCGCAAATCCAGAAGATTTCGATGAAGCGCATCGGCATCCCTTGCGTCTTCGGTCTCGACCAGAACCACGGTTCTACTTATACCCAGGGCGGAACCCTCTTCCCTCAGAACATCAATGTGGCTGCCACTTTCAATCGTGAGATCGCTCGTCGTTCGGCTGAGGCTACCGCTTATGAGACTCGTGCCGTGAGTGTGCCTTGGACCTATAGTCCTACCGTCGATCTTGGTCGTGATGCCCGTTGGCCACGTATCTGGGAGAACTTCGGCGAGGATTGCTACCTTAGCAGTGAGATGGGCAAGTCGATGGTCTATGGCTTCCAGGGCAAAGACCCTAACAACATCGACCAGTATCACATCGCCACTTCGATGAAGCACTTCATGGGCTATGGTGTGCCTTGGACTGGCAAGGACCGTACGCCGGCTTATATCTCTCCTGCCGACTTGCGAGAGAAGCATTTCGCTCCTTTCTTGGCGGGTATTCAGGCTGGTGCCTTGACTGTGATGGTGAATTCCGCTTCCGTCAACGGTATGCCGATGCACGCCAACAAGGACATCTTGACCGGATGGCTGAAGGAAGAGACGGGTTGGGACGGCGTGCTCATTACCGACTGGGCCGACATCAACAACCTCTATACCCGAGAGATGGTGGCTAAGGATAAGAAGGATGCGCTCCGCATCGCCATCAATGCCGGTATCGACATGATTATGGAGCCTTACTCTTGCGATGCTTGTGGCTATCTCATCGAGTTGGTCAACGAAGGCAAGATTCCGATGAGCCGTATCGACGATGCTTGTCGCCGTGTGCTTCGCATGAAGTATCGCCTCGACCTCTTCAAGAACCCAACCCAGAAGTTGAAGAATTATCCTAAGTTTGGTGG
>DJSH01000070.1:86056-88522 GCA_002440225.1 Candidatus Segatella violae
GAGAAGTTGGCGGATGGTAACGCTATCTTGCCGCTTGCCAAGGGTAAGAAAATTCTCTTGACGGGGCCTAACGCCAACCAGATGCGTTGCTTGGATGGCGGTTGGAGCTATACTTGGCAGGGACATCGTGCCGATGAGTTTGCTGGCAAGTACAATACCATCTACGAGGCATTCTGCAATGAGTATGGCAAGGAAAACGTCATCTTGAACCAGGGTGTTACTTATAATGAGAAGGGTAAGTACTGGGAGGAGAACGAGCCTCAGATTCAGGGTGCGGTAAATGCGGCGAAGGATGCCGACGTCATCGTGGCTTGCATCGGTGAGAACTCTTATACCGAGACGCCGGGCAACTTGACCGACCTCTGGCTCTCCGAGAACCAGCGCAACCTGGTGAAGGCACTCGCCAAGACAGGAAAGCCTATCGTCTTGGTGCTGAACGAGGGGCGTCCTCGTCTTATCGCCGACATCGAGCCTTTGGCAAAGGGCATCATCGACATCCTTATCCCCGGAAACTATGGTGGCGATGCCTTGGCTAACTTGGTATCGGGCAAGTCCAACTTCAGTGGTAAGATGCCTTACACCTATCCTAAGGAAATCAACTCGCTCGCTAACTACGACTTCAAGAAGAGTGAGGAGGTGGGTACGATGGAAGGTGCCTATGATTACAATGCAAAGATTACCCAACAGTGGGGCTTCGGTCAGGGTTTGAGCTACACCTCTTACCAATATAGCAACTTGAAGGTTTCTAAGTCAGACTTCCGCCATGGCGACCTCATCCAGGTGAGTGTGGATGTGAAGAACACTGGCAAGGTGGCTGGCAAGGAGAGTGTCCTCCTCTTTAGTAGCGACCTTATCGCCAGCATGGTGCCAGATGGCCGTCGTCTCCGTGCCTTCGACAAGGTGGAGCTTCAGCCGGGCGAAACCAAGACCGTGACCTTCGACTTGAAGGCAGACGACTTGGCATTTGTTGGTTGGGATGGCAAGTGGAGATTGGAGGAAGGCGACTTCAAGTTGATGATTGCCGACCAAAACGCCATGATTCATTGTACTGATACTTATCTGTGGCAGACAGCCAATAGATGATTTTTTTATTAGTACTACAATCATTTAACCCTAATAGAAAGTTCCGTTCCGTGACACGGAATGTGCGTTCCGTGTCTTGGAATGTGCATTCCGTGTCTTGGAACGGCCGTTCCGTGTCACGGAACGGAACTTATTTACAAAACTATCTACAAATACACGATTTTCCTACTAAAAAAGCAATGAAATAACAAAAAATATAAATATTCCACCTACGTATTCAATTATTTTTTGTATCTTTGTGGCGTTGCTAGTGTATGATATGCCCAATCTACAACCCTTACAGCGTGGGCTATCGCCAACAACAACGAATATAAAATACGAAAAATATATGAAACAGCAATTGATTAAACCACTTATCGCCACCTTGGCGCTTACTGCGGCAACGACTCTTCCTATCCATGCCGTAGTAAATGGGGGGGCGGTGAAAGCCCATTAGCTTCCAAGTCGTCTTGGAGCCTTTCACTTCAGGGTGGTGTCGGCTTCGCCTCTGGCGTCGATTACCAGAGCGTGAATCCGCAGTATGCCAAAGTCGCTCCCTCCGTGGGTGCGCAAGTTCATTATTCCCTAAGCCGTCTTGGTCGCTTAGGCATTGATTACCTTTATTCTTCCTATAGTCGTGAACAGCGATACTCCTCGGTGAGTCTCGATGCGGATGGTCGTGCCCATCTGTATGGTAATCAGAAAGTAAAATACCACCGTTTCGGCTTTTCTGCCGAGTGCAACCTCGCCGAGGGACTTTGCCACGACAGAAAGAGCCACTGGCTGAATGTCTATCTCGGTACGGGAGTCGGAGCTTATATGAGCTACGGCAGCGAGTATAGCATCGACGCTATGGAGGGCGGCAAGGTCATCGTGGATGGCAAGGAGTATCCCATCACGGGCGACCTCACCTTCACCGATGTCAAGAACCTCGTCGTCTCTAGCAGCGGCAGTCTGAAATCCACCAACAAGAATCTTGATGCCAACTGCGTCTATATCCCTCTCAGCCTGAGCTTTGAGGCTGATGTGGATAGGCACGTCACGCTCGGCGTCAAGGGCGAGATCGACTACCTCGTAGGCAAGAAGGACTTCATGCCCAGCCACACCGACCATGTATTAGTAACCCTAGGATATAAATTCTAAATTATAAGATATGAACAAGAAGCAAATAATGGTTCTTGCCCTGATGGCGACCGCCTCGGCAAGCACCCTCACATCCTGTCACCAGGATGCACCGGAGTTGAACTACAACCATACCGTCAATATCACCGTGAACAATGATTTCACCGCTCTCGTGGAAGCCATCAACAAGGGCAACATCTCCGTTACCGATGCCATCAAGAAAATGGTGGAGGCAATCGACAAGATGAGCGCCACCCAGGCAGAGAAGCTCGACATGTTGAA
>DJSH01000040.1:0-15179 GCA_002440225.1 Candidatus Segatella violae
ATAGTTTTGTATATAGTTTATACTATGATTTTTTACGTGCGATGATCAAAGTTACACCCGAGAGGATGGCAACGATGCCGATGGCAAGCTGCAAGGAGAAGCTCTCGCCAAAGATAAACACACCGATGACGACCGCCGTAACAGGCTCCAACGCTCCCATGATGGCAGCTGGCGTGCTGCCGATGAGATTGATGGAGATGGTCATGAAGAAGAGCGACAACACCGTAGGCAACAATGCCAACTGAGCAGCACACAACCACTGCTTGGGCGTTTGCAACAACTGGAAGCTCTCGCCCGAAATCAAGGAGAAGGCAACCATCGTCAAACAACCGAAGACCAATATCCAAAACGTAAACTTAACATTCGACATCTCCATGTGACTCCTGTTCACCGAGATGATATAGAGCGCATAGAGCAAAGACGAAACCATGACGAGGGCGAAACCCGCCGTACTCAATTTTTCATTGCCGTCGCCCTGATAGAGCAAGCCGACACCGCAAACCGCCAAAAGGATGGCAATGGTCGTGGTCCAAGTAACCTTCTCGTGGAAAAAAACGGTCATCAATACCGCCGTCATAATCGGGTAAACGAAGAGCAAGGTACTCGCAATGCCAGCCGCCATATAATGGAAACTGAGATAGAGCGTGCAAGAAGAGAGCGAGAACATCACTCCCAGCATCGCCAGTCGAATGGCGTGCCCCCACTTGATTTTAAAGCTTTCCCGCTTCCAAAGCATCACAACGGCAAACATCGCAACCGCCAGAAGATAACGGTAAATCAACACCGAACCAGAGCTGAACCCATCGCCATAGAGCTCGAGCGTTCCCAATGGATTGGTACCATAACACACGGCGGCGATGATTCCAGCCGCAAATCCTTTCACTTTATTACTGCTAGTCATATTGATATTTTTCTTTTTCGGACTGCAAAATTACGGCAAATAATTGGAATAGACTAACAAAATCGTACAAAACTTTACGCTTTTACGAAAATAAATCGTATCTTTGCAAAAGTTAGGTTGCATTCGGCTATTTAAAATAAGGCTTTTGCCCTTTCAAGGCGCATCGTTCCCTACATATCTACCCAGGGCGTTGCCCTGCGCTAGGTGCTTTTGGGCTTTCAGCCCGTTTCAACAACACAGAGAGAAAACTTTAAACATTAAAAAATTAAACAATAATAAACAATGGAACAAATCAAGAACGACCAGCTCACCTTGGAGATTTCTCCACTGGGAGCAGAACTTCAGAGCATCAAGGATGCCGATGGTAACGAATATCTTTGGGACGGCGACGAGAAATACTGGAACCGCCACTCTCCTATCCTCTTCCCTATCGTGTGCGGACTGTGGAAGGACACATATCGCATCGACGGCAAGGAATATAAGCTCTCTCGCCATGGCTTCGCCCGTGACACCGAGTTTGCGCTCGTAGGCAAGACCGCCGACCGCCTCACCTTCGCTCTTCTCGATACGGAGGTTTCGCACAAGGTATACCCTTACCGCTTTAACCTAGCCATCTCATATCGCTTGGAAGGCAACGAGATTCATGTTATCTGGCATGTGGAGAACACCGACGACAAGGAAATCTTCTTCCAGATTGGTGGTCACCCTGCATTCCTCGTACCAGGCTGCAAGAAAGGCGAGCCTATGCACGCAACCTTGAAACTCGACAACGAGGCACCTGTTCGCCTCTTCGGCAATGTTGGAGGTTGCATCGACCGCCAAGCCAAGGAAACCGTAGAGACCAACAAGGGCATCTGGGAAGTGGACGAGGAGACCTTCGCCGACGATGCCGTCATCTTCGACAAGAGCCAAGTGAAGCAGGTGAGCATCCTCAATGAGCAGGGCGAGCCACACGTAACCCTCGAGTTCAAGACCCCAGCCTTGGGCATCTGGAACCCAACAGGCAAGCACGCCCCATTCATCTGCATCGAACCATGGTACGGAATCCACGACTGGGCTGAGTTCGACGGCGAGTTCAAGGACAAGTATCTGATGAACCGCTTGCAGCCAGGAGCTAGCTTCATGAGTGAGTACATCATCAGAATCGAGAAATAACACAAATCGTCTAGTTCTTGTTATTTTTTGTCAAGAATTAGAGAATTAGAGAATTTTCACTCTGTTATAAAGCGAAGTTGAATTGATGAGAATTTGAGATATTCGGCAAGCCGAATAAGCCTAACGGGCACTAAGAAACAAGCCCAGAACAAGGTTGCGAAGGCAGAGCCTTCTCTTGTAATTCTCATGAATTCAACTTAATATCTCATCAGAGGATATAAAAATTCTCTAATTCTCTAATTCTTGACAAAAAACGACAACAAGAACTTAAATAACATAAAAATATAGAATAATGAATGAAAACATGAACCTCCCCGAGAACGCTTTCCGAGAGCTGAAGGACGGGGAAGAATACAAGCCCCTCATGTCGCCCGACAAGGTCTATCCCGAGGTAAACGGATGGTCGGTGACTTGGGGCATCGTGATGGCAATCATCTTCTCTGCTGCCGCAGCCTATCTAGGAC
This sequence comes from Candidatus Segatella violae, assembly GCA_002440225.1. Taxonomy (GTDB): domain Bacteria; phylum Bacteroidota; class Bacteroidia; order Bacteroidales; family Bacteroidaceae; genus Prevotella; species Prevotella violae. The sequence goes on from DJSH01000040.1 coordinate 2,521, forward strand.
TGAAGGTAGGACAGGTGTTTGAGGCAGCCATTCCGATAGCCATCATCGCCGTAGGCGTGAGCACTGCCACCAAGCGCAGCAAGGCACTCGGCGAGAACGTCATCATCCAGAGCATCGGCGCCTGTTCGGGAGCCGTGGTAGCTGGCGCCATCTTTACTTTGCCAGCCATCTACATCTTACAGGCTAAGTACCCAGGAATGGAAACTTCTTTTCTGAAGATTTTCATGGCTTCGGCTTTGGGCGGCGTATTGGGAATCCTTTTCCTCATCCCTTTCCGCAAGTACTTCGTCAAGGACATGCACGGCAAGTATCCATTCCCTGAGGCTACTGCCACCACACAAGTGTTGGTGAGCGGAGCCAAGGGCGGCGACCAAGCCAAGCCTTTGCTTATCGCAGGATTGGTGGGCGGTCTCTACGACTTCATCGTGGCGAGCCTAGGATGGTGGAACGAGAACTTCACCTCGCGTGTGGTAAGCTGGGGTTGCGACCTCGCCGACAAGGCAAAGCTCGTGTTCAAGGTGAATACGGGTGCGGCAGTGCTGGGTTTAGGCTACATCATCGGTCTGAAATATGCTTTCATCACCTGCCTCGGTTCGCTCGTGGTATGGTGGTTGATTGTACCAGGTATGAGCATCATCTTCCACGACAGTGTGCTCAGCGCATGGGATCCTAGCATCGTGAAGACCGTGGGCGAAATGAGCCCTGAGGAAATCTTCAAAGCTTATGCCAGAAGCATAGGCATCGGTGGAATCGCCATGGCGGGCATCATCGGCATCGTCAAGAGCTGGAGCATCATCAAGAGTGCCGTGGGTCTTGCTGCCAAGGAATTGAAAGGCAAGAGCAATGTGGGCGAGAACGTGAAGCGCACCCAGCGCGACATCTCTTTCAAGATTATCGCCATCGGTTCGCTCGTCACCATCCTCATTACCTTCCTCTTCTTCTGGTTTGGTGTGATGGATGGCAACCTTCTCTTCGCCGTCATCGCCATCTTGCTGGTGGCAGCCATCGCCTTCCTCTTCACCACCGTGGCAGCCAATGCCATCGCCATCGTGGGCTCCAACCCCGTTTCGGGAATGACCCTGATGACCTTGATTTTTGCCTCTGTCGTGATGGTGGCTGTAGGCTTGAAAGGTCCGGGCGGCATGTTGGCAGCCTTGATTATGGGTGGTGTGGTTTGTACTGCCTTGTCTGTAGCAGGTTCCTTTATCACCGACTTGAAGATTGGTTATTGGCTCGGCACGACTCCTAAGAAGCAGGAGGGCTGGAAGTTCCTCGGAACACTGGTCAGCGCAGCCACCGTGGGTGGCGTGATGATGCTCTTGAACGAGACTTACGGTTTTGCCTCTGGCTCGCTTGCCGCACCTCAGGCGAATGCGATGGCAGCAGTCATCGACCCATTGATGAATGGTGTGGGTGCGCCTTGGGTGCTCTACGCCATCGGAGCCGTGATAGCCATCGTGCTCACCTACTTCAAGATTCCAGCCTTGGCTTTCGCTCTGGGTATGTTTATTCCATTGGAACTGAACGTTCCGTTGCTTGTGGGCGGTGCCATCAACTGGTACGTAACATCTCGCTCTAAAGACGCCAAGGTAAACAGCGAACGAGGCGAGAGGGGTACGCTCATCGCCAGCGGTTTCATCGCCGGTGGAGCCTTGATGGGTGTGGTCAGTGCCCTCTTGAAGTTTGGAGGCATCGAGGTAAGCATCGCCGACAGTTGGTGGACGAGCCCAATGAGTGAGGTCTGCTCACTCATCGCCTACATCTGCTTGATTGGTTTCTTTATCAGAGCGACAAAAAAATAATCAGAGCGACGAAGAAATAATCACATAAGACATTATACGCAAAAAACTCGTGATGCAATCAGAAAAGCATCACGAGTTTTTTATGTTTCCATTTATAATTCCACAAAATCAGCTGGCTTCATACCAAACTGTTTTTGGAAGCACTTGGAGAAATAACTAGGGCTACTGAAGCCCACCATATAACTTACCTCGCTGATACGATAACTGCCCTCCTTCAACAGGCGTGCGGCTTTCTTGAGGCGAATCACCTGAATCATCTCGTTAGGAGTCACATCAGCCAAGCCACGTATCTTATTGAACAGCGAACTGCGGCTCATACCCAACTGACCAGCCAAGAACGCCACATTCAACTCAGGGTTGGCAAGATTCTCCTCGATAATCTTCGACATTTTCTCCAAGAAGTTATTGTCCATCTTGGTAGGGGCAATATCCTGGATAGACTCCAAAGGAGTATGGGAGAACTTGCGTTGAAGCAAGCGGCGCATCTCTATCAGATGATTCACACTCGCCTCCAGATACTTCATGGAGAAAGGCTTCTCGATGTAAATGTCCGCTCCACAATTCATGCCTTCCGCCTTACTGCTGTCATCCGTCTTCGCCGTAAGCATCACAAATGGCAGATGACTGATATTCGGATTCTGACGAACTTGACGACAAAGCTCAGGACCATCCATCTCTGGCATCATCCAGTCGCTCACAATCAGCGAGACATTGAATTTCTCCAACACACGAAGCGCTTGCTTGCCATCAGCAGCCGTAAGCACCGTAAAGTGCTTGGCAAAATGCCCCTGAACGAAATTACGCATATCCTCGTCATCATCCACAATCAGCATCGTCGGACGTTGCTCCTCACCATGAGCCTCAGCATTCTGAGCAGATGTTGCTTGTCCTTCTTTACCATCCTCGTCTGCTACCAGAGCATTCTCATCATCCACTGGCACTTTTACCACTTCATCGTCCTTATCCACTACGGCATCCTCTTGTGCTATCGGCAGCGTAACAATGAAGGTTGCACCCTTTCCTATTTCCGATTTCACCTCGACCATACCATGGTGGGCATCTACGAGGTTTTTCACTATGTTGAGTCCAATGCCCGTGCCAGGCTTGTTGTCCTTAGCCTGATAGAAGGCCGCAAATATCTTCTCCTGCTCATCAGGGCTGATGCCCATTCCGTTGTCTTCCACCTGAATGACAAAATGCTCGCCATCATCGGAAGGCTGGCAAGAGAGACGCACGAAGTCCTTGGTATATTTGGTGGCGTTGGTCATCAGATTGCTGATAACCTTGGTTATTGCCTCGCTGTCTATCATCGCAGCAAAATCATCGGCAGGATAATCTACTTCCAACTTAGCTCCATTCTGTTGCAAGGTTGGCTCGAAACGCTCTGCCACGGCGTGCATCATCTTGGAGATGTTTTGCAAGCGGAAATGTACCTGCATTCCCTTCTGCTGTACCTTGTTGAAATCAAGCAGCTGATTCACTAGCAACAAGAGTCGCTGGGCATTGCGGTCGATGACATCCAAGGTTTGGCTCATTGCCTCGCCACCTGTCACAGCCTGGCTCATCTTCTGCCATTGCTCCTTCAGATTCTCCAGTGGACCAATAATCAGCGTAACCGGGGTACGAATCTCATGGGCTATCATGGTGAAGAATTGCAAGCGGGCATCTCGCATCTCTTGCTCCTGCTTCTCCTCCAATTGGTCTAACTCACGCTGATGGCGACGCTTCTCTCGCTTCAATCTGCTCTGCGTATAGAGCCAGATGAGTCCGCCTATAATAAATAGGTATAAAATCTTGGCTGGCAGAGACCACCAGAATGGAGGATGCACCACGATTTTGAGCTGCGCCTCGTCTTTAGACCACACTCCATCGTTGTTGGCAGCTTTCACACGGAATGTGTAAGTACCCGCAGGCAAATTGGTGTAAGTAGCTCGATGCTCTTGGGTTGTAATCCAGTCCTTGTCAAAGCCTTCCAACATATATGAATAGAGATTCTTTTCTGGAGAAACGTAGCTCAACGCAGAGAACGAGAGATTGACCATATTCTCATCATACGAAAGATCCACTTGCTCGATATGATTCAAGGACTCAGGCAGCTTCTCCGTGCCCACCTCCACATGTTTGTTAAAGAGTTCCAAGGCAGTGATGGCCACTGGTGGTTCCACATGGTTTATCTTCACCTGGTAAGGATAGAAAGTATTGAATCCTTGCGTCGTACCGAAGTACACCTTTCCATCCGAAGCCAGCAATCCTGAGTTTGGCAGGAATTGGTCGCAGGTGAGTCCATCATAGCGATTGAACAACAAAGTTGGCTCTCCTGGCACATACTTGACAATACCTTTGTTGGAAGATAGCCACATCTCTCCTTGATTGAAGATGATGCTAGAAAAATCTTGACTAGGTGCATCAATGGCAATGCGGCGGAAAGTGTCGGATGCCGGCAGATATTCACAAACGCCCATATTGGTGGCTACAAAAAGCCTTCCTTTGGAATCAAGCTGCACACAGTTTGTTTGATTGCTGCAGAGCGAATGCTCATCCCCATCCTTGCTAAGATACTGTTTCCAAGTTCCATTGCGACGATAACACCACAATCCATTGTCCTGAGTAGCAAACCACACATTGCCTTGTTTGTCTTCTAGAATACCGATGGTCAAGCTATTAAAAGCTTTCACATGCCGGAACACCTTGGTATTCTCATCTAGTTTGCAAGCACTATTCATGGATGTTGCCCAAAGTCGATGTTGTCTATCCCGATAAAGACAATAGCAACTACTGCTCACCGATGAAGTCTGCATCTGATAAGGTTGCAGACTTCCCGTTGACATATTCATCAAGACGACACCATTGCTGTAGGTACCCACCCAAAGATTGTCGCCCTCGGCAAGAAGACCATGCACATTATAGCGTTTCATCGCTTGCTTGCCTGGGAAGTTGACGAAAGCATCAGCAGTTGGGTCATAGCAATCGACACCCGCATCATCGGTGGCTATCCAAATGCGACGCTTGGCATCCTCGGCAAATCTTCCCACCACATTTCCACTGAGTCCATTAAGACTGGCAGGATACATATTGAATCGACTCTCGAAAGACAGGGAAGGAATGTAGTTGACACCGCCATAGAATGTTCCTATCCAGAGACCACCTTCCCTATCCGCGGTGATACTATACACGAATCTTTCGGCAGAGCTTTTGCTGGGGTCGTTCACTTCGGAGAGCATTCGCCAAGTACCTTTCTGAATGTCATACTCTATCAATCCCTCGTCGCAACCTATCAGCACGAAGAGATTGCGGTCGTTCAAGAGCTTGTGGATATGGTGCATCGAATTGCTGAGGGATGCACTGACGAGCAACTTGGTTGTTCCATCCGGTTCCACTTGATACAATCCCTGATCCCAGGTTCCCACTAAGATACTGCCATCCGAATTGGCAAGCATCGCCATACCATTGAGCTGAGTGGCATCCCCCTTCAAACGGAAAGGATAGAAAGTATCGTTCGACTTGTTGAGTCGCTGGAGCGTAGCCCCCGCATTGTTACTAAGAGCCCACACTTGGTTGTTCACATCCACCAATGTACAAGCCACATTACCCTTGCTTCCTTTTATCTGGTAGTTACGACACTCGTGGGTGTTAAGATTGTACCTGAAGAGTCCCTGTCCCGCCGTTGAAATCCATACATTATGGTCGCCATCCAGTGAGAAGTTATAGATGGTGGAATTGATTTTGTCATCCAATTTTTTGAATTGCTCTGTGGTAAAGTCAAAGAGGTAGGCACCCTTGGTGGTACCCACCAGCAATCCGTCCTCATAGTCTTCCAATGCGCTTACATACTGGTCGAAACGCATCGCAGGATTATAGAAGGTTTGCACGCTGTATCCATCGTAGCGGCAAAGTCCATTGTCGGTACCAAACCAGATGAATCCATTATCATCTTGCACGATGTTTCTTACGGCATTGCTTGGCAATCCTGTGTTCATCGTGATGGTGCGAACCAAAGGGTCGCTCACCACCTTCTCTGCACCAGAGACAGCGGGCGGCATCGCCATACAGAAGATGGCGGCTAAGATTGTTATTATCTTTCTCATTTTAGTTATCTTTTCAATGACGCTGCAAAGTTACGAAATAATCTTTAAATTATAGGCTTTTAGGAACAAGAAAAAGCTCCGAAAGGGGGTATTTCCGTCTTTCGGAGCTAAATGATGATTTTATCTCATATTTATTTGGTGTTTACCAAATTCCACTTAGGAGGATTCACGCCCATCAGATTCTTCACGAAGAAGTCGTAGCGCTTGTGCTCGCCATAAAGCTCACCCATCGTATGATGAGCGCCTGGGATGACAACCAATTCGAAATCCTTATTGGCTTTTTCCAGAGCATTCACCACCTGATAGGTGCTGGAAGGATCCACATTGTCGTCGATTTCTCCCACAACGAGCATCAGTGGGCGCTCCAACTTATGGGCATTCTCCACATTGCTGCACTCCACATAACTGGAATCCACTGGCCAACTCATCCACTGTTCGTTCCACCAAATCTTGTCCATTCGGTTGTCGTGGCAGCCACAGGCGCTGTAGGCTGCCTTGTAGAAATCTCCATGCAGCAAGACGGCGGTGGTACTCTCCTGTCCGCCAGCCGAGCAGCCATAGATGCCCACATTATCGGCATCCATATAAGGATATTTCTTGGCAGCCGCCTTAATCCATAGCTCACGGTCAGGGAATCCTGCATCCTTCAAGTTCTTGTAGCAAACCTCCTCAAATTGCTTGCCTCTATAAGATGTGCCCATCGCATCGAGCTGCACCACGATGAAACCAAGCTCTGCAAGCGAGGTGGTCCACCAGTTGTAGTTCATAAAGCTCTTTGGCGTATAGGCATCGCCTGGTCCCGAATAGATGTATTCGATGACAGGATACTTCTTGTTAGGGTCGAAGTTGGTAGGTCGCTGGATGATGCCCCACATATCCGTCTTGCCATCCCTACCCTTTGCCACGAACACTTCGGGTGCCTGCCATCCGTGCTTCTTCAAAATGGAGAGGTCTGCGGTCTCCAAAGTCTTGACGAGCTTGCCAGTCTGCGCATCTCTCAACACAGTGACAGGAGCAGCATCCACCTTGGAGTAAGTATCCAAGAGATAACGATAATCGTAAGTATATTGCGCACTATGGTTACCTTCCTCTGGGGTGAGTGCCACCATATTCTTGCCATCCATTCCTATCTTATAATAATGTATCAAGTAAGGATCTTCCTTCGGATTCACACCGCAAGCCGAGAAGTAGATTTCCCCTTTCTTCTCATCCACTCGCTGCACCTCCTTCATAAACCAGGCTCCCTTGGTAATCTGGTGAATCACCTTGCCCTTCTGCACATCGTAGAGATAGATATGATTCCAGTTGTCTCGCTCACTGGTCCAGAGCAGTTGCTTTCCATCGTTGATAAACTGGCGCCAGATACGTCCATAGTTCACGAACTTATCCGAGCGTTCCTCCACCACGGTACGCAACTTGCCCGTCTCGGCGTTCATCGCCAGCATCTGATACAGATGATGACCACGCTTGTTGTACTCCATCGTCACTTCCTTGCCGTCGGGAGTCCACTGCATCCATTCCAGTTCATATTGATTTTCCAGTTGATGCGTATCAGCCTCCACCTTCTTGCCGGTGGCTACGTCGATGATAGCGGGCAGACGCTGTGGCAGTTGGTCGCCCGGCTTGGCATACTCCTGCTTGTGAAGAATAGGCTGCAACTGGTCGGAAGGTGAAGACTCCACATAGTAAGCATAACGCTTCTCCACAGGGATGCGCTTATATACAAAGAGGTGTTTGCCGTCAGGACTCCACTGGATACGGTTGGAATAATAGCAACCGATGGTACCATCTTGCGTCAAGATGCGCTTGGCTTGGGTATAAGGCTTGCCCGCCTCGTGCAGCACCACATTATATCCCTCGATGTAAGCCTCCCACTTGCCATCGGGCGATGTCACAGGATAAGCCTCGTGTTCCTCATCTACCTCCATCCAGTGGCGCTCATGAGGGCGTCCGAACTGAGGCTGTTGTGCAGGACGTGGCTTGATGCCGAGTGCCTTCTCCATCGCCTCCTGCGAATCATAGCTTTTCAGTTCATCCTTGTCTGCATCGTATGAAACATACTTCTTGCCCCGAGGGGTTGAAACCTGATAATGCAACACATGAGTAGAGTCGCACCAAGCCGTAGAACGAGCCCAATGATATACGGAATCTACATGAAATGTATGTCTCAGAGCGTATGCTCGGTTGTAATCCTCCAATGTTCCTTGTGCCGAAGCCGTAGCGATGGGCATAGTCAAAGCCGTGCCCAACAGCAACGTCATTCCCAAAATCTGATTTTTCATAACATTCTATATTTATACCTTTGTTTTTACTTCTTTACTTTTTTACCTTTTCATCTTCAGCAAATCACTTTCCTGTATAGAAATCAGTGATACGCTTGATGGCACGCTGGCAAACAGGACAGAAATCGTCCACCTCATTGATGCGCATTCTGCAAACCTGGGCTGGTCGATAACATCCTTTGCTTTGGTTACCCGCGCCTTCGAAGACACCCACCTTGAAGACCGCCTCGTTCAGTTTCTTCTGTTCCTTCTCGTTCTTGATATGCTTATTGTCAGGAAGCTTAGCGGGTGGTGTAGGAATCTTGGCATTCTTAGGCATCATATCCGCCCACTTGCTTTGGAAATCTTTCAGTGTCGTAAGGTTTGGCTCCCAAGGCTCGGTATCGCTCGGATACATCGGGTCGTACTCATCAGTGCTGTACTCATCGCCCAGTCCCGCATAGCCATGTCCAAACTCATGCACCAAGACTTTCTTGAAGGTAGGATGGTCTGAAGTGGAAAGCGTCACCTGATTGTAGATACCTCCACCGCCATACGTCGGCGAGTTCACCAATACGATAATCTGCTCGAATGGCACATTGCTCAAAGCATCATAGATGCGATGCACCTTGCTGGTGGTAAGATAGCGAGCCGAATAAAAAGTGTCGTAATGCGAGTTAGCCAGCGTGTTCTTCCACTTGCCATCATGCGGAATACTTGGTCCTGCATCCAGCGAAGGAGCAGCCACTGCCACCACATTAAACTGTGGTTTGAGCGACTTGAAAGGTTCACGCTCGAAAATGGCATCGGCAGCACGCTGTGCATCCTGATAGAATTTATCCATTTGGTCTGGACGATAGCCTTCGGCGATGATGGCCAGGTCGATGCAGTCGGCGCTGTTTCCGCTCTTTACGATATATTTATAAGGAATGCCATTCTCGCCAAGTGGTCGTATGAGAATATCCTTTGGGTCGATAGTATGGCGCAACTCCGCCGTAACCTTCTGATGGGTATCGCTCAGCGTGATGCTCACATCCACAGGTTTCTTTGGGAAAGGCACCAAGAAACTACTCTCGAAAGATTTCTTTAGATGCTTAGCCTCTTGCGTAAGCTGCCACTCTTGGAAGAGTGTGGAAAAAGTGTTCACATAGAGCACCTTGTTGGTACCATGCTCATAAACAGTCACCTGTCCGTTTCCATTCAGAAATTTCTCCGAGAGTCTTGTCTTTCTACCCGCCCAAGTAGGGTTGGTATAAGCCTGCTCGAAATAGATGGCTTGGTTCACGCTGTCACCAGCCACGATATAGTCGAGGCGCAGGGTCTTGTCCTCGAAGTTGTCTTCGAAACGCTGCGCTTGCATCGGCATCGCCATCATCAGGGCGAGGGATGCGGTCAATAATCCTTTATTCTTCATATTACATCTTTTTATAAATCATTTTATCACAAATAGAGACACACCATTTCGTATGTCTTTACAAATGTGTCATCAACCATTCTGCCAAAACCTTGCAGTAATGATCATGATCTTCTACGAAAGGCATGTGGCGACTTCCCACAAAGAGTTCCCATTTACTGTTAGGCAAAGCATCGTGCATGGCCTTGGCGATGGCTGGAGTACAAAGGTCATCACTACCACTAATCACCAAGGTAGGAATGTCGATGCTCTTCATCTTTTCCAGATACTCAAAATCCTTCAAGTCGCCAGTAGCATTTAGCTCATTAGGTCCCCAGCCATAAATATACGACAAGGTACCCGCCTTTTTCTCTCTTCTCAAGCATTCTGGCGAGTCGGCGGTAACAGGTGCTGCACAATGTTGCTCCATATAGTGAGCGATTGCACGCTTATATGCCTTGCTTTCAAAATCACTTGTAGCCTCAGCCTTGGCTATGGCTTTTTGCTCTTTTTCTGGTAAGTATTTTACCAAGCGAAGTTGTTCCTTTACCCACATCGATGCCGAAGGATTGGTACTGGAGAGAATGAGAGAGCGAATCCCATCGGGATGACGCTCATAGACATACGCCAAAGCCAGCATACCTCCCCACGACTGTCCCAAGAGGTGTACTTGGTCAAGATGTAAGTATTTACGGAGCGCATCTAGTTCATCCACCCACGTCTCAGTCTTCCAAAGTTCTGGATGACCTTCGACATAAGATTTACCACAGCCCAACTGGTCGTACATGATGACCTGATGTCCTGTTTCTGCGATTTGATCTAGTACCTCGAAATAGTTGTGGGTACTGCCAGGTCCACCATGCAGCAAGATGATAGGTGCTTTTCCTTCCTGCCGTTCGCCCACGATTCGATAATAGACCTGATGTCCTTTGAAAGGCATGTATCCCTCCTCTACTTTCTGCTTTTGCCCTGTGAAGACAAAGTTCTTGGCACGCAGCAAGTCTGTATAATCGCAAGTATAAATGTTTTGCTTCTTGTGCTTGCTAATCTGTAATTGAGTAGCGGGGAAATACTGTGCCAAGAGATGATACATATCAGGATCCATCACCTGCAATTCCTCACGGGTGTTAATCCAGTTATGCTTGCCGTCAGCACGTTGTACCTCTGCATTTACATTAAACCAGTCTTGCACAGCCTCAGCAAAATACTCCATGCCATTGTCCAGTCGATAAGTATTGGCATAAATGCCACGAGCTTTCGCCTTGGCTAGAAGCGAGTCTAGCTTTTCATTGATGGTAGGATCCACCTGATAGATACCTATCAAATGGATGGAATGGGCAAACTCATGAATGAGGATATCCTCGGCATGATACTTATCTATTTGGTAAGCAAGAATGTTCTCTTCGGCACAGGTTGTGACAGGTACTTCCATCGTTCCTTCCATTCCTCGAGCCCTCACGTCCATATTCACCGTAGTATCATTAATCATGAAATGGTGTTCTGGGATGTCGGTCTCGCCTTCATATCTAGCCATAATAGCCACACGAGTCCCATGCTTTTTCATCGCTTCCAACACCTCAGGTTTCAACATACAAGTCATAGCATAGAGTGTATGATGCGCAGCCACGATGCAGGAATCTGGCACTCGCCATGACGTTACGATAGGAATACCATTCACATCCACATATTTCTTATAAAACTTATCTAAATGTAAAGATTTGGGTGGTGCCGATATCTTACATTCTGGGATGCGCAGCTCTGCATCCCCCACATACCCATTGAGTCGTTGCGCTTGCATCGGCATCGCCATCATCATGGCGAGGGATGCCGTCAACAAACCTTTATGTTTCATCTTTTCTACAATCATTTTTTACTTGTATTTACTTTACCTTCGACAATCTTACCATCAATACACCATGCGCTGGAATAGTAGCCTTGGTATTCTTTGCCGTTGTGCCGATGTCCTTGTGCTTCCAAAGGTCACGCACCTTGTATTCGTTCAGACGCATATTCACCTCATTGGCGAAATAGATGGTCTGTGCGTGCCAGTTGTAATCCAAATTCCAAGGGGTCTCTGTACGGTTCATGAAGCATACGGCAAGCTCACCATTAGCCAATGGCTTCGCCCAGATTTCCTTCTCGCCCATGTCCATAAATCTGCGACCTTGTTCGCCCAAGGAATCCTGATCTACGGCAATTACCTCTTTATTGGTCAATATCTCATGGGTATCCTTGTCCATCTTGGTCAAGTCGTTGCCTGCCATCAAAGGAGCTGCCAACATGCACCACATCGAGAAATGAGTGATATACTCATCCTTGGTCATTCCGCCATTGCCCACTTCGAGCATCTCGGCATCGTTCCAATGACCAGGACCTGCGTATGGATAGAGGTCTGCCATCTTATCTATGACATTGAGTACACCTACGCCTCCCCAGTCGAAGAGACATTGGTAACAATCACGGATATCGGCTGTCACTCGCCAAAGGTGTCCGATGCCCTTGCCCCATTTCCAAGGCTCGTTCTCGCCCCACTCACAAATACTGAGCACAATAGGACGCCCCGCCTCCTTGATGGCATCGCTCATCGTGGCGTATGCTGCCTGAGCATTCTGTCCCTCGTCGGAGCACCAGTCATACTTCAAATAATCTACTCCCCATTTCGCATACATCAGGGCATCCTGAAACTGATGTCCCCTACTGCCTGGGCGACCTTGGCAAGTATAACTACCCGCACAAGAATAAAGTCCAAATTTCAAGCCCTTGCTATGCACGTAGTCGGCAAGGTATTTCATGCCATGAGGAAAACGGTCGGGGTCTGGCTGGATAAATCCGAGGGAATCTCGTTCCACCTGCCAGCAGTCGTCGATGACAATATATTGATAGCCAGCATCCTTCATTCCCGTCTCCACCATTTTGTCTGCCATATCCATGATGAGTTTCTCGCTCACATTGCAGCCAAACTTATTCCAAGAGTTCCATCCCATAGGTGGTGTCTGCGCCTGTGCCAAATAGGCAGAGTCGGAAACCTCTTTAGCTTTACCAAAAAACATCTGTGCCTGCATTGGCATCGCCATCATCATGGCAAGGGATGCCGCCAATAAACCTTTATGTTTCATAT
>DJSH01000040.1:15271-55586 GCA_002440225.1 Candidatus Segatella violae
GAATGATTCGTCGGTGCGCCCATCACCACAAGATAGAGCGCCTTGAGTGGATGGTCCTTCGGTGCTACCAAAGCTACCTTGCCATGGACTATCTCCCCCACTGGACTATAGATACACTTGTCTGTATCAGCGGTGACACCCACCAAGCCATAGCGATAGCCGATGGTTCGAGCCATCTTGTCCTTGGCAGCAACCAAAGGTTTTCCTTCCGCATCGAGCGCCCTAAAATCTACCACTACTTTCTTGCCAGCCTTTGGCACTTCCAATTTGATGGCATTGAAGCCATAGTTCTCTGGCACCAAGGCTGTGTCTGGTCGCAGATAACCATTCTCCATCTTCTGCATTTGGGTATCGAAGGTACAAGCATACGGACGTGTCTCCTTGCGAGCATAGTCGAAGTCGGAATTCACAAGATGACGATAGCAATCGAACATCTCGTCATTAAATTGCTTCTGAGTCATCTTATACTTACGTTTATAGGTAACCACAGGGTCCTCGCCTACTTTACCTTCACGATAAAGCTGAGCAATACTTTCGAGTCCATGCTTCTCAGCCCACCATTCGATGACGTATGGTGAATGATAGATGTTGTCGAGATGCAAGTAGCCTTTGTGGGTGAGCTGTTTGAAGGCATCGAAATGATATTTCTCGTCGGTTATCCAGTCAGGATTCACACGCCAAAGCATCCACTGCGAGGTCATTTCGAAGAAGCCGCTACCTCCCCAAGCCTCGCCAGCACGGTCTGCCATAATCTGGAGTTGGAAACTGTGCCCTAGCTCGTGAGCCAAACAGTTGAGTTTTTTATCTTGTATGCGATTAGGTGTCACCCAGAGAGCTCCAATGAAATCATCGTATGTACCACCATACGCCGTACCTTCGAGCGAATAATTCACCATCACCATCATCTTATATTGGTCGCAGATGCTGCCTGGCAAAGAGAACTTCAGCGTGTCTCGGAAGAAATGATAGAATCGCTCCACTTGAGTCTGCAAGTTCCCCAAGTCGAATTTCATAGGATGTCCATCAAGCGAAGGAGGATTCTGGGTATTGTCACCGAAAGGCTTCTCCCAGAAATATACGATATTCTGCGTCTGCGCACTATGTCGCCAACACCAACGAGCATTGTCATCGTTGAGGTCGTATGGCTTCAAAGAGTCTGGCACAAAGATGAGCTTCTGTGGTGCAGAGACCGGATTATTTGGTCGAGTGGCAGGAGCCTCGGAAGGATCCTGCTGTGCCAAAACAGACTGTGCCATCGGCAAGGTTGCGGCTGTAAGAAGCAGCGAAAAGAGGAATCGTTTCATTCGGTTATGATTTTTATTATTCTTATGATTTTCGTTATTTATATTTTGGGGACAAAAGTACGCATTATAATTGTAATATAGTCACAATATCGTACAAAAGGATAAAAATATCGTATTTTTAATATATCTTCTTTGCCAATTCGAAAAAAAATGATTAGCTTTGCACTTGAAATATAAAAAAAGAAGAAAATGATGAAATATCCTATAGGAATACAAGCATTTGACAGAATACGTGAAGAGGAATATATATATGTCGATAAGACAGACTTAATATATTCCCTGACTCACAATGGTTCCGTGTATTTTCTGGGGCGTCCTAGACGATTCGGAAAGAGTCTTCTTATCTCTACACTCGAAAACTATTACTTAGGCAAGAAAGAGTTGTTCAAGGGTCTTGCCATTGAAAAGCTAGAGACAGAATGGAAGACTTATCCAGTATTTCACATCGACTTCGGAACAGGCACTTATGTAAATGCTGATGCCATCAACCAGGTGCTAGAATCTTACTTAATGGAATGGGAGAAAAAATACCAAATAGAGAAAACATCCATTACCGATTACAGCTTACGGTTCAAAAAAGTTTTGGAAGAGGCTCATCGACAGACTGGTCTCCGCGCCGTCGTTTTGGTAGATGAATACGACAAACCCTTGCTCGATGTGATGGACTTGGAATATAGGATAGAGCATCTTGGCAAGCAAATTACCTTGGAAGAATACAACCGCGCTATGCTTCGTGCCTTCTTCTCCACTTTCAAGGGAGCAGACCAGCATCTCCAATTCGTATTCCTCACTGGTGTCACCAAGTTTTCACAGGTAAGTGTGTTTAGCGACTTCAACCAGCCTAACGACATCAGCATGGATATCCAGTACGATACCCTTTGTGGACTTACTGACGAGGAAATTACCCAATATTTCCAAAAGCCTATTTCAGAGATGGCAAACATATATGGCTATTCGGTGGAAGAGATGCGAGCCAAACTGAAGCAGCATTTTGATGGCTATCATTTCAGCAAACGACTGAAAGGCGTTTACAATCCATTCAGTATATTAAACACCTTGCAGAAAAAGGACATTCAGAACTATTGGTTCCGAACGGGTACACCTAGCTACTTGATTCGTCTGCTCAACCATTTTGACGAGAATCTGAATGAACTGACAGGCAAATATTACATGCCAGAGCAGTTCATCGACTATCGTGCCGATGTAGAAAAGCCCCTGCCTATGATTTTCCAGAGCGGTTATCTCACCATCAAGGAATATGATAGAGACTTGAATGCATTCTTGCTAGATTTCCCTAACGATGAGGTAAAGCGAGGTTTTGTCACCCTAATTACTAATAACTATCTGAAGCCTAAAGAAAATGTCGATAGTTGGTTGATGACAGCAGTAGCAGCTCTAAAGCGAAGCGAATTAGAGCTATTCCATCAGCAACTCACATCTTTCCTTGCCAGCATCCCTTACACGATGCGACGCAACGGCAATGAACGGGAGAAAGAGCGCTATTTCCATTATACATTCTATCTTTTGCTGCGCCTCATCAGCACCTTTGTCGTTTACACAGAGAAAATACAGAGTCAAGGAAGGGTAGATTGTATTATCGAGACTCCAAAGTTCGTCTATATTTTCGAGTTCAAGCTTGATGGTTCTGCCAAGGACGCCCTGCAGCAGATAGAAGACAAAGGCTATGCTCAAGAATACGCTTCCGATAACAGGAAGCTCTTTGAAATCGGTTGCAATTTCTCTTCCGAGAAAGGAACAATAGAGGGATGGGAAGTCAAAGAACACAACTAAAAAGCACGCCCGATAGCAAACCAAAAACTATCGGGCGTATTTTTGTCATTTAGAACTTCATCTTTACTGTGATGACTGCCTTATGAAGCTTGCCACCTTTATTATATACCATCGTTGGCTTGATGGTATAGGTCTTGCCTTTCTGCGAAGCACCAGGCTTGTGACCTACGGTGAGGGCATAGCCACCAGCATTATACTCGAAGTAAATCTTCGTTCCATCCCCCCAAGCACCAGCGGTTCCATCCTCGGCTATCCAGAAACCTATGCCGTTGGCTGAATAAGCATACGAGATAGTACCATCAGGATTGGTCAATCCCACAGCCACCTTGCCATCTGCAGGACCTGTGAAGCCATCAGCCTTTACTGTTCCAGCATCCAGCGTAGCACCAGCAATCTCTGAAGGCTGAAGTTTGAATGCCTTGGCTATCTTCGCCATCACGCCATCGTTCAACAGATTGAATGTATGAAGAGGATAATCTGTGCTGTTGGCTTCAAGGCTTACCTCCAATGTTGCATCAACATCTGTAGGATCGCCCGCAGGAATAACTACATTTCCCAGCAAGTCGGTACCCGAGAATTTCACACGATAAGGCCACTGCTCATCATTGGTCTCATCATCATCCCAAGCATTGCGATTGTACTGGCCAGGAGCAGCCAACACACAGAAATACAGGCGGTCTGTATTGGCAGGTACATCATAGGACGCACTACCCTGCTTACCAGCATGCATCTCACCATAATGAGACTTGCCATCCTTGGTGATTGCCACGAAACCATAACGATAACTCTGCTGCATATTGCTCTGAGAATTGTACTTTTTCACAGTGCTCTTTGCATTACCATCTCCATCCACCACCGTGCCAGGGTCTCCGGCAGCAAGAGCAGAACCAGGAGCTATGCCATCTATGGTAGCACTTACCTTACTTGAGGATGGTATATTCAATGGAATCAAGTTGAAGCCTGTAGTACCAGGGCAATTGGAATAAGCCACTTGGTAATACTCTCCATTCTTGTACAACTTGGTAGAGTAATTGATGGCAGCATCGGTCTTATACTGATGCACTGCATCAAAGTCGTAATCAGCACAATGAGCCGCATAATCATACAAATCCTTATAGAGTGTATTCAAATCATTGTTGCAATAAAGGCGCATGTAAGTTTGGAGAGGATCCTCAGGATACTTGCTCTCCTTCCAAATGCGAGCGTAAGATTCGATACCATGTTTTTGCGTGAAATAGTATTGGAACCAGTAGCTGGCATAACGCATAAACTCATGGTTGAAATGGCGATGATGATTTTTGAGCCATACCTGCACATTGGCATCTTGGGTAAAAGCCTCCACAGGATAATCCTGGAACGACTGCCATTGAGCACACTGTTCCCAATAAGCACAACCACCAGAGCCCTTGTCACCAAAACCATAGCGGAAGCCACAAGGTACTATTTGTGTATTGTTGCCCATATCTATAGGCTCAGCCTCTCCTGTGAAAAGCTTGTCAGCAGAAGTCTGATATTGGAAGGAGTGACCAATCTCATGACCGATGGTAGAACCTACCGGCTTACAGGTTGAAGGGTTAACCCAAAGGGCACCAATCTTATCGTCATAACCAGAACCTGTGGCAAGCCACTCTGTCTGATAGAGCAGATAAATCTGCATCTTATGGTTATCAAGAACTGACTTTCCCTGTCCGACTGTAGCCATGCCGAGTTTCTCAACATTGGTCTTATAGAACTGTTCAGCCTTAGCCAACAAGTCATCAACATCCACACGCAATTCTTCAGGCACAGACTCCGCATTAGGGTTATCACCGAAGCCTGGCTCCCAGAACACAAAGAAATGCTCACTCTGTTTCATACGCCACCAAGACCACTTGGCATCGCTACGGAGCATCTTGTCTGGACCTTTTTCAAAGCCCTCGTTCCAAGTTCCAGGACAGTAATACTTATCGAAGTCTTTGATTTTCGATTTATCCATCATTTTAACTTCCGAAGAATTCGGAGTCACTGGGCTTTCAGGTTCATCCGAGCCATTGCTAGAACTACAGCTACCCAATAAAAAGAGAAGCGTGCAGATAGCCAACAAGTTAACCATCCCTGTTTTCTTTTGCATTTGTTTCATTCTTACATAGTTTTATCGGTTTATGATTGAGTTTCAACTGCAAAGTAACTGATTTTCAGTAAAACAAGATACAAACATCGTCCAAAATATCGTAAACCTATAAGATTTTCCTAAAAAACCTTGGAAGCAAAAAGGAAAAAGCGTATCTTTGCAGATATTTTTAAACATAGAATAATATGGCAACACCAATTAGAGTTATCCCTACCCTCCAAGGAGAGGAAGCAAGAAAGTTTATAGAACAAGCCGAATGGGTAGAAGCCCATCCTGGCATGGGAGGAGAAAAAGTAAGCAAGGAAGATATACAACTCCTTCGAAATTATTTACGTGAACAGAACTTGGCATGACATATCGCGAGTTTTTGGGCATGTGCGATTTAGTTATCATTGATGCCAAAAGACTCGAAGCCAAATGCATAAGATTGCCATTAAACACTCGCCTAATATATTATGACCTACTGTCCTTGCCTGATGAAATCAACACAGTTAAATCACAAACTCTATCATAAACATAAATCGCCCGATAGTTGCTACATCGAATAGCACTATCGGGCGATTTTTATTATATATTATCTAGACTAATCCTTATTGCTCAGCAGCCACATTTGGCTTCATAGACCAGTAAGGATTCTGATACCGTAGGAAATCAGCGTATGTCTTATAATTAGGGCAAACCTTATGCAAAGGTTAGGTTCACAACAAATTCTACATACTTTGAAGGATCCTTCTTGCTAGCAAGAACGCAATGAACCTTATTAGTTGTACCTGATGCAACACCTGGATAACGTCCAATATTCAAACTACCATCTACAGCTTGCACAAAATACTGACAGCCATCACCCCAATTCTGGACAGTACCATCCTTCGTACACCAGAAGCCTATAACACCTGCATCAGTATTGTACTCTGCAGTAGTATTCCAAGTCCCATCTGCATTATACATATATAAAGCAATATCATTTTCTTGCTTTGCGACTGCATCATTAAGTTGTTTGACAGTTAGCCCTAAGCAAGATGCAATAGCATTCTCATAATCAGAATATTTCACTGAATATGTATTGTAATCACCCTCAGGAATCATGACATTAGCCATAATCAAAGAAGGATCAGAGACCATAATTGTAAAATTGAATCTTACATAGTCATCATAATCCTTGCCATTATTGATGGCAAATCCTACATTAGCAGAAAGCGAAACACCTGCCTCTGAATTTACAGGAACATCAACTACCAAGCTTTTCTTTTCCTTGTCTAATTCTATGCTTGCAACTTGAGAATCTTGACCGCATATTAATCCGCTTGCATCATAATACCAACCCAAAGTTCCTTTAGTTGGGGCAGTTTTGTCCCACTTACCACGAGCCGTATTGATATTATAGAAAACAACCTTTCCACTCTCGACAGCAGCCATCAATTCATCAACTGTCATTCCAAGTTTACTTTTGATTGTCTCCGCATAATCATTTAAGCTAATGGTCTTAGCCTCCACATGCCCTTTACGGAATTCAGCGGTATATGCGATTGTTGCAGAAGCATCTGTACGTAGATATGGACTTTCATTTTCTCCATACACATGCTTCTCTGTAGCATCCATAGGGTCGTCGCTGCATGAACCAAATGCCAAGGTCATACAAGCTAACATTGTATATAAAAATATCTTTTTCATATTATATTCATATTTTTGTTTATACTTAATCACTGATTACTATCAGCATAACCAGGATTCTGATGCAACTTAGGGTTACCGTCAAGAGCAGATTTCGGAATAGGGAAGATGTCCTTATGGCGATCTGTCTTATCAGGATTAGCGTCCTTACAGAACCAAGACTTACCATTATACACATTCTCCTTAGAACCCTTGATATGGAAACGAATCAAGTCTTGACGACGGTGATGCTCAGCCACAAACTCCCAAGCTAATTCATCGAGCAAACCACCGAGTTCTATGTCTTGACCACCTTCATTGGTGATAATCCATTTGTCGGCTTCCCCCATTTTACCTTGGTTTTCACGATGTCCATATGCATATACACTTCCACCCTTGAGCTTCTCTACAGTTACTTTTGCCTTCTCAGGGTTATTCAAGAAGTCACGTTCACGTACCTTTGTAACCAAATCGGCAGCATCTTGCTCTGTCTCACCATTGTATCCACCAAGACGCAATAAGCACTCTGCCTTCATCATATAGGCATCTGCTAAGCGGAAGAACGGAACATCATCGTAAGAAGAACCATACTCACCACCCTTGATTTCATATTTCACCAATCGATAGCTTTCGAAAGGATAGCATCCAGGGTTGTCGATACTGTGCAACTCCTTGGTATAAATCAAAGGTTCACCATCTGAATAGATAGGAGCACCAGACTTATCATACTGCTGACCACCTATCCAACAATCCGTATAGCGAGAGTCATCCTTATCATAAGTATCCAGGAACTGTGGCATTACAGCTGCACCACCAGTTGCCCATCCATCAAAGCCCCAAGTAGCCTTACCAGCTACATGCATCCACATGTTAGCCATGTAGTTACCAGAAGCATACTTATTCTCAAATGGAATACCAAAGATGATTTCCGGAGAGCCTGAAATATCATCCATGAAATTCGCAGAATATGCTGATGCCAAAGAGAAAGGACCTTCCATTACCTTATTCAACTCATCAATACACTTACCGTACCAACTATTGTCGGAATCATCTTGGAACCAAGCATTATGATTCAAATACATCTTGGCAAGAATCATGTGGATAGCATACTTGTTAAGTTTTCCCATCTCAATGGTCGTACCACAATCATCAGCAATCTCATTCAACTCACTCACCAAGAAATCAAATGTCTCTTGTGGAGTAGCTTGCTCTGGCAACCATCCATTAGGATGCTCAAACTCAGTATCCAATGGGATGTTGCGGAATAAATCGAAGAGAATATAGTAGTACAAGGCACGATAGCCTCTTAACTGAGCCACCAGCTTCGGATTCTCTTGAATCTGCTGATAACCCAACAACTTGTTACAAGCATTTATACCTGCATAGTTACGATTCCAAGTATCTCTAAAATGAGCGATTTGAGAATGGAACTCATGCTTGTGCATAGATACATATAGGTCACCCCAACCTATGCCAATACGATAAGGGATACACCAAACATCAGATGATTGGTCCATCATGTCTGCATAGCTATACCATCCCCAATATACGTCGCGCAAACTACTATATACAGGACCAAACATCGCCATGATTTCCTCGTTGGTAAACTCATGGTTCTCGGTAGCAATCGTATCATACAAATGCTCATCCAAGTTAGTACAACTAGTAGTAGCCAATCCAGCCACACCCAACATTGTACCATATAATATATTACGAAATTTTGTTTTCATATCAACAATGCTTTAATATGTTAGAAAGTAAGATTGACTCCCAATGTGAAAGAACGAATAGAAGGATATTTATCTCGCCAATCAATACCAGAAGCCTGTACATCACTATTAGATAGCTCTGGATCCAGGCCTTTATAACCTGTGATTGTAAACAGGTTAGTACCAGAGAGATATACACGAGCAACCTTTACATATTTGTTTTCCTTGAGAGGTACATTATATGCCAATGTAGCACTACTCAGCTTCAAGAAATCACCATTCTCCAAATAGTAGCTAACAAAAGTTTGCTTCTGTGCTGAAGACAACTTATACCCACATCCGTATGGTTCATCATTTGCAGACTTCAATCTATTATAAGCAATAGAATTGTTCTCATAAAAACAACGAGCCTCATTCAGTATCTTAAAGCCAAACTGGCCTGTGAACTGCATAGAGAGATCAAAATTCTTGTAGCGGAAAGTATTAGTCCATCCCATATACACCTTAGGAAGAGCATTGCCTAAATACTGGCGATACTTGTCATTCGAAAGCATATTGTCCTTAAACTCCTCAGCTTCTCCTGTCTCTACATTTTCTATCATCCATAAGCCATTTTCTGAAACGCCTACAGATTTCATTCCATAGAAATTACCCACAGATTTACCTACTTCCAAACGCTGAGTTGACATCGTAATAGGCTCTCCCAAATTAGCTAGATCATGCTGATTGGCGGTTTCATAGAGATCATTTGACAAGCTCAACAATTTATTAGTGTTGTGAGACATTGTAACAGTTGTTTTATACTCAAAGTCTTTTGTTCTCACAGGCACGCCCGTTATTGAGACCTCAATACCTTGGTTACGCATCTTACCCACATTAGCCAGTGTAGAGCTATAATAATTTGGAGGTGTTGGCACATCATACCACCAAAGCATATCACGTGTTGTCTTGTGATAAACGTCTATAGTTCCGCTCAATCGCTCGCCCAAGACACTCCAATCAAGGCCTACATTAAACTCGGTGGATTTCTCCCATTTCAATTCTGGGTTAGGGTTAGAGTTTACTATCAAGCCAAGATTCCATTTATTATTATCATAGTAATATGTAGGATTAACACTACTGCTACCATAAGTCCAACGAGTCAAAGACTGGTATGGATCGTTAGGGATTACACCCGTAACACCAAAGCCACCACGAAGTTTCAAATTGTCTATCCACTTCACATTCTTCATAAATTTCTCGTTGCTAATAGTCCATCCAAGAGAAGCGGATGGGAAAGTACCCCACTTATGATTGGCACCAAACTTAGATGATCCTTCATGACGAATACTGACAAGTACATTGTATCGATCAGCATAACCATAACTGATACGACCAAAGAAACCGATCAACTTAGACTCGCTCTTGTAACTATTCAAACCTGCCTTACCATTTTTCAATGCTGCACCAATGTACATATTGTTATACTCAAACATGTCGGTAGGGAAATCATAGTTGCTTCCACTGAAGCCATACCATACATCCTTCTGATAGCTATAACCAGCCATTGCATTGAAGCGATGCTCACCAAACTGATGATTGAAATTACTAGTCAGCTCAAAATTGTCAGCCTGACCTGTAGCATAGTTTTGTGAAGCATAACCAGTATGATTTTCGGAAGCCTGGCTATAATATTTAGATGTATAATACGTCTGGTCATGATTATTGTAACGATCCGTAGAGAACATCGCCTTCGTCTGCCATCCCTTTATTGGTTCTACTGTAGCAGAAGCTGTAAGACGAGTTGTCTCTGTCTTATACTGTCCCTTATGCTCTTTAATGATACCTAACGGATTGTAGTAATAATTGACCGCAAAATTCTCATAGTAACTACCATCAGTATTATAAATTGGTTCAGTAGGATTACGGATGATAGCCTGACGATACAACATCTGTCCAGCTGCATCAATAGGACCATTTTCATGCCACGTCTTCAGAAGATTCACTTGCAACTTCACCAAGTCATTAAGCATCCAATGGCTTAAGTCGAAGCTCGCCTTCATATTTTCATTATAAGTATCCAAGAACACACCCTCATCCTTGCGATAAGTCAAATCTGCAGAATAAGAAGTAGTCTTGTTACCACCATGAATCAAGACATTATGATTGTGGCTAAATGCTGTACGAGTTATTGCATCCAACCAATCTGTATCATATCCTTTATCCGTGAAATCAGTCTTTCCTTCACGAATATCAGAACCATCCATAAAATCGAGTGTCTTGCTAAATCCTGCCAAAGAAGCGTATCCTGAGTAGTTTACCTCTGTCTTTGACTCACGCTGCCCACCCTTAGTTGTAATGATGATAACACCATTAGCACCACGTGTACCATAGATTGCTGCAGCAGAAGCATCCTTTAAGACATCAATACTTGCAATATTTTCAGGAGCGACAGTACTCAAGGATCCCTCGATACCATCAACAAGAACCAATGGAGTATTACTACCGTTCAAAGAAATCACACCACGAAGACGGATGGTTGACTCTGCATTTGGATCACCACTACCATTGGCTATTGTCAAACCAGCAACCTTGCCCTTAATTAATTCAGCGGCATCCTTTACCTTACCTGTTGTAAAGTCTTCAGCTTTAATGCTAGTAATAGCAGAGGTAATATCTCCCTTCTTCTGTGTACCATAACCGATGACAACAACTTCATTCAGGGCTTTTAGGTCTTCCTGCAAAGTTACATCACCACCTTTGGACTCTTTATTAACATATCCTATATAAGAAATTGTTAAGGTGGCACCACGCTTTACCTTCAAGGTATAGTTACCATCAAGATCGGTAACTGTACCATTTTTGGTGTTGCCTTTTTCCACAACACTTGCACCAATGATAGGTTCACCATTGGCATCTTTTACCACGCCCTTAACAGTGACTTCGCTCTGCTGAACGTTTTCCACCTTATGGCTTGATGAGGTCTCACTTGCTGCGAAGATAGGACTTGCCCCCCCACATGCAAGGACCAAACACGCGATGGCTTTCACATAAGCTTGGCTATGCACAAAGCCTAAAATGTTTTGTGTCTGTCTCATTTTTATTATTCGTTAGGGTTATTAATGTTTTTAAATTACGGTTGCAAAGTAACACATTTTTTAAGAGAATGCATTGTATTTTAGTCTAAAAGAGTGAAAAAATCGTCCAAATAGGGCTATCTGGACGATTTTTGCAAGATATTATAGGATTTTATCCTATTGTTTCATCGCCTTCTTCAGTTTATCCACCGCCGCATTGATCATGTCGTGGGTACCACTGCCGTCAGTCACATACTTCTGGACCATTCGGGCATAACCGATGGCTTCCTTCAGTTCTGCACTGGTGTTTTCGTCTGGCCATCCAGCTCTTCTCAACAAACCAGAAAGCTGACGGAGGTCTTCCATCTCAGCCAAGTTGCCAGGACGCATCGTGTTGATGGCTCTGTTCAAGATGGCAGTGTTGCCCTCTAGCTCATCCTGGGTTACCTTTTTCTTGCCCTTCTCCATCAATTGCTGTGCCTGACTCATCGCCTTGAGCATTCGCTCGTAGCCATTTGGAGCCCATGGCGCATACTCAGGAACCTTCTGCGAGAGGGCATTCCATTCCTCTTGGTCTGCCTTACGCTGTTGGGCTAAGTTCAACAAGGAGTTTAGCTCGGTGAAATCCACCTTGGCATTCTTCTTACCCTTCTTGCTCTGGGCATCCGTCTGGTTGATGCGATAATAGTGGGTACTATTGGCATTGCGATAATAGTCTGGCTGGAATTCCTTGCCATCCATCTTCAATGTAAGAAGATTGGCTCCAGCTCCAGTTGTCACACCATTGCTTTCTCCCACAGTAACCTTGCTCAACTTCGAGTCAATGTTCAGCGTTGCCTGGTTCCAGGTCTGTGCGCCAGTGCCCGCCATCACCAACGGTCCATACATCAAGGCTCCCACCCAGGAGGTCTTCAATGGGGTTCCGTCGAGGCTCGCCACATCGCTAGAGAGCTTGTCGGCACCATACTCGATGTGCTTACTGAATGGCATGTCGATTTCGATGACATCGCCTGTCTTCCAGTGCTTTTGGTCTAGCTCTACATAGCTGCTTGGCTGAGGATTCTTAGCTACCTCTTTTCCATTCACCTTCACCACAAAACCTTGGGTTGCCCAGTAAGGCACACGAAGTTTTAAGGTGAAATCGCCCTCGCCTTCGGCTATTTTGAGGGTGGAATGCTGTGCTGGCCATTGGCAATCCTGCTTCAGGGTAACCCCCTTTTCCTTCCAGTGGAGGGTGGTTGGCATATAGAGACCTACCCAGAGCGTATGCTCGTTGGCAAAGTAAGCCGACTGCTGATACTTGGTATGATTCTCCGAACCCGTTCCACCGCAACAAGTGCTCTGTGGGGTCTCGTTGCCGAATGGCTTGGTGGCATTCAAACCTACCGCATACTGGTAGGTGGTCTCATACTTGTCGGGATTGAGCGAGCCGATAATCTGATTGTACAAGGTACGCTCGATATAATCGAGATACTGGGCATTGTCTGGATTATAGCAGTTCAAATCCTTGGTGAGTTTCAAGAGATTGTAGGCGCAGCAGGTCTCGTTGATGTCTGGATTTGCCTCCGACTCTCCTTCTTGCTGACCATTGGTTGCCATGCTCAGAATCTGGGTGTAAGGCTGGCGGAACATCTCACCATTTCCTACGCCACCCATTGCATACATATATCTGCCCTGCACCAAGCTCCAGAAGTTTTGCGCCAAATTATAGTAATAAGGCTTGTGATTGCTCTTGTAGCTTCGCAACGCTCCGATAATCATCGGGATATGCTGGTTGGCATGGCGAGTACGGATGTCGTCGATGTTCTTGCTCAGTGGGTCGAAGAACTTAGGGGCATCAAAACAGTTGGCTGCCTCGATGAGCTTTGCCTTCTCCTCTGGATTGGAAACCATCTCTGAGAGACGAGAGAGCGATTCGCTCATACCTCCCACCTCACCGGCGATGTACATATCCCACATCTCATAGCGGTTGCCAGGCTTGCTACGACGCTCGTCTTGGGTACCATCTTCTTTCACATAAGTGCGATAGTGCATACGGTTCCACACCCAGAGTCCCATGTCCTTGGCTATCAAGAGCGCCTTGTCGCAGATTTCCTTATCATCGAAGTAGGTGGCGATGTCGATGAGACCTGCCAACTGCTTGTGTACACTATAATAAGGTGCCCAAACCCAGTCGCTGTTGTTATAAGCTCGATACATCTCGATAAGGGCGCAATGCTGGGCAGGAATGGCATTGATATAGCCATAACCATATTTCTCAGGATGCTTCTTGTACTCATCGAAAGCAGCCCAAGTGCCCTTCATTTCTCTGAGTTCTGCCTCAGGGGCGAAGTCACGAGCCTCCCAATTGCGCTTCAAGTCCTTGTTATATACGAAGGTCATCTCTTGATACTGGCGCAACTCATTCACCATTCGGGTGATGTTCTTACGAAGGATAGCCTTCTGCGCTGGGTCGGTAGCCACGGCATATGCCTGGGCGATGGCCGACATATAGTGGCCTGATCCGTGTCCCTTGAGCTTGGTGTCTGGTGAGTCCCAGCCATCGCTCTTGGTATAGCCTTCTGTGCTAAGTCCGTAAGTATCACGATAGTTATAGAGCTGCTGGGTGACATCCCAGGAGCAAATCTCCCGGATAGCCTCATCACGGTTGTGGGTCAGGCGATTGTCGCCATCCACGGTAACGTCGGCTAAAGAGAATGTATGCGCCACCTCCTGCTGAGGGGTCTGGTAGCCTCCAGCAACCACCTTCACTTGTGCCTTGATGGGATAGCCATTGTCGGTCGATTCGTCGCCAATGACAAAGCCTCCCACCTCATATTGGCTGCCAACGGCATGCTTCTGCACGTCAGCCTCGGCTTGCTCATCGGCTAGAGGACTATTGGACCAGCGCACTTGGCGATACTCGGAATAACCATCCGAGTAGGTCACCCATACAAGATTAGGAAGTCTTGGAGCTGTGCCCTCAGGACAATCCACCGCTACCGCAGCCACCTTGGAGATGGTGCGATAGACAGTGGCTGCCGTTGCCATACCTGGCAAACAAGCTACTCCTATTAATAATGTGAACTGCTTTGAATTCATTTTTCGCTAGGTTTAAATGTTTTACACCTTATTTATTATTTTCGACTGCAAAATAACTGAAAAAATAGGAGCTTGTCCGAAATTATCGTCCACAAAGATAATATTATCGTCCCATTGGACTGTTTTGGGACGATATTTTCATCATTTTGTACTTTATTGGCATTACTCCATCAAATCTCTTTGTAAATTTGCAGCAGCTTTGGCAAAGCTTATTGCTCTACGAGTGAAACAAAACAGACAATAATAAACAAAAACGATAATAAACCTAGAAGAATATGGTCAAAAAACTACTTTTCATCGCCACCTTATTATATATAGGGGCACCGGTATCGGCAGAGAACTATCAGGTGAAGTCACCCGACGGTAAAATTGTCGCCGAACTCAACACCGACAAGAATCTCTCTCTAAAATTTAAACATAATGGCTCCATACTTTTGCAGGAGTCTTCAATAGGTATTAGGCTGACTGACGGAATGGACATCGGTAAGAACCCGAAGGTTGCCAGCAAAAAACTGACCAACCACAAGGAGACCATCGATGCTCCATTCTATCGCCAGCAAAGTTTTACCACGGCTTACCAGGAACTGAACCTGAAACTGAAGAATGGTTTCGGCATCATCCTCAGAGCCTACGACGAGGGAGTAGCTTATCGTTTTTATACCTCGCGCAACGGCAAGACCGTCATCCTTGGCGAGACAGCGGAATACCAATTCGGCAAAGAGAAGAAGGCCTGGTTACCATACACCACGACACCCGAAAAGCCATTTGCCATGGCTTTCCAAAATATCTACGACGAGACTCGCCTAGACAGTGCCCAGCAGACACTCGCCTTCCTGCCAGCCACCATCGACTGTGGCAACGCCAAGGTCACCATCCTTGAGAGCGACCTACAGAGTTACCCTGGCATGTGGCTGCAAGCCAACGGCACGGAGAAAGACAAAGAGAACGGTACCCTGAGAGCCGTCTTCGCCCCTTATCCCAAGAAAATGGCTTACTATCCTTGGCGACACATGACCCATGTGGCAGAAACCAACGACTTCATCGCCACCAGCACGGGCAAGCGCACCTATCCTTGGCGTGTCTTCGCCATAACTGAGCACGACACCGAGATGCCAACCAACAACCTGGTATATGCCCTCGCCTCACCCAACAAGATAGGCGATACTTCCTGGATTAAACCAGGCAAGGTGGCTTGGGACTGGTGGAACGACTGGAACCTGAAGGGGGTTGACTTCAAGGCAGGCATCAATTTCGAAACTTACAAATATTACATAGACTTTGCCCACAACCACGGACTGGAGTACATCGTATTGGACGAGGGATGGTACAACTCCAAGGAGGGAAGCATCCTGAAGCCAATCGATGAAATCCAATTGCCTAAGCTCATCGAATACAGCAAAAGCAAGGGCGTAGGCATCGTGCTTTGGGCAGTGTTCAATGTGATGGACGAGAACTTGGAGACCATCTGCAAGACCTATGCCGACATGGGCATCAAGGGATTCAAGGTAGATTTCATGGACCGCGACGACCAGACCGCAGCCGAAATGGTGGAACGTCTCGCCGCTTGCACCGCCAAGCACCACCTGATGCTCGACCTGCACGGCATCTACAAGCCGATGGGATTGAACCGCACCTATCCTAACATCCTCAATTATGAGAGCGTGTTTGGCATGGAGGAATGCCGATGGACGGATGCCAAGAACGACATGCCTAAATATGATGTCACCTTCCCATTCATCCGAATGATGGCAGGGCAGGTGGATTTCACACCGGGAGCCATGCGCAACGGAACCAAGGACAACTGGAAGGCAATCTATACAAAGCCTATCTCCATGGGCACCCGATGCCACCAAGCAGCTTGCTACGTGGTACAAGACAGTCCGTTCACCATGCTCGCCGATACCCCTACCAATTATGAGGCAGACGAGGCATACACTCGCTACATATCCTCTTTGCCTGTCATCTTCGACAAGACCACTGTTTTGCAAGGTGAAGTAGGAAAATATATCGTCACCGCTCGCCAGAAAGGCAACGATTGGTACATCGGCGGTCAGACTAACTGGGATGAGCGTTCCCTCACCCTCACCTTCGATTTCCTCGGCGAAGGAAACTACGAGGCACAAATCTTGCAGGACGGCATCAACGCCAATCACGATGCGGAGGACTACGTGATAAAATCGCAAGCTATCAACAAGCAGTCACAGATGAACATCCACCTCGCCTCTGGCGGCGGCTTCGTCATCAAGCTCATCAAGAAGTAAAATTCATCAAAAAAATATCAAGAAATAAAATTCATCAAAAAGAATTATCTAGTAACACCAAACACAGAAGTTTTTTATGGTTAATAAGCATATAATTGTAACATCTTTGTTAGTAGCTGTAGCTGCGGCAACGCCCGAGACGGGTGCTGCCCAGCAGGCTGCTTACAACACCCCGGGTGCTGGCAACCCTATCCTACCAGGCTATTTCGCCGACCCAACGATTAAAAAGTTTGGCGACACCTATTATATATATGCCACTACCGATGGTAGCGGCGCTGGCTTCGGTCCTGCCCAGCTTTGGTGCAGCAAGGATTTCAAAAACTGGACGCTCATGCCGATGAACTGGCCCGACAGCCACTGGATATGGGCTCCTGACGTAATGAAGAACGAAGCCGACGGCAAATATTACTACTTGTATTGCCAGCCTTGCAAGCTCCATCTTGGCGTGGGCGACACCCCTAGAGGACCTTGGAAAAACGTGCTCGGCGAAAGCGAGGCGGTATTGGTACCTGATAGATTTGTGAAGAACGCCATCACCCTCGACGGTCAGACATTCCGTGACGACGACGGTTCGGTATATATGTACTGGGGTACTTGGGGCATCTACAAGGGCTTCGGTTGTGGAGCGGGCAAGCTCAATCCCGACATGAAGTCATTCTCCGAGACCAAGCTCATCCCAAACACCGAGGTTACCCATTTCTTCGAGGCTCCATTCGTATTCAAACGTAATGGCATCTATTATTTCTTGTATTCTTGCGAACATTGCGAGGATGCCAGCTATCGTGTAGATTACGCCACCGCACAACATCCTCTAGGTCCTTACACCTATCACGGCACCATCCTCAAGACCAATGCCGACGGCACAGTACATGGTCCTGGTCACAACAGTGTGCTGCAGGAAGGCGACAACTACTACATCGTTTATCACCGCCACGACAACCCACACTCCAACCGTGGCTTCCACCGACAGGTGGCCATCGACAAACTGGAGTTCAACGCCGACGGCACCATCAAGGAGGTAATCCCTACCCACGAGGGTCTCGACCTGAAACCCGAAATGAAGGTGGCAAAGAACCTAGCCTTCGGAGCCAAGGTCACTGCCTCCTCATATTATGATAAGGATTTCCGACCAGAATATGCGGTGGATGACAACAACGGAACCCTTTGGCGACCTCGCACCACAGGACCTGCCTGGATTCAGATAGACCTCGGCAAGAAACAGAGCATCAAGAGCATCTGGACACAGTTTGAGTATGGCACCCAGTTCTATCAGTATATCATCGAAACCAGCAACGACGGCAAGCACTGGCAAACATTCTCAGACAAGCGACAGAACCGCTTGGCAGGTTCACCGATGGTAGATTTCGGAAACGCCAAGGCTCAGTACATCCGTCTCACCTATACTGGAGGACAGAAAAACGGTTTCGGCGGAGCCATCTGGAACATCAAGGTATATGGAACTGCCGAGAATTCAGCCCCACAACAGTGGCTCGGCCTGACCGCCGCCGACTTCGATGGCACCGCCTGGCATAACAACGAGGGAATGCTCGGAGGCAAGTTCAGCCTCATCCAAGGCACAGTCCTCAGAGAACATGTTTCTGGCAAGGGACAATTTGAAGGCATCGCCGGCACAGAGGCTCATGCCAAGAGTGCAAAAGATGCCATCACCCTGCAACCGGGAGCCATCCTCGTGATGAATCATCCACAGCTAGGCAAGGCTCGCAAACATACTCTCACTGCCCAAGTATATGAAAACGACACTTGGCATCAGATAGACGAAAGCGACCCACGCCTCAACCTCTCGGAAGGAAAATTGGAGATTCTTGCTGGAGAAAAACAATTTACCCTCACCAATCTCCGTTATTACAACTGGGAACAAGAGGCTGCCGAGAAAGCTTTCGATGCCAAGAGCGACATCGTGCGTGAGGCTGTAGCCGACAAGAATAGCCGAGGACTGGTGGTTGACCTCAACGCCGATTACTACAACGAGGGCGATACCGTGCCTTACATCAAGAATGGAAGCCCGCTCGACGTACAGTTGAAGGGCGAGTTCGAGACCCAGAGCGACACCGCCGCTATCATCAAGACTATCGATGGCAAGAAGGCATTCGCCTTCACGGGCAAGGAGGCTTACCGCAGCAACTTCATGTTGCCAGCCACCATCCGTGACAACGCTCCTTATACCATCGAGGCTTGGATCTTGAATCCAGAGATTGCAGAAAACGAGTGTGTAGCCGACTTCACCTCTTCACACGATGAATTGGAGAAGTTGATGCTAGTAAACGGCACAGAGCCACGTTGCGGTGTGATGAACCACTATGGTTGGTACGAGGATGCGGGCTACAAGGATATGAAGAGTCTCGCAGGCAAGTGGCAGCATGTATATGTCTGCTTCGACGGCAGAATCGAAAGCATCTATATCAACGACCAGCTCGTCAGCCAGAAGGACATCCAGCTCTTGGTGAAGCCATCGCAGTTTATGCTGCTGGGCAAGAACGCCGAGGAGGCTTGGCCTTTCACAGGCTATCTCCACTCCTTGAAGTTGTGGGATGAATACATTGCATATAAAAAATAAAAACGAACAATACATGAAAAAGATTTTGATGACATCTGCCTTGGCGGCATTGGCATTGATGCCAGCTTCGGCACAGAAGGTGAACAAGGGTTCGGGGGGCTATCCCATCACTCCTGTGCCTTTCACCTCGGTAAAAGTATGGAATAACTCGTTTTGGGGACAGCGTATCGAGACCTCTCGCAAGGTGACCATTCCTTTGGCTTTCAGCAAGTGTGAATCAGAAGGACGATACAAGAACTTTGAGCGTGCCGCCCACCCTAGCGACAAGTACGACGTAGGCAAGTTGATGCCTTACAGCTTCGACGACACCGACCCTTACAAGACCATCGAGGGTGCCAGCTACGTGCTCCAGACTTACCCTGACGCTAAGCTCAAGGCTTACATCGACAGCGTGCTAGACATCATCGCCCCTGCACAGGAAGCAGATGGTTACCTCTACACTGCCCGCACCCAGAACCCAAAGCATCCGCACTTCTGGGCTGGCGACAAGCGATGGAGCAAGGAGGAAGACTTGAGCCATGAGCTTTACAACCTCGGTCACATGGTAGAGGGTGCCGTAGCCCACTATCAGGCTACAGGCAGCCGCAAGTTCCTCGACATCGCCATCCGCTACGCCGACTGCGTGGTAAGGGAAGTAGGTCCTAAGCCTGGACAGGCGTGCGTGGTGCCAGGACATCAGATCGCAGAGATGGCACTTTGCAAGCTCTATCTCGCCACAGGCAACAAGAAGTATCTCGACGAAGCAAAATTCTTCCTCGACTATCGTGGTAAGACCACCATTCAAACCGAATACTCTCAGAGCCACAAACCCGTGTTGGAACAAGACGAGGCAGTGGGTCATGCCGTGCGTGCCACCTATATGTATGCTGGTATGGCTGATGTTGCCGCCCTCACTGGCGACACTGCTTACATCCATGCCATCGACCGCATCTGGGACAACATCGTGAGCAAGAAGCTCTACATTACTGGTGGTATCGGTGCCACCAACAATGGCGAGGCATTTGGTCCAAACTATTACTTGCCAAACATGAGTGCTTATTGCGAGACTTGTGCAGCCATCGGCAATGTGTATGTCAACTACCGTCTCTTCCTCCTCCATGGCGAGAGCAAGTACTATGATGTATTGGAGCGTACCCTCTATAATGGTCTCATCAGTGGTGTTTCGATGGACGGCGGTGGTTTCTTCTACCCTAACCCATTGGAGAGCATGGGTCAGCACCAGCGCCAGGCTTGGTTTGGTTGCGCTTGTTGCCCTAGCAACATCTGCCGTTTCTTGCCATCATTGCCAGGCTATGTATATGCCGTAAAGGACAAGAACGTGTATGTCAACCTCTTCCTCAGCAACTCCACATCGCTGAATGTGGCTGGCAAGAAGGTGGCTCTGAGCCAAGACACCCAGTATCCTTGGAACGGCGACATCGCCATCAAGGTGGATGACAACAAGGTGGGGCAGTTCGGCATGAAGATTCGAATCCCGGGATGGGTGAAGGGACAGCCTGTGCCTTCAGACCTCTACTACTATAGCGACGGCAAGCGCCTCGGCTACACCATCACCGTGAATGGCAAGAAGGTAGCTGCTCAGGTAACAGCCGATGGCTACTACACCATCAACCGCAAGTGGAAGAAGGGCGACGTGGTACGTGTTCACTTCGACATGGAGGCTCGCACCGTACGTGCCAACAACAAGGTGGAGGCAGACCGTGGTTGCATCAGCGTGGAACGTGGTCCTATCGTTTATTGCGCTGAGTGGCCAGACAACAAGGGCTTCGACATCATGAGCATCTTGGAGAACCGTGAGCCACAGTTCACCGAGGGCAAGCTCTCTTACGATGGTTTCATCGACCCAAAATATAAGAATGTATTGACACTCTACAAGGGACAGAATTTGGAGACACTCTCAGAGAACGTCCAGACCCTCGCTTACAACAAGGAAGGCAAGCTCACCACCAAGGACGAGACCTTGGAACTGATACCTTACTTTGCTTGGGCACATCGTGGCAATGGCAACATGAAGGTATGGTTGCCACAGGATGTGAAGGCTGCCAAGCCTACCGCCCCTGCCACCCTCGCCGCACAGGCCAAGGTAGAGTTCTCTTCTCCTGTACCAGCCAAGGGCAGCATCACCGACGGTCTTGTACCAGCCGACGAGAACGACCGCAGCATTCCTTACTGCCACTGGTGGCCTAAGCAAAACACCACCGAGTGGATTACCTACACCTTCCCAGAGGCAAAGGAAATCAAGACCAGCACCGTTTATTGGTACGACGACCAGCCATGGGGTGGTTGCAAGGTACCAGACAGTTGGAAGCTCTACTATCAGGACGAGGCAGGCAACTGGAAGGAAGTTCCTGGTGCAGACGCTTACCCTACCCTAAAGGGAACTGCTTGCAATGTGAACTTCGACCCAGTGAAGACCAAGGCGGTGAAGCTCGAACTGAAGCAGCCAGAGAAATACTCCTGTGGCTTGTTTGAATGGAGCGTAAAGTAAAAAACTTTTTTATTTTTCCCTTTAAGAATTGCCATATTGCCATATCAACAAGCAATCTCTCTGATTACAAGGTTGTTATGGGTATGGCAATTCTTTATTTTTGGGTTTTATCTGCCATATATTGCCATAAAAACGGCGATTTTTAAGGGTTTTAGAGCAATTCTGGGGACAAAAAACAGAAAGTATTGAGCAAAATGGCATTTTTTCTGCTCAATGCTTGGTGATTTCAGTATTTTTTCGTAACTTCGCCAACAAAGAAAGAGTAACTTTTCGAAATTACGTCCTGACGCAGTGCTAGATACGTCCCGACGCAGTGTCAGATACGTCCCGACGCAATCCTAGATACGTCACGACGTAGTGCCAGACACATCCCGACGTAGCGTCAAGTACATCCCGACGTATACTCAAGTACGTCCCAATGCATCTTCAACTACTTCCGTACACTCGCTCAAGTACTTGCGGACGCTAACGCAAGTACTTGCGACCCCTACTTCAAGTAGATGCATTCGCGCTCCAAGTAAGATGCATTCGAATTCCAAGTAAGCCTCACTCGAAAAAGAAACAACTAATAAATCTATAAAGATGAAAGTAACCATTATCAGAACCAACCGGCAACGCCAACTTTGCGTTACCACAAGAAGGATCGAACACCTTTTGGAGCGTATGCTCAAAGATGATTCAAAGTTTACCATCCAGAAATTCCGGGAAGCTGTGCCTTCCTTGAGTTTCGGCTACGATGGGTATAAAGACCTGTCCACATGGCACAGGGTTTATCCTGCAGCCGAGTTTCAGAAAGACGAGAACGACAACCTTCAGATGAAGTCCTGCAACGGACTCCTGCTCCTATCGTTCAAGAACATTCTGAAACCCGAAGACGTTCAGCTCGTGAAAAAACAAGTCGCCTTCCTCCCCTCCACTCTCATCGCCGTGACTGGTGCCGACGGCAGAAGCGTGGAAGTACTGGTGAGATTCACCGACCGAGAGGGAGGACTGCCCACGGACGAAATACATGCCGATCGACTCTACCAAACTGCCTATCGACAAATCCTGCCTATCTACCAATCTATCATCCATGAGACAGTAGCCAGTCAAAAGCCTTCTATCAGAAGCCACTTCCTTCTCACGTTCGATCCCGACCCATTTTTCAATCCACAAGCCGTCGCCTTGAAAATAGATGAGGAGTTGATGCGCCAAGAATCCACTACCCCTTCAACACCCGAGGTAAAAAGCGACTCGACAGACAAAAAAGAAAAGGGCCTGAAAGGCTCAAAGGAGAACATCGAGAAGATGATAAAGTATCTGAACGAGAAATATGACCTGAGATACAACAAGGTGATGAAATACACCGAGTATGTGCCGAAGGAGAAAGAATGGTATGGGTTTAGAGCCGTGGAACCTAGGGTGCAAAAGAGCCTGACGCTCGAAGTGCAACTGGCAGGCATCAACGTGAGCATCAAGGACGTAAAGAATTTCCTGGAGTCCAGCTACATCAAAAGCTACAACCCCGTGGAGGATTTCCTGTTCAGCTGTTATGAAAAATGGGATGGCAAGGACCACATCCGTGCCCTGGCTCGCACAGTGCCGACCAACACCCCACAATGGGAAGACTGGTTTTATACCTGGTTTCTCGCCATGGTGGAACAATGGCACAACCACGCAGGCAGACAATATGGCAACAGCGTGGCGCCCTTGCTCATATCCAAGCAGGGCTACAACAAGAGCACCTTCTGCCGACGCCTGATTCCGCCCGAGCTGCAATGGGGCTACACCGACAACCTGATACTTTCGGAGAAGAGGCAGGTTTTGCAGGCGATGAGCCAGTGTCTGCTCATCAATCTGGATGAATTCAATCAAATCTCGGCGAATGTGCAACAAGGATTCCTGAAAAATCTCATCCAGTTGCCTAGCGTGAAATACAAGCCACCCTATGGCAGCCATGTGCAGGAGTTTCCTCGCACCGCCTCTTTCATCGCCACGAGCAACATGGACGACATTCTGACCGACCCTTCAGGCAACCGCCGATTCATCGGCATTGAACTGACAGGTCCTATCGATGTAAGCGTGCGCCCCAACTATCTGCAACTCTTCGCCCAGGCAGAAACTGCGATATGGAAAGGAGAAAAGACCTACTTCGACGCAGAGCAGACTGCCCTCATCATGGAGAACAACAAGAAATACCAACAAGCGGATCCTATCATGCAATGCTTTGCCGAGAGTTTTGAGCCAACGGAAGACGAAGACAAGGGTAAATTCATGACTGCCGCTGCCATTTATGGCGAATTGAAGGCAAAATATGGTGCATCATTGGAAGCAAAAAGCCTCCTTTCGTTCGGTCGCAGCCTCAAGAACATTGATGGCATGAAGAGGAAGAGAACGATGAAAGGTACTGAGTATCTGGTAATTAAGCGAGAATAACGCAGAAAAACGCACTATGGCAATTCTCTGCATTTTGCGAAAGAAGGAAGCGAATTTATCGCAAGCGTAGAGCACTTAGTCTAGAATTTGGGAGAAATATTTGGAGAAAACTAAACTTTTTCTCCAAAATATTTGGTGATTTCAAATATTCGCCTTATCTTTGCAGCCTAGTATCAAACATATCTCGGGGTTGACTGGATTTGACGGCGAGATGAAATGGTACGTAAGCATGCGGAGGCTCGTTGGCTACCTCCTAAATCTTAGTGAACAAAAAATTAATTGGCGAAAATAACTACGCTCTCGCTGCTTAATCGAAGTACAGTAGATTAGCTTTATTCCGGCACAAGGTGCTGGAACGGGACATCGCTCAACGGATGTGGTTCCGAATCTTGTTGGTCAAGCGGTGCAGGTAAATCGGAAATAGTCTGGGTACGCCTCGTTGCCCCGATGAAACTTTAGAGGATAAGGGTATGATTGGTGGTCCAGGTCTTGTCACACCTCGAAAATCAAAGGCTGGAATAAGCATGTAGAAAGCGTATGGTTTCCTTGTGCGGACGAGGGTTCGAATCCCTCCAGCTCCACCTGCTTTATTGCATCGGAAACTCGTAGATTATAGAAAACAATCTACGAGTTTTTTGTTTTAATATATAAACGAGAGAATCATAACAAAAGTAAGTTTTAATTTATGAAGATGCGACATCTACATTCTACGGGAAACGGTATAGTATCCGCTTCCCTGATTTCAAGAATGCTGTTGTTGGGGTTGGCTGGCGCAACCATGCCTCAAGCCGCTTCCGCAACGGTTCATTCTGTGCAACAAAAAGAGTCAATATCAGGTGTTATTACTGATGCAGCTACGGGCGAAGCCATTATCGGAGCTAGCATCTTGGTGAAAGGCACAAACACGGGAGCCGTGACTGACATTGACGGCAAGTTTTTCATTCCAGCAGACAAGCTGCCTGTTACGTTGGTAGTATCATATGTGGGCTTTCAGAAGAAGGAGATTCGTGTAACCTCTTCCTCTCCTATCCATGTCAACCTACAGGAAGACAGTCAGATGATGGAGGAAGTAATCGTTACTGGTTATGGTACTTTCAAAAAGTCTGCATACGCAGGTTCTGCAGCCAACGTTAAGTCTGATAAGATTGCCGATGTGCCTACCGTTTCATTTCAAGACATGCTGCAAGGCAACGCCACTGGTGTTCAATTCTCTGCATCATCAGGTCAGCCTGGTGCTTCATCAAGCATCAACGTGCGTGGTATGGGTTCCATCAATGCCAGTAACACCCCACTCTATGTCATCGATGGTGTGCCTGTGATGAGTGGTTCCATCAACTCGCTCGACTCAGACTCTGGTCTCGACATCATGTCTACCATCAACACCAACGATATTGCCAGCATCACCGTCATCAAGGATGCAGCAGCCGCATCACTCTATGGTTCGCGCGCAGCCAACGGAGTGATCATCATCACCACCAAACAAGGCCAACAGGGCAAGCCTAAGGTAAACTTGCAGGCAGACTGGGGGTACTCCGACTTTGCCATGGAATTCCGTCCTGTAATGAACGGTCAACAGCGCCGCGATTATATCTACAACGGTCTTTATGCTGGACAAATACGCAAAGGCAAGACCGAGGACGAGGCCAAAGCCTATGCAGATGAAAATATCGACGACTATGCTCCCGTACCATGGTGCGGATTCGTAGACTGGAACGACGTGCTCTTCAAGAAAGGAAGCCACCAACAGTACGAGGCTTCCATCTCGGGTGGCGCAGAAAAGTTCAAGTATTACTCTTCGCTCGCATATCTCAAGCAAGATGGTATCACACAGCGCTCAGGTTTGGAACGTATCACAGGCCGCCTGAACGTAGATTACCAGGCAACAAACAAGTTTAAATTGGGTGCCAACATTCTCTTCTCTAGCGTAAACCAGGATGTCTATGGAGAAGGGTTCTCTTACACCTCACCGTTCTACTCCTCCAGAAGCGCAGTCACCCCATCAGACCCGGTATACAACGAGGACGGATCATGGAACCGTGCCTTTATCCGCATCGGCGACCGCAACCCAGCCCTCGCCAATGAATACGACTCTCAACGAGAATATGTCACCCGTATGTTCAACACCGTTTACGGACAATATGAGTTCATCAAAGACTTGAAATTCAAGAGCACCTTCAGCTACGACTATCTCACCACAAAGGGTAAAGACTGGGCTGACCCACGTACATCAAACGGCGACGACATCAATGGCGGTATGAGCAAGAAATTCTACGAACGCCGCAAGATGGTATGGGGAAACCAACTCTCCTACGCCAAGACCATCGCCGAGGTTCACCATCTTGACGGTCTTGTAGGCTATGAGATAGATGACCAGTACCGTGACTACCTCTCCGGCTATGCCACCAACTTTGCGACACCAGACAAGAACGACATTTCCAATGGAAAGAAGACAGAGTCGGTAGGTGGAAGCAACACACGTACTCGCATGGTTTCATATATCGGTCGTGCAAATTACGACTACGACAACAAGTATTTCTTGGGGGGAAGCTACCGTGTAGATGGAAGTTCACGTTTACACCGTGACCATCGTTGGGGTAATTTCTGGTCGGTATCAGGTGCATGGCGCATCATCGAGGAAGATTTCATGAAACCTACCTCCCAATGGCTCACCGACCTGAAACTCCGCGCATCGTATGGTGTAAATGGTACTCTACCATCCGACTATTACGGCTACATGGCACTGAGCAGCCTCAGCGACGGCTACAACGAGCAACCAGCCATCCTCATCTCACAGCTCGCCAACAACAACTTGAAATGGGAGACCAACTACAACTTGAACCTCGGTCTCGATTTCGGACTTTTCGATCGTGTGAATGTGACATTGGAATACTATTTGCGCAACACCAAGAACCTCTTGATGGACAGCCCTGTATCCATGACTACAGGTTTCAGTTCCTACTTGATGAACGTTGGACAACTGAGAAACCAGGGTGTCGAATTGGAAATCAACTCCACCAACATCAAGACCAAGAACTTTGAGTGGAAGAGTACCTTCAATCTCTCACACAACACCAATAAGGTTGTTAAATTGGATGGTGACCAAACTGAAATCGTCAGTGGTACACAGATTCACAAAATAGGGCACTCCTATCGCACATTCTATATGATAGAATTCGCAGGAATCAATCCAGAAAACGGTAATCCACAGTTCTACAAGAACGACCTCTTGGAAGACGGAACCTATAGCAAGGAAATCACGGAAGATGCTACCGAAGCTAAATCCATCATGCTCGACAAGCACGCAGAGCCAACCTTGAATGGAGGCTTCTACAATAGCTTGAAATACAAGTGGTTCGACTTGAGCTTCCTATTCAACTATCAGTTTGGTGGTTACTCATACGACACATGGGCACAGAAGACCGAGCACGGAGGCTACGACATGGAGGCAAACATTCCGACCTACTATGCCGACAGTTGGAAAAAGCCAGGCGACATCACTAAATATGAGCAGTTCTATGAGAAGAGTTCTAGCGTGGCAATGCACAAAATTACCAACAGCCGCCGCTTGCATAGCACCGACTATATTCGTTTGAAGACCATCACCTTCGGTTTCACACTGCCAAAGCAATGGCTCAAGCCGGTAGGCATCAACAATGCTCGCCTCTACATGTCGGCCAACAACTTGTGGACATGGGCAGCCTGGGATTACTATGATCCGGAAGCAGTTGTGAACGGCAGCGCCACACAGAACACTCCTCCACTCAAGACTGTGACATTCGGTCTAAACGTGAATTTCTAATATTAATAAAATGTGTGAATAAAGTTTTTTAAGACATGAACAAAATATATCTATATATGATGGTGGGAGCCATGACTATCGGCTTGTCATCCTGTGGCAACGACTGGCTCGACCTCGAACCATCCACCTCCATTCAAACTAAGGTGGAATCTCTTTCGGATGTAGATGCCACCCTCAATGGTATTTACAGCACGATGCAAAGCCCTTACGCATACTCGGGCAGACTCGTATATTATGGAGATGTGACTGGCGACGACATGCAAGCAGTAAGCTCCACCAAGCGTACAGCAACAGCCTATCTATATGGTTTCACCAAGAGCAACTCACCTTACAGCTACTGGTCTTACCCTTACAACATCATCCAAAACTGCAATGTCATACTCACCAATATCGACAACATCAAGGTGAGCGACGAAGAAAAGGAGGAAATGAATGACTACAAGGGGCAAGCACTTGCCATCCGTGGCATGTCGCTCTTCGATTTGACCAAACTATATGGCTATCCATACACTATGGACAACGGAGCGTCGCTAGGAGCTTGCATTGTAACCGACGTGCTAGGCAAAGATGCCATGCCACAAAGAAGCACCGTGGCTCAATGCTACGACCAGATACTGAAAGATCTCGAAAACAGCAGCAACCTGCTAGGCGAAAATTTCAACAAGGGCAAATTTAACAAATGGGCAGCCCTCACACTGCTGAGTCGAGTATATCTCTATCACGGCGACAACGACAAGGCACTGAATGCCGCAGAAGAAGCCATCAAAGGGGCCGAGAAAAATGGATACGCCCTTTGGACCAACGAGGAATATCCTACAGCCTGGAGCAACAACGTAAGCGAAACATCTGCGCACAAGGGAGAAGTTCTCTTCGAAATCATCAATTTAACGACCGATTCTCCTGGCAAGGAAAGCCTAGGCTACCTCAATGCTCCTGGTGGTTATGCAGATGCCTGCGTCACCGTATCTTTCTACAATTACATGCAGAAAGACCCAGATGACGTGCGCAACAAGATTATCAATGTGGCAACAAAAAAACAGGGCTATTCTTCCTCTATCTATGATAGGGGCTACATCAACAAATATCAGCCACAACAAGGCGAAAATGTCGAGGATGCCAACATCCCTTTGATTCGTCTCTCTGAGGCTTATCTCAATGCCGCAGAAGCTGCAGCCAAGCTTACAGCCGCAGGAACTAACAAGAATACAGAGGCCGTAAAATATCTCAATGCCATTGTAAACCGCGCCAACCCAGCAAAAACGGTGAAGGACAACGAAACCGTAACTCTGGAACAGGTACTGGACGAGCGCCGCAAGGAATTGGTGGGAGAAGGCCAGCGCATGTTCGACTTGCTGAGAAATGGCAAAACAATCGTAAGGAAGAACGAGAAAAATTCAGCCTTGAGTAAGACGAAGCATACGTGTGGCGACGAGTTCATGACAATCGGCTTGGACAACTACAAGATAGTTCTCCCTATCCCACTGGCAGAGCGCAACGTAAGCCATCTGCAGAACAACCCTGGCTACGGAGATTAACTAAAATTTCTTTAGGTATATAAAGGATGAAAAAGAATTTCTTAATGATATTGATGGTGATGCTAACGATGTTTAGCATCACCATTTCAGCTAAGGATGCTGTTGATGACAACAAGCTTTCTTGCGACGGTCCATACGTAATTTATCAAGAAGATGGAAGTGTGAGGGTTATCAATGTGACGCCACAAGGTGTGGTAAAAGACACCACTTACGCAAAGCTACCAGAAGGCTTTACCCTTCATATCACAGATCATGAGGGAAACTACCCTTTCGACGTTCACTTGCACGCCATCGCTCGCCAACCTTGGAAACAGCAACAGGCTAAGAAGACCTTCGTTATGTCTGATCCCCATGGGCGTCTCAATCTCGTAGTAAATCTTCTTCAAGCAAACGGAATCATCGACAGCCAACTTCGCTGGTGCTATGGAGCCAACCAACTGATTGTAATTGGCGACATTTTCGACCGTGGATACGATGTTCCACAGATATTCTGGCTATTCTACAAACTAGAAGCAGAAGCTGCAGAATGTGGAGGAAGAGTGACCGTGATGCTAGGGAACCATGAACCCATGGAGCTAGCAGGCGACATGCGCTATGCAAAGCCCAAATATAAGATGCTAGCAGAAAAACTAGGCATCTCGTATCGCCACCTTTTCTTCCCCAACACCGAATTGGGAAGATGGCTAGGAACTCGTAATGCAATCCAAATAATAGGCCGAAATCTATATGTACATGCAGGAATCAGTCGTGAATTCTATGAGAGAAACCTCTCCATTCCTATGGTCAACGACAGTATCAACAGCGTATTGTTCATGAAAAGCAAACAGCGCAAGGCTCACTCTGAGTTCTGCAAGTTCTTATATGGCAACCGTGGTCCGATTTGGTATAGAGGCTTAGTATTGAAAACAAAGAAATGGTCACCATTACCTAGCGATTCTCTCAACATGGTGCTACAACGCTACGATGTGGATAGAATCATTGTGGGGCACACTATATTCAAGGACATCAAACGTTTCTACAAGGGCAAGGTAATCGCTGTGAATGTAGACAATCTAGAAAATTACAATCATCAACGAGGCAGAGCTATCTTGATAACCGACGAGAAGACCTACGTGGTTGGTGACAATGGAATCAAACGCATTCTGAAATAACGACAAAGAGGACTGTCCAATCTCGGGCAGTCCTCTTTTTGAACAAATCTATTAAGCGAGATTTTTATTTCCTCAAGCTCTCACGGTATTTCAGCGGCGACATGTGCAGGTGTTCCCTCACATACTTGCCGAAGAAAGATGTATTGCTGAAGCCCAAGATACCTGATATTTCCTTTATCGACTTGGTAGTGGAACGAAGATAATAGGAAATGTCGGAAAGGGTATATTCGGTAATCCACTCAATGGCGGTCTTGCCGGAATGGCGCTTGCAGACGATGGAGAGATACTTGGGAGTGATGCAAAGTTGCTGGGCGAAATACTCTACGGGCTGATGCTTGATTTCACTCTGCTGGAGCAGTTCGAGAAAGCGATCGAACAAATCGCTCGTGGTAGAACCAGCCGACTCATGTGGCAAGTCTTCGAGGAGCAGATTGCTCACTGCCAGCAGCGCACTCTTGAGCAAGGTCTCCACTATCTCACGACGATAAGGCTGCCACGAGCTGCGAGCACTGAAAGAAGGGTCGAGACAAAGGCGCACCAAGTCGGTGAATTTCTCGTAAAACACCATGTCGTTCTCGTTCATCTTGAGTACAGCCACCTTGTTGACATACATGGCGCGATTCCACACATTGAT
This sequence comes from Candidatus Segatella violae, assembly GCA_002440225.1. GTDB lineage: Bacteria > Bacteroidota > Bacteroidia > Bacteroidales > Bacteroidaceae > Prevotella > Prevotella violae. The sequence continues at coordinate 46,831 of DJSH01000040.1, forward strand.
ATGCGAACGAAGGATGTTGAGCATCCCATGATTGCTCACGCACATAGCTGTACAAGCGAAGTCGGGAGAGACCTCGAAGAAATCCAGAATCGTGTTGGGTGGGCAGATGAAGATATCACCCTTCTCCACCTCAATGACCCTGCCATTGAGGTCGGCCTTCAACCTACCTCTCTGGCAAGAGGCTATCATATTCATCTGCAACCTCACGGGGTCGGGATGCTGCAACATCTTGACATTGTCGATAATCAAGATGTCGTCGTCGAGATAGCTAGTGCTGATCTCGGCACTCTGGGCGAATTCCCCCTCCTCGATACGCTGCTTTATATCTTTTTGTTCTTTCATATTGATTAAAATGCCTCCCTGTACTTATTCTCATCCTTATCCTCCAGCATGGAGAGATAGCTCTGGTAACGGCTAGCGGCGATGTAATGCTCCTCCACTGCCTTGATGACAGCGCATCCTGGTTCGTGAGTATGGGTACAGTCGGAAAACTTACAGTCCTTAGAAAAGCGGAATATTTCCTTGAAATAGCTGGTGAGTTCCTCCTTCTCTATGTCGAAGGTGCCAAATCCCTTGATGCCCGGAGTATCTATCAGATAACCTCCATCGGGCAACTCTATCATCTCGCTGAAAGTAGTGGTGTGCATACCGCTATTGTGCGCCTCGCTAATCTCTGCCGTGCGTTGTTCTGCCTCTGGTACGAGTTGGTTGATGAGGGTAGACTTACCCACGCCACTATTTCCACTCAGAAGCGAAGTCTTGTCCTTGATGAGCGGGCGCAAGGCATCGATTCCCTCGCCGGTGGCTGCCGAAATCTCGATGCACTGGTATCCGATGGTCTCATAAAGGGTGCGCATCATCTGCTCGTAATGCAATTCATCCTCGGTGAGAATGTCTCGCTTGTTGAAGACGATGATGACGGGCACACGATATGCTTCGGCACCTGCCAGGAATCGGTCGATAAAGGTAGTGGAAGTCTGTGGATAATTGACGGTCACCACGAGCAAGGCTTGGTCTACGTTGGCTGCCAGGATATGGCTTTGCTTGCTCAGGTTAGGCGACTTACGAATGATATAGTTACGACGATCCTCGATGGAAGAGATGAAAGCCGTACCCTCCTGGTTGGTGATAAGCTGCACATAGTCGCCTACAGCCACAGGATTGGTACTGCGGATGCCCTTCAATCGAAAATTGCCTTTGATTTTGCTTTCAATCAGCTGGCCATCGTCTGTCTTGACGGTGTACCAGCTGCCTGTATTCTTGATGACGAGTCCTCTCATTATACTGTCATAATTTCCTTTTCCTTCTCATCCATCAAGCTTTCGAGCTGCTTGATGTACTTGTCGTGGAGCTTCTGAAGATCGTTCTCTGCGTCCTTCTCCAAGTCCTCTGAAAGACCGTCCTTGATGGACTTCTTCAACTTTTCCTTGATTTCCTGACGCACGTTGCGAACCTCTACCTTGGCACGCTCTGCAATCTTGTTGCACTGCTTGACGAGCTCCTTACGACGCTCACCTGTTGGCTGAGGAATGCCAAGGCGAACTATCTCACCATTGTTCTCTGGTGTAATGCCCACGCCGCTGTCCATGATGGCCTTCTCGATGTCCTTGATGGCCTTCTTGTCCCAAGGGCGGATGGCAATGGTACGGGCATCTGGAGTGGTAACGGTAGCCACCTGGTTCAATGGCACCATGCTGCCGTAGCTGTTAACACGAACACCATCGAGGATGGCCACGTTGGCACGTCCTGCACGAATATGAGAGAGCTCCTCTGCGAGATACATCGCAGCCATCTCCATGCGCTCTCCTGCTGAACTCAAAGTTTCTTTTACGTCTATCATAATTGTTATTTCCTTTATTGTTAACTCTTATTTATTACTTTCTTTTTGATTTTTAACTGACAATTATCAATTCTTGATGATTTCCAGTCTCTTCAATTCCTCCTCCACATAGTTGGTCAGGTCGGCGAACTGCTGGATGCTGAGCTGCTCTGGTCGCTTGGTCATGATGTCGGTGGTGTAAAAGTCCTCACGAGGCTTAACTCCCGGGAACATCTGCTTCAAACTGACACGGAGCATCTTGCGACGCTGGTTGAACACAGTCTTTACCAGACGCTTGAACAATCGCTCATCGCACCCCAGGTCGGCCACCTTGTTGCGAGTCATACGAATGACGGCACTCTTCACCTTTGGAGGTGGATTGAACACCCCCTCGTCTACCGTGAAGAGATACTCCACATCATACCAGGCCTGGATGAGTACGCTGAGGATGCCATACGCCTTGTTGCCAGGCTCGGAGGCCATGCGGAGCGCCACCTCTCGCTGAATCATACCGGTGCAACAAGGAATGAGATCCTTATAATCGAGCATCTTGAAGAATATCTGCGACGAGATGTCGTAGGGATAGTTGCCCGTCAAGACAAACTGCTGACCGTCGAATATCTGGTTGAGGTCCATACGAAGGAAATCCTCGCCGATGATATTGTCCTTGAGCTTCGGGAAGTTCTCGTGCAGGTAGGCCACCGACTCCGAGTCGATTTCCACCGCCTTCACGGGGCGAGGCTTCTCCACGAGGTATTGGGTAAGCACACCCATACCCGGTCCAATCTCCAGGACAGGGATATCAGGGCAGGCATCCACCGTGTCGGCGATGCGCTTGGCTATGTTGAGGTCAGTCAAAAAATGCTGACCGAGATTTTTCTTAGGCTTTACAGCTTTCATACTTTATCAATTATTTATTGTGCAAAAATACGATTATTTTTCGAGAATCCACGCTAAGAAGACGTTTTTTTTCATCTTTTACGTAAAAAAGGGGAAAAGAAAAGACGACAAAGCGTTTATTTATGCTAAAATTATGCAGATTAGGGCGATATTGGCGATAAAAGTATTACCTTTGCAGTTATGAAGGAAATGAAAAAGATAGCAAACAATATATTTAAGGTGGCGCTCTCGCTCTTCCTAGGCGGTGCCATACTCTATTGGATGTATCGTGGGTTCGACTTCAAGCAGGTGGAGGATGTGTTGCTCCACAAGATGAATTGGACCTGGATGCTGCTGTCGTTCCCATTCGGCATCTTGGCTCAGGTGTTCAGAGGATGGAGATGGAAACAGACGTTGGAGCCTCTCGGCGAGAAACCTCGTGACAGCGTGAGCGTAAGCTCCATCTTCCTTTCGTACGCCCTCAGCCTTGTGATTCCGAGAATCGGAGAGTTTGCCCGTTGCGGCGTACTGAGAAGATGGGATGGCATCTCTTTTCCGAAATCGCTCGGAACCGTAGTTACGGAAAGAGCCATCGACTCCTTGTTGGTACTCATCATCGCAGAAATCGTATTTCTACTGCAGATACCGGTGTTTCTGAATTTTTTCCGCACCACAGGCACGAGCATGGACAGCATCCTGGGACAATTTACAGCCACCGGCTACCTCGTAACCGCCATCTGTGGTGTCGCCGTACTCATCCTCTTGCATTTTCTGCTCCGCAAGCTGGCTATATATAATAAGGTGAAAGCCACATTGGGGGGACTTTGGCAAGGAGTCATCTCACTCAAGGGGGTCAAGAACGTTCCGCTCTTCATCGCCTTCACCATAGGAATATGGCTGAGCTATTTTCTGCACTACTATCTCACGTTCCAGTGCTTCGAGTCGACCTCGCACCTGAGTCTGATGTGCGGATTGGTAACTTTCATCGTGGGCAGCATCGCCGTCATCGTCCCTACCCCCAACGGAGCCGGACCTTGGCATTTCGCCGTGAAGACGATGCTTATCCTCTACGGCATCCAGTCGAACGACGCACTCTATTTCGTGCTCATCGTGCACTCGGTGCAGACCTTGCTGGTCATCCTCCTCGGCATCTACGCCTGGATAGCACTGGCTTTCACCAAGAAACATTCGCAAATTAACATCAAAAAATAAAAATATTATGGCTGACATTAAGAATCTCAAGCCAGAGGAAATCTGGCGTAACTTCGACAAGTTGACACAAGTTCCACGTCCATCAGGACATTTGGAGAAAATTCAGGCTTTCTTGCTCCAGTGGGCTAAGGAAGCTGGTGTAGAGGCATTCCAAGACCCTGCCGGCAACATCGTGATGCGCAAACCAGCCACTCCAGGCATGGAGAACCGCAAGGGCGTCATCATGCAGGCTCACATGGACATGGTTCCTCAGAAGGCACCAGATAGCAAGCATAACTTCGAGACCGACCCTATCGAGACCATCATCGATGGCGACTGGGTTCGCGCTAATCATACCACCCTCGGAAGCGACGACGGACTGGGCGTAGCTACCATCATGGCAGTAATGGAGTCGACAGACTTGAAGCATGGCCCTATCGAGGGTCTCATCACCCGCGACGAGGAGACAGGCATGTATGGTGCCAACGAACTGCCAGCAGGCGAATTGAACGGCGACATCCTCTTGAACCTCGACACCGAGGTGTGGGGCGAGTTCGTCATCGGTAGCGCCGGTGGTGTGGACATTACTGCCACCCTCGACTACAAAGAGGCTGAGACCGACAAGGAAGACGCAGCCGTCAAAGTGACCTTGAAGGGTTTGAAGGGCGGTCATTCCGGTGTAGAAATCAACGAGGGCAGAGCCAACGCCAACAAGTGCATGGTTCGCTTCGTTCGTGAGGCCATCTCAGAGCTCGACGCTCGCTTGGCATCTTGGGAAGGCGGCAACATGCGCAATGCCATCCCATTCCAGGCAGAAGTGGTATTGAACTTGCCAAAGGAGAACGTAGAGGCATTGAACGACTTGGTAGCCGACTGGAAGGAGCAAATCATCGAAGACTTCGACGGCATCGAGGTACCAGAGCACGTAGAGCTCTTCACCGAGAACGTTGAGACACCAAAGACAGAGGTTCCTCAGGAAATCCAAGACAACCTGGTGGATGTCATCTACGCTTGCCACGACGGCGTATTGCGCATGGCTCCATCCATGCCAGGTATCGTGGAGACCTCATCCAACCTCGCCATCGTAGAGATTGGCGGCGGCAAGGCCGCCATCAAGATTCTGGCTCGTTCTAGCAGCGACTCTTACAAAGACTACATCGCCACCATGCTGGAAAGTACATTCTCTATGGCAGGCATGAAGGTGGAGCGCAGCGGTGAGTACGGCGGCTGGAACCCCAACCCTAAGAGCGACATCTTGGAGCACGTCATCAAGATTTACAAGGAGCAAAACGGCGTAGAGGGCAAGGTACAGGCTGTACACGCCGGCTTGGAGTGCTCTATCATCCTAAGCAAATATCCAGACCTCGACGTGGTATCATTCGGCCCAACCTTGTTGAGTCCACATACCGCCAACGAGCGTTGTCAGATTAGTTGCGTAGCACCATTCTGGAACCTCATGAAGCAGCTCTTGGAAGAGATTCCTGCCAAGTAAGCACACACAAGTGCCAAAACAAGAATGCACATATTACAAAAATACTAAAAAATAAAGCCGAGGAAGAAATTTCTCGGTTTTTTTGTTTCTTGTTTCAAAAGAAATCAGTACCTTTGCACTCGGATTTGCAGGCAATGTAGCAGATATGGCAAAAATGACTCTATCAGCATGATGCCACGCTGCTAGAATACTTGCACAAGTTAAATTAAACACAAACAAAAATGGACGATTATCACGCGGAGAACAACAATGAATTGTAAGGCGTGGAGATTACCTATAGGCTAGTCTCCATACCCAAACACTTATTATGTGGAGATTAGCAAACAATGAAAACTTTTTGGAATATCGATAAAAACTTGACTGTACTCAATGAGTGGCAGCCTAATTGTTGGATACAAGTAACATGTCCAACCGACGAAGACCAGCGCCTGCTGGAAGACGAGTTTAAGATCCCTGATTATTTCCTATCGGATATCAGCGATACCGACGAGCGTGCCCGCTATGAATACGACGATGGCTGGATGCTCATCATCCTGCGTATCCCATACGTCAAGGAGATACGCAGCCGCACGCCATACACCACCGTGCCACTGGGTATCATCCACAAACGCGACGTGACCATCACCGTATGCTACTACGAAACCAACATGATGATAGATTTCGTAAGTTATCAGCAGAAGCGCAACGAGGGATTCACCGATTACGTAGACATGATTTTCCGCTTGTTCCTATCATCCGCCGTATGGTATCTGAAGCGTCTGAAGCAAATCAACTCCCTCATCGAGAAAGCGAAGCGCAATCTCGACCATGGCGTGAACAACGAGAGCTTGATAGGATTGAGCCGTCTGCAAGACTCCCTCACCTACTTCATCACCTCTATCCGTGGCAACGAGAACCTGCTCTCCAAGCTGAAATTCAAGCTGCAGGTGGATGAACTGGATGCCGACCTCATCGAGGACGTTAACATCGAGATGACCCAGGCACGAGAGACGACGAGCATCTACTCCGACATCTTGGAATCGACGATGGACACATACTCAAGCATCATCAACAACAACATGAATACCACGATGCGTACGTTGACCTCCATCAGTATCGTAATGATGTTGCCTACGCTGATCTCCTCTTTGTTCGGAATGAACCTCCTCAATGGCATGGAGAACAACCCTTACGGATTTGCCATTGCCTTGGTGATTTCGGTCATCGTATCAGCCTTGTCATGGGGCTTTCTACGTTACAAACGTTTGCTCTAAAAACAGGCTGAATGCCAACAAGAAGCAGAAAAAGACAACTATAAATGAAAAAAAAATTAAAAAATCGAATATCTTGCGCAGATATTCGATTTTTTTTTTTAAGTTTGCAGTTCATTAATAACATATTTTTGTGTGGTCGAATCGCCATTTAGACGACTACCGACCCAGAACTCGTATCATAAACTAAATAAAGTGACATGATGGACTCTCAAGAAAACGCTCTGTTGCAGCAGAGCACCCAGGAAGAACCTGCCAAGAAGGCTTATGCCACCAAGCAGGAAGTGCTCGAAAGAGTAAAGGAAATCGCACACAGCGAAGAAATTCCCAACAAGGAGGAACTCGACCATCTCAAGACTACTTTCTACAAGATGCATCTCGCAGAGAGAGACGCCCAGATGAAAGAGTATCTCGCTGGCGGTGGCGACCCTGAGAAATACGTGCTTCTGCCTGATGATACCGAAGAGGCTTTCAAGGCTGAAATGCAGCTCATCAAGGAAAGAAGAGCCAAGATCTTCCTGGAACAAGAAGAAGAAAAGCAGGAAAATCTCAAGAAAAAACTTGAGATTATCGACAAGATAAAGGCTATGACCACCTCGCCAGAGGAGGCAAACAAGTCGTACCAAGATTTCAAGGCTTTGCAGCAGGAATGGAAAGAAATCAAAGCCCTCCCTGCCGACAAGGCTAGCGAGGTGTGGAAAAACTACCAGCTCTACGTGGAACAGTTCTACGACATGCTGAAGTTGAACAACGAAGCTCGCGAATATGATTTCAAGAAGAACTTGGAGGCAAAGACTGCCCTTTGTGAGGCAGCCGAGAAACTTGCCGACGAGCCAGACATCATCTCCGCATTCCACAAGTTACAAGACCTGCACCAGCAGTATCGTGAGATTGGTCCTGTAGCAAAGGAACTGAGAGAGCAAATTTGGGCTCGCTTCAAGGAGGCAAGCACCGTCATCAACAAGCGCCACCAAAAGCACTTCGAAGACATTCGTGCCAAAGAAGAGGAAAATCTTGCAAAGAAGACTGCGCTCTGTGAAAAAGTGGAAGCCATTTGCCAGGAAGAGCGAAAGACTGCACAAGACTGGGAGAAAGCCACCAAAGAAGTCATCGACATACAAGGCGAATGGAAGAAAATCGGCTTTGCCCCACAAAAGATGAACGTAAAGATCTTTGAGCGTTTCCGCATTGCCAACGATGAGTTCTTCGGCAAAAAAGCAGAATTCTTCAAGGCTCTCAAGGATATCTATGCAGAGAATCTCCTGAAAAAACAAAAGCTCGTAGAAAAGGCTGAAGCGCTCGCCGACAGCACCGACTGGAAGAAAACCAGCGACAAGCTCATCGCCCTCCAAAAGGAATGGAAGACCATTGGCATCGTTCCTCACAAACAGAGCGACCAGCTCTGGAAAAGCTTCCTCGCTGCCTGCAACAAATTCTTCGACGCACGTAACAAGCAAAACGCTGGCACCCGTAACGAAGAGCATGAGAACCTCGACAAGAAGCGCGACATCATCACTCAGTTGAAGGCTCTGCTCGACAGCAAGGGCGAAGACCTCCAAAAGAAGATGCAGGAATTGACCAACCAATACAACGCTATTGGCCATGTGCCTTTCAAGGAAAAAGACAAATTGTACAAAGAGTATCACGAAGTGCTCGACAACCTGTACAAAGACCTGCACATCAGCAACGCCAAGAAGCACCTGGACAATTTCAAGAGCAACTTGAAGAACGTAGCCAAAGAGGGAGCCAACGCTTTGGACAACGAGCGAGGCAAACTCCTACGCCGCTACGACCAGTTGCGCTCAGAGATTACGACCTACGAGAACAACCTGGGATTCCTCAATGCCGCAAGCAAGAAGGGAAACAGCCTGGTAGAAGAAATGAATAGAAAGGTCGAGAAGTTGAAGAGCGACTTGGAAATGGTAAAACAGAAAATCAAGGCTATTGATGCCGAGAACAAATAACACAAAATAAAAAACGCATCTTTTACATACTTTGCAAAGGATGCGTTTTTTGTTTTATCCATCTTGCCAACATCTAACATCAGACACTGGCTGATACAAAAAAAGCACCCCTCATCACTGAGAGATGCCAAAGCGTATGGTTGGGATACCCGGATTCGAAC
>DJSH01000040.1:55713-71099 GCA_002440225.1 Candidatus Segatella violae
ACCATTACACCATATCCCAATATTTGCAAACAATGTTGTTTTCACAATTGCGGTTGCAAAGGTACGAGTTTTTTTTGAACCTCCAAAATTTTTCGAGACTTTTTTCTAAAAAAAGCGCATTTTATTTTAAAAAAAGCATTTTTTTCGTGTTTTAAGTGGTTTTTCCATGTATTTAGCGTATCTTTGCAAAAGATAAAGTATAAACAAACAAGATTCAATATTAATCAATAGAAATATAACAAGAAAAGAATAAATGAACACAGTGAAAAAACTCGTAGAGACTATCAAGGAAGGTATACAAGAAAAGAAAGGACAAGACATCGTCATCGCCGATCTCACAGGCATCGACGGAAGCATCGCCAAATACTTCATCATCTGCCAGGGCGGTAGTCCCACACAGGTGGAAGCCATCGCAGGAAGCATAGGCGACTTGTGCCGTGAGCGATTGGGCGAGAAGCCTGTCAATGTAGCAGGACTTGGCAACGACCAGTGGGTTGCCATGGACTTTGTAGATGTCCTAGTGCATGTGTTCTTACCAGAAGTGCGAGCATACTATGACCTGGAGCACCTATGGGAAGATGCCAAGCTCACCCACATCCCCAACCTCGACTAGTATTCTATTAGGTTAAAACAAAGGTATACAAAAAATGGAACAAAGCAACAATTTAAGCCCTCGTGGCGGCAACGGTCCAAAGATGCCACGATTTAACATGAACTGGCTCTACACATTCATACTCATCGCCTTGATGGTACTATTCTTCACAGGCGGTGGAGATGCGCTTGGCGGCAGCGCTGCCAAAGAAGCCACCTACACCGAGTTCAAGCAGTATGTGGACAAGGGATATGTGCTGAGTGTGGTGGCAAACAAGACGGAGAGTACCCTCAAGATATATATCAACCCAAAGTACATTCGTGACGTGTACAAGATGCCAGCACAGAGTGTTGGTCCCAATCCTTACGTAAAAGTACAGTTTGGCTCCATTGACGAGGTTGACCGCTACGCCAACGAGATGGTGAAAGAGAAGAAGATTCATTCCTTCAGTTACGACAACCAGAAGGACAATGACTTCATCAACCTGCTCGTCAACTTGGCTCCTCTGCTTTTCTTCTTCATCTTCATCTGGTGGATGTCTGGCAGAATGGGCTCAGGCCTTGGCACGGGCATGGGTGGAGGCATCTTCAGCGTAGGAAAGAGCAAGGCTAAGATGTACGAGAAGGGCAATGCCATCGGTGTCACCTTCAAGGATGTCGCAGGTCAGGAAGGTGCCAAACAGGAAGTGGAGGAAATCGTAGAGTTCCTCAAGAATCCGCAGAAATACACAGACCTAGGAGGCAAGATACCTAAGGGTGCGCTCTTGGTAGGTCCTCCGGGAACAGGTAAGACCCTCTTGGCCAAGGCTGTTGCTGGCGAGGCTGGCGTTCCATTCTTCTCGATGAGCGGTTCCGACTTTGTCGAGATGTTCGTAGGCGTGGGTGCATCACGCGTGCGCGACCTTTTCCGCCAGGCTAAGGAGAAAGCACCTTGCATCATCTTCATCGACGAGATTGATGCTGTGGGCCGCGCCCGCAGCAAGAATCCTGCCATGGGTGGTAACGACGAACGAGAGAACACGCTGAATGCCCTCCTCACTGAAATGGACGGATTCGGAACCAATAGTGGTGTCATCATCCTTGCAGCCACCAACCGCGTGGACATGCTCGACAGCGCCCTGCTGCGTGCCGGACGTTTCGACCGAGAAATACATGTAGACCTACCAGGCTTGAATGAACGCAAGGCTATATTCTTGGTTCACCTCAAACCTATCAAGATAGACGACACCGTGGACGTTGACCTTCTCGCCCGCCAGACCCCAGGCTTCTCTGGAGCCGACATCGCCAACGTCTGCAACGAGGCTGCCCTCATCGCTGCACGTCACGACAAGAAAGCCGTAAGCAAACAAGACTTCCTTGATGCAGTAGACCGCATCGTGGGTGGACTGGAGAAGAAAACCAAGGTAATGACTGCCGACGAGAAGAGAAGCATAGCCCTCCATGAGGCAGGTCACGCCACCATCTCTTGGTTCTGCCAGTATGCCAACCCACTCATCAAGGTTACCATCGTACCTCGTGGACAAGCCCTAGGTGCAGCTTGGTACTTGCCAGAGGAGCGTCAGATTACCACCAAGGAGCAGATGCTCGACGAGATGTGCTCATTGATGGGTGGACGTGCTGCCGAGGAGCTCTTCACAGGGCACATATCCTCAGGAGCCATGAACGACTTGGAACGTGCCACTAAGAGCGCTTATGGAATGGTGGCCTATCTGGGTATGAGCAAGACGTTGCCAAACATTTGCTATTACAACCAGAATGAGTACTCGTTCCAGCGTCCATACTCAGAAACCACGGCAAGAGAAATCGACCAAGAGGTTCTCCAGATTGTGAACGAACAATATACTCGTGCCAAGAACATCCTGATGGAGCACAAGGAAGGACATAACGCCCTCGCAGAGTTGCTCATCCAAAAAGAGGTCATCATGGCAGAAGATGTGGAGAAAATTTTCGGTAAACGTCCATGGCTGAGTCGTTCACAAGAAATCATGGAAGACGAACAGCCTAAGGTGGAAGACCCTTCCACTACGGTCGACGACGACAAGGTGAAGGAAATCCCCGCAGTTCAAGCAGCCATCAAAGAGCATGAGGCCAAGGCTTCTGGGGACAGCGACAGCAAGAAGGACGACGAAGACGACGACAACAAAAACGACGATAAAAAATAAGGATCATGACAGACAAGCAAAAGAATCTAGTGATAAGAGCTATCACAGGCGCACTCTTTGTAGTGTGCATGGTGTCTTGTTTTCTCAACCCGAAGGCAATGGTCATACTCTTCGCCCTCATCACAGGACTGAGCATCTGGGAATACTGCGGGCTCGTGAATCAAAAGGAAGACGTAACGGTGAACCGTTTCATCGCCACCGTGGCAGGTGTCTACTTTTTCCTTGCCGTAGCAGGCTTTCGCACAGGTTTCGTAGGCAATTTCATTGTCTTTGTACCCTACCTTCTCACTATCGTGTACCTCTTCATCAGTGAGCTATATACAGGCAACAAGAATGCCATCAACGACTGGGCATACACCATGCTCTCTCAGATGTACATCGCCCTGCCTTTCTCCATGATCAACGTACTCTCGTTTGAGACATCAGCTTTCGATGGACAGATACATTACGACATGCTGCTTCCATTGAGCATCTTCATCTTCCTCTGGACCAACGACACCGGTGCCTACTGCAGTGGCTCGTTATTTGGCAAGCACAAGCTATTTCCACGAGTGAGTCCAGGAAAGAGCTGGGAAGGAAGCATTGGCGGTGGCATACTCGTGCTTATCGTGGCTGGCATCATCGGTTACATAGCCAACGACGGTGAAGCCCACCGACTCAGCATTCTCGGCTGGGAAGGACTTGGACTTGTGGTTGTGTTCTTTGGTACTTGGGGCGACTTGGTAGAAAGCCTCTTCAAACGCACACTGGGTGTAAAAGACAGCGGCAACATTCTGCCGGGGCATGGAGGTATGCTCGACCGATTCGACTCCTCACTCATGGCCATACCGGCTGCCGTTATTTACTTTTATACCATACAGCTCTTTGCAGCATAAAACAAATAAGGCGACAAAGAACTATTTAAAACAGAAACTCCCGCTAAGCACTGCAATATGCCTAGCGGGAGTTTTTTCTTTTCCTTTCGGGGTTATATAAAGCTTTGCAAGAAGATAGGAAATGGGCTGAAGGCCTAAAAGCTTAAAAGTTCTCTCCACGTTCCTGTTCTTCCTCATACCTCTCACTTCGCTGGACCTCCCATTCTTCCTGTTGAGCCTGGGCAGCACGCTGCTGGGCTTGTCGAATGCGTTCGTCAGCTTGTTTTCGTGCCAACTCAGCTTCAGCCTCAGCCTTTTTGCGAGCAGCCTCAGCCTCAGCCAAAGCCTTCTGGCGAGCACGCTCAGCAGCCTCAGCGGCAGCTTTAGCTTCTGCAGCCGCACGCTCCTGGGCCAAACGCAGCAATTCCTCTCGACGCTTCACCAGCAAGTCGAACATGATGCGAGCCGCCTCATCTGGAGCCACCTTGTCGCCCAAGCGTTCACGAACCTCCTTATAAGAAGCCATCATCTTATCCCGTTCTGGTTGACCTGGCAAAATGCGATAGAGTTCATCTGCAATCTTATCGACGACAAAACGATCGGCAAGCATCTCTGGCACGACCTCCTTATTGGCAATGAGATTGACCAACGAGATGTATTTCACCTTAATGATATGATTGAAGGCGAACCGAATGAGACGAGGAACAGGTGTCTCATAACATACCACCTGCGGGACATCAAAAAGAGCTGTTTCCAAGGTAGCCGTTCCACAAGTAACAAGAGCCACCGTGCTATGTGCCAGGAGAGGATAGGTCTTATTGCGCACCAAGTGCACAGGGGTATTCTTGATAAACTTTGCATAATAAGCATCCTCTATGCTTGGAGCTCCAGCCAACACCATCTGGTAATCCTCATAACGTTCCGCCACCTCTATCATGGCAGGCAAATTGTCTTTGATTTCTTGCAATCTACTACCAGCCAAGAGAGCAATAATTGGGCGATGTATGTCAAGATTGTTTTCCTCACAAAACTCAGCAAACGTCTGCTTGTACCCTGCCCTAAATTCACTTACCTCTTGAGCCGTTGGATTACCTACATAATGGATAGGATAATGATGCTTCTGCTCAAAGAAAGCGACTTCAAAGGGCAAGATGGAGAAAAGCTGGGCAATATCGCGTTTGATACTACGGATACGCCACTCCTTCCAAGCCCATATCTTAGGAGAAATATAATAATAGGCAGGTATATTCGTCCTCTGTTTCAAAAACTTGGCGATATTCAAGTTAAAGCCAGGATAGTCTACCAATATCACGACATCAGGCTTCCACTTCAAAATATCTTCCTTGCACATTTTCATGTTTTTGAAGATAGTACCAAGGTGCAGAAGCACGGGCACGAATCCCATATAGGCAAGCTCCTTAAAATGCTTTACACGAGTTCCTCCCTCAGCAGCCATCAAATCACCGCCGAAGAACCTAAACTCAGCGAACTCGTCCACTTTTTTCAACGAGCGCATCAGTCGGCTAGCATGCAAATCGCCACTAGCCTCGCCTACTATCAAATAATATCTCATAATTCTGTATTAGGAATTTCTAGTTAGGAGTTTTCCAAGCCCCAATCATTATTTTTTATCCAATCGTAGTCAGTCACGTCTATTTTGGTAGGCGTGATGGCAACGTATCCATGATGAACAGCCCATTGGTCTGTGTCTTTGGCATCAGGCTCATCGTTCCGATAGCTGCCCACCATCCAAAAATAGTCATAACCATGTGGATGGGTTCTACGATCCACTTCGTTAACCCACGACCCATGAGTCATTCTACAAACTTTGAAACCGTGAAAAGGTGGCAAAGCAGGGAAATTAACGTTAAGGCAAGTATATTCTGGCAGCCCATTCTCAAGTACCTTCTTAATCACCTTGATCACGCCATCTCGAAGAGGCGCCAAGTCGGCATTCTCGTCATAATTGCAACTACTGAACGCTATCGAAGGAATTCGCTTCATACATCCCTCTTTGGCAACACCCATTGTACCAGAATAATGATTATTGACACTAGAGTTGTCGCCATGATTGATGCCACCCAAGATAAGATCTGGAGTACGACCATCAAGAAGCTCCGAGAGAGCAATCTTCACACAATCCACAGGCGTGCCACTGCACGACCACACCTCCACATCATCACCCATGTTGTGGCGACGTTTGAGGCGCAAAGGAGTAACAGCAGAAAAGGCGCAAGAAAATCCCGAGCGAGCACTTTCCGGAGCACAAACCAAGATGTCGCACCAGTCTTTGAGAAAGCCTACGAGGGTCTTGATGCCATTGGCATGATAGCCATCATCATTCGAAATTAATACTAAAGGTCTCTTATTTTCCATAAAAATATCTTTCTTTTTGGTGCAAAAGTACGAAAAAACCTTTAAAGTAACGTCATTCTCACAATATTTTTGTATCTTTGCAGAAAATTTTAACTTAGGAAATGGGAAAGATTATCGCTTTAGCAAATCAGAAGGGCGGTGTCGGAAAGACTACCACCACGATAAATTTGGCAGCTTCGCTGGCTACTCTTGAGAAGACTGTGCTCGTCGTGGACGCAGATCCACAGGCGAACGCATCCAGCGGACTGGGAGTAGACATCAGCGAGGTAGACTGTTCTCTGTATGAGTGCATCATCGACCACGCCGATGTATGCGATGCCATTTACACCACCGACATCGATGGGCTCGACATTATCCCTAGCCACATAGACTTGGTAGGTGCAGAAATCGAAATGCTCAATCTGAAAAACCGCGAAAAGGTGATTAAGACTTTACTGGAACCCATCCGAGAAGAATATGACTACATATTGATAGATTGTTCTCCTTCCTTGGGTCTCATCACCGTAAACTCTCTCACCGCAGCCGACTCGGTAATCATCCCTGTACAATGTGAGTATTTCGCCCTAGAAGGCATCAGCAAGTTGCTCAACACCATCAAAATCATCAAGAGCAAGCTTAACCCAAAGCTCGAAATCGAAGGTTTCTTGCTCACGATGTATGACAGTCGCCTTCGTCTCGCCAACCAAATATACGACGAAGTGAAGCGCCATTTCCAGGAACTGGTGTTCAAGACTGTGATTCAACGAAACGTAAAGTTGAGTGAGAGTCCGAGCCACGGTCTTCCAGTCATTCTCTACGACGCAGAGAGCAACGGTGCCAAAAACCACTTGGCACTCGCCAAGGAAATCATAAACAAGAACAGTTAATCATTATAACAAATTAATAAGTAATTATGCTTGAACATTAGCATCATAAAGTTTAAATGTTTAAAGTTCAAAGTTCAAAGAAAATAATGGCAGTACACAAGAAATATAACAACGGAACTAAAAGCAACGCCCTGGGGCGAGGACTAGACGCCCTCATATCAACCGAGGGAGTGCGTACACAAGGTAGCAGCACCATCAATGAGATACCTCTCGACCAGATAGAGGCCAACCCAAACCAGCCACGCCGCGAATTCGACGACGAAGCTTTACGCGAGTTGGCAGACAGCATCAAGGCAATAGGCATCATCCAACCTATCACCCTGAGACAAGTAGCGGAGAATCGATTCCAAATCATCGCTGGTGAACGCCGTTGGCGCGCCTCACAGCTTGCAGGCCTTACAGCCATTCCTGCTTATATCCGCACCATCAGCGACGAAAATGTAATGGAGATGGCTTTGGTGGAAAATATTCAGCGCCAAGACCTCAACGCCATAGAGATAGCCCTTGCATACGAGCATCTACTCGAAAACGAGGGAATGACACAAGAGAAAATCTCAGAACGCGTGGGCAAAAGCCGTGCCGCCATCGCCAATTACCTGCGACTGCTCAAGCTACCTGCTCAAGTGCAGATGGCACTCCAGAAAAAAGATATCGACATGGGGCACTGCCGTGCCCTGCTCGCCTTGGATAGTCCTTCACTACAAATCAAACTGTTCAAGGAAATTCAAAAAAACGGATACTCCGTTCGTAAGGTAGAAGAACTAGTGCAACGACTTAAAAACGGAGAAGACATCGAGAGTGGCAAGAAGACCATCGCTGCCAAGGCTCAATTGCCAGAGGAGTTCACTCTGTTGAAGAACCGCCTCTCCAGCTTTCTCAACACCAAAGTGCAACTCTCCTGTTCAGCAAAGGGAAAGGGTAAAATAAGCATTCCATTTGCCAACGAAGAAGAGCTGGAGCACATCATGAGTATCTTCGACCAATTGAAACAAGAATAAGGGAAGAAAACAAGTAAACAAAAGAAGTGAAATCCATATTATCACATATCTGCATCACGGCATTGTTGATTGCCTGTTCCGTCACCGCTTCTGCACAGAAGAGCAAAGAGAAGCAGCAAGACATGAATGTGCCTGCCATAGCATCAGCCGACTCGGTGAACTCATCCATCGACCACGCCCTGCAACCCAACGACAGCGCCAATCTTGCCAAACTGAACAAGCAACTGCAACCCACCAGAAAGAAACGCGACTGGGCCACTTGGCGTCCTGACACAAAAAGGGCGATGTGGTTGGCACTGGTGTTGCCTGGTGCAGGACAGATATACAATCGCAAATACTGGAAGCTACCTATCATATACGGAGGCTTCGTGGGCTGTGCTTATGCCATCACCTGGAACAACCAGATGTATCACGACTATTCACAAGCCTACATGGACATCATGGACGATGATCCCAACACGCAGAGCTACAACCAGTTTTTGCATCTGGGAGCTACTATAGACGCAAGCAACATCGACCGCTACAAGGAAATCTTCCGCAAGCGTAAAGACAAATACCGCCGCTGGAGAGACATGGGTATGTTTGTAATGATAGGTGTATATGCCTTCTCGGTAATAGATGCCTATGTAGACGCATCCCTGTCAGAATTCGACATCTCAGATGATCTCACCTTGCGTGTAGAGCCCGCAGTGATGGGCAACGGAAATCTTTCTCCTAACCCTTTGCGTTCGGGAGCATTAGGGGTAAGTTGCTCGCTCACCTTCTAAATGATAATTACAGGGTAGGAGTTGTATCCAACTGCTACACCTTATTAATATATATACATTCATTACAAACTTTAAAAAAGACACAAAGAAAGAAACGACTATAAAATGAAGAAGATATTGATTATGGCAGCAGCGTTGCTGCTAGGTTTGCAGGGGATGCAAGCTCAAACAGATAGCACGGAAGACGATGACGACGTGATAACTGTAACAGACAAGGACGGAAAGGCAGAGGAAATCGAGGTACCAGAGGGACTGGAGGACAACCTCGACAGCCTGTTGCACCTATATAATGCACAGACCTACTTGATGCCCGATACATCATGCAACTACAAGGACGTAAATCCTGTGTTTGAGCGTGAAGTATACATAGATCGTCTGAAACGACTTCCCACCATCATCGAGATGCCATACAATGATGTGGTTCAGAAGTTCATCGATCGTTACAGTGGCAAACTGCGTCGCTCTGTAAGCTTCATGCTGGGAGCCAGCAATTTCTATATGCCAATCTTCGAAGAAGCATTGGAGGCATACAACTTGCCATTGGAATTGAAATATCTACCAGTGATAGAGTCTGCACTCAACCCAAAAGCGGTGTCGAGGGTAGGTGCCACAGGCTTATGGCAGTTTATGTTGCCCACCGGCAAACGATATGGTCTGGAGGTAAACACCCTCATTGATGAGCGCCGTGACCCAGTCAAGGCCTCTTATGCTGCAGCCCACTATCTGAGCGACCTCTACAAGATATTCGACGACTGGAGTCTCGTGATAGCCGCTTACAACTGTGGTCCAACCAACGTCAACAAGGCCATCCACCGCGCCAAGGGCAACGCCGACTACTGGAACATCTATCCATACCTACCAAAGGAGACCCGTGGATATGTGCCAGCCTTCATCGCCGCCAACTACATCATGAATTACTATTGCGACCACAACATCTGTCCGATGGTAACCGAGCTGCCAACAAAGACAGACACCGTGGTAGTAGACAAAGACATACATTTCGAGCAAATTGCCCAGAAGCTGAACATCGACATAGAGCACTTGCGCAACCTCAACCCACAGTACCGTCACGACATCATCAATGGTCTCAACCATCCCATGACGCTGCGATTGCCTAGTACTCTCATCGGCTCATTCATCGACCAAGAGGACAGTATTTGTGCCTACAAAGCCGACGAATTACTACTCAAGCGCACTCTTGTCGACGTAAACGACGACGTTCCATCCGTGGGCCGTTCTCGCAGTAGCTATAGCCGCCACAGCAGTTCGTCTTCTCGCAGCAACCGAAACAGCAGCAGTAGCCGAAGCAGCAAGAAGGGAAAGAAAGGCAAGAAAGGCTCAGAAAAGCGCAACAAGAGTGTGACCATCAAGAGTGGCGACACCCTGTCGGAGATAGCTGCACGCAACGGTACAACCGTGAAAAAGCTCCGCAAACTCAACGGCATATCTGGCAACAGCATCCGTGCTGGAAAGAAACTCAAGGTGAAATAAAAAAGTAAAATATAGGAGGGTACGACTATGGACGACCAGAACTTGAAAGACCTAGAAAGAGAACAAGCAGACAACAAGCTGATAGGCGATGCTTTCCAGCATCTGCTTGACACCTACTTGAGTTCACGCCACCGCAAGAAGGTGGACATTGTGACCAAGGCATTCAATTTCGCCAGACAAGCGCACAAAGGAGTGCGCCGTCTCTCTGGCGAACCCTATATCATGCACCCAATCGCCGTAGCACAGATTGCCTGCGAGGAGATGGGACTTGGCTCGACGAGCATTTGTGCAGCCCTACTCCACGACGTGGTGGAAGACACCGACTACACGGTAGAAGACATCGAGAATATCTTCGGTGCCAAAATAGCCCAAATTGTGGACGGACTGACAAAAATCAGTGGTGGAATATTCGGTGACAAAGCATCGGCACAGGCAGAAAACTTCAAGAAGTTGCTGCTTACAATGAGTGACGACATTCGCGTGATTCTCATCAAGATATGCGATCGCTTGCACAACATGCGCACCCTAGCCTCTCAACCTGCCAACAAGCAATACAAGATTGCAGGCGAAACCCTTTATATCTACGCCCCTTTGGCAAACCGACTGGGACTGAACAAAATCAAGACAGAGCTAGAAGACCTAAGTTTCCGCTATGACCACCCACAAGAGTACGCTAACATTGAGCATAAACTAGCCGACACTGAGGCACAGCGTGATACACTCTTCGAGCAGTTCACAGCCCCCATCCGCCAAGAACTCGACAAACTAGGTGTGGAATATAAAATCAAGGCACGTGTCAAGAGCCCTTACAGCATCTGGAACAAGATGCAAAACAAGCACGTAAGTTTCGACGAAATCTATGACATTCTTGCTGTCCGCATCATCTTCACACCGAAAGTGAGAGCCAACGAGGTGAATGAATGCTTCAACATCTATGTGGCCATCAGCAAGATTTACAAGAGTCATCCAGACCGCCTTCGCGATTGGCTCAACCACCCAAAGGCTAACGGCTATCAAGCCTTGCACGTCACACTGATGAGCAAGCAGGGACGCTGGATAGAGGTACAAATCCGTTCAGACCGCATGGACGAGGTGGCAGAGAAAGGATTTGCTGCCCACTGGAAATACAAAGAGGGCAACAATGGTGGAGAATACACAGAAGACGAGAATGAACTGAACGACTGGCTGAGTACCATCAAGGAGATTCTCGACGACCCACAGCCGGATGCCATGGATTTCCTCGATGCCATCAAGCTAAATCTTTATGCCTCAGAAATCTTTGTATTTACTCCTAAGGGAGAAATCAAGACGATGCCTTCAGGCTGTACAGCTCTCGATTTTGCCTTCCAAATACATACATTCCTTGGCAGCCACTGCATCGGTGCTAAGGTGAACCACAAGTTGGTGCCTTTGAGCCACAAGTTACAGAGCGGCGATCAGGTGGAGATTCTCACCTCCAAGAGCCAGCATGTGCAGCCAGAATGGGTTAATTTCGTTAGCACAGCCAAAGCGAAGAGCAAGATTCAGGCTATTCTGAGACGCGACTCACGAGAAATACAGAAGAAGGGAGAAGCTATTCTCACAGAATGGCTCAAGAAGAATAGCATAGAGATTACCAACTCTGTGGTAGACCGTCTATGCGAGTTCCACAACATACAAAAGCCAGAAAATTTCTTCCAATCACTCGGAGACCACCGCATCATTTTGGGCGATAAGGATTTCGATGAACTGCAAGGCAAAGCCAGGAAGCAAAAACAATCCACCAGCTGGCGCGACTACATTCCATTCCTCAACAAGAACAAGGAAAAGGAAGATGTTCAAGGCATCGTGAAACCACAGGAGCTTTTCGTCGTAGGTAAGGATTTCAACAAGAAGAAACCACTTATCCTCACAGAAGAGAATATCAACCAGTTCATATTTCCCGATTGCTGCCACGCCATTCCTGGCGATGATGTCATGGGCTTCATCGACAATAAGAATCGCATCGAGATACACAAGCGTTCTTGTCAGGTTGCAGCCAAGTTGAAATCTAGCTTCGGCAACCGCATCGTAGATGCCAAATGGGACATGCACAAGCAGCTGCTCTTCGATGCCACCATCGAAATCAAGGGAATCGACCGCAAAGGCATGCTCTTGGATGTAAGCAAGGTTATCAGCGACCAATTGGGCATCAATATCCATAAGCTCACCATCAGTAGCGACAACGGAATATTTGATGGCACCATTGAGCTCCGCATCCATGACAGAGACGATGTAAAGGTCATCATGGACCAGCTCAAAAAAATCGACGACCTACAAGAAGTGCAAAGAATACTTTAAAAACAAACTATACAAGAGCGCATCAGATAATGATGCGCTCTTTTCAAAACTAAAGCTACATGTTTATGAAAAAGACTTTATTAGCATTATTTCTATTCTTGACAGCGTTGCCAATGCTCGCTGCCAACAAGTATGACAATCCAGACACCCTCGTAGTATCACGTGATGGGACTGGTGATTTTCGCACCATAGATGAAGCCATCGAGGTGTGCCGTGCCTTCATGGACTACCAAAAGGTAATCTATGTCAAAAAGGGAGTCTATAAAGAAAAGCTCATCATCCCTTCCTGGCTCACCAACATCACTATCATGGGAGAAGACCGCGACCACACCATCATCACCTACGATGACCATGCCAACATTCTGATGCCAGTGGGCGGATTAGATTCCGAAGCCGCCGTAAAAGGCAAACCGATGGGCACATTCCGCACCTATACTCTAAAGATACAAGGCAGCTACATCACCCTGCAGGACATCACCATAGAGAACAACGCAGCCAAACAAGGTCAGGCAGTCGCACTACATACCGAGGGCGACCATATTTTGGTACAAAATTGCCGGCTCTTGGGCAACCAAGATACCGTTTACACCGGAGTGGCAGGAGCGCGTATCGCATTCTATGATTGTTACATAGAGGGAACAACCGACTTCATCTTCGGACCATCGAGAGCCTGGTTTGAGAATTGCGAGATTCATAGCAAAGCCAATAGCTACATCACAGCAGCCTCCACGCCAGCAGGTCAGGAGTATGGTTACGTGTTCAACAAGTGCAAACTCACTGCAGACGAAGGTGTTGACAAAGTATATCTCGGTAGGCCATGGCGTCCCTTCGCTGCCACCGCCTTCATGAATTGCGAGATGGGCAGCCACATCGTTCCTTTAGGGTGGGACAACTGGCGCAACAAGAAAAACGAAGAGACTGCGCGCTATGCAGAATATAACAATCATGGCACAGGTGCCTCCACCAAGGGCAGAGCCCCATGGAGCCATCAACTCACCAAGAAAGAAGCAGCCAAAGTCACAATTTTGAATGTCTTTGGCGAAGATTGCTGGTAGAACTAAACCAACGAATCGATTTGTTTTTTCAAATCCTTCAGTTGGTCACGAACAGACATGAGGGTGTCGAGGACGTCAGACGTTTTCTCGGCACCCGCTCTGTTTTGTGCCAAATACTTACGAGCCGCTGCTATCTTGAGTCCCTTCACTTTGATTAGGTTATAGATGAGCTTCACCTGCTCTATGTCTTTCGGTGTATACTGACGCACCTTATTGCCAGTTATTTTAGGCTTGAGAAAAGGAAACTCCTTTTCCCAATATCGCAGAGTCGACTCATTCACTCCTATTTCATCAGCCACTTCCTTGATGGAATAGTACATTTTCATACTTTTATCTGTATTTGTAGCCATATTTCAGCACTTTAATTTCAAAAATAATTAATTTAGTTGCAAAATTAAACAATTCTTCTTATCTTTGCAAAGATTTTCGGAAGAAAATGCCCTAAAGGGCAAAATTAAGTCGAAACAAAGGAACTCAACTTCCTCAAAACAAGAAAATTCGAAATTAAAAGACAAACATAAAAAAGATATGATGACAGCTAATGAAGTGCGCGAATCCTTCAAGAAATTCTTCGAGGGAAAAGGCCACAAGATTGTTCCATCAGCTCCTATGGTTATCAAGGATGACCCTACGCTGATGTTTACAAATGCTGGTATGAACCAGTGGAAAGACATCATCCTCGGCACAAAAAGCCCAGGCAAGGATGTACGTCGTGTTGATACGCAGAAATGTCTCCGTGTAAGCGGTAAGCACAACGACCTCGAAGAGGTGGGTCACGACACTTACCACCACACCATGTTCGAGATGCTCGGCAACTGGAGTTTCGGTGACTACTTCAAGGAAGGTGCCATCGACTACGCCTGGGAGTACTTGACAGAGGTGTTGAAGCTCAACCCAGACGATCTCTACGTTACCGTATTCGAGGGTAGCAAGGAGGAAGGCTTGGAGCGCGATAACGAGGCTGCTGGCTATTGGGCTAAGCACGTGCCTGCCGACCACATCATCAATGGTAACAAGCACGACAACTTCTGGGAGATGGGCGATACAGGTCCTTGCGGTCCTTGCTCTGAGATCCACGTGGATTCTCGTACTCCTGAGGAGAAGGCACAGGTGCCTGGTCGTGAGTTGGTCAACAAGGACAACCCACAGGTCATCGAAATCTGGAACATCGTGTTCATGCAGTATAATCGCAAGGCTGATGGTTCTCTCGAACCACTCCCAATGCACGTGATTGATACAGGTATGGGCTTCGAGCGCTTGGTTCGCATGTTGCAGGACAAGCACTCTAATTATGATACCGACATCTTCCAGCCTATCATCAAGGAAATCGAATTGCTCTCTGGCAAGAAGTATGGCTTTACTACACCTACGGGTGCCAATGGCGAGGGCAAGGATGAGCAGGAGAAGATCGACATCGCCATGCGTGTTTGCGCCGACCACCTTCGTGCCGTAGCATTCTCCATCGCCGATGGTCAGTTGCCAAGCAATGCCAAGGCCGGTTATGTGATCCGTCGTATCTTGCGCCGTGCCGTACGTTACGCTTACACCTTCCTCGGTCAGAAGCAGGCATTCATGTACAAGCTCGTCAATACCTTGGTAGAGCAGATGGGTGCAGCTTTCCCAGAGTTGCCAGCTCAGCAGGAACTCATCACCCGTGTGATGAAAGAGGAAGAGGATTCATTCCTCCGTACCTTGGAGAAGGGTATCAACCTCCTCAACGGCGACATGGACGAGTTGAAGGCTCATGAGAAGACAGAGTTGGATGGCGTTTGCGCATTCCGCCTCTTCGATACCTACGGTTTCCCTCTCGACTTGACAGAATTGATTTGCCGCGAGAACGGTTACACCGTAGATGAGAAAGGCTTCAACGAGGAGATGGAGAAGCAGAAGGCTCGTGCCCGCAACGC
>DJSH01000040.1:71154-77238 GCA_002440225.1 Candidatus Segatella violae
GACTATACAGAATATGAGTGCCACATCTTGCGCTACCGCAAGGTAACCCAGAAGAAGAACAGCTTCTATGAGTTGGTACTCGACAACACTCCTTTCTATGGCGAGATGGGTGGCCAGGTAGGCGACAAGGGTGTACTCGTGAGCGAGAGCGAGACCATCCAGGTCATCGACACCAAGCGTGAGAACAACCAGAGCATCCACATCGTGAAGGTGTTGCCTAAGGACGTAACAGCCGACTTCATGGCTTGCGTAGACATCGAGAGCCGTGAGGGTAGCGCTGCCAACCATACAGCCACTCACCTCCTCGACTATGCCTTGAAGCAGGTACTCGGCGACCACGTGGAGCAGAAGGGTTCTTACGTAGACAAGGACACTCTCCGCTTCGACTTCTCTCATTTCCAGAAGGTAACTGACGAAGAACTTCGCAAGGTAGAGCGCATGGTCAACGAGATGATTCGTGCCGACTATCCTCTCGACGAGCATCGTGATACTCCTATCGAGGAAGCTAAGGAGCTCGGTGCCATCGCCCTCTTCGGTGAGAAGTATGGCGACAAGGTACGTGTGGTTCGCTTCGGTCCATCTGCCGAGTTCTGTGGTGGTATCCACGCTAAGAGCACCGGTAAGATTGGTTTCTTCAAGATTATCTCCGAGAGCAGTGTTGCAGCAGGCATTCGTCGTATCGAGGCTTTGACAGGCAAGGCTTGCGAGGAAGCCATCTACAACTTGCAGGATACCATCGTTGCCTTGAAGGGCTTGTTCAACAATGCCAAGGATCTCGAAAGTGTCATCAAGAAGTACATTGACGAGCACGATGCCTTGAAGAAGGACGTAGAAAAGTTCCAAGCTCAAGCTGTGGAGCGTACCAAGGAGAAGTTGGTTGCCAATGCCAAGAATGTCAATGGCACTAAGGTAGTAACAGCCGTATTGCCAATGGACCCAGCATCTGCCAAGGACTTGGTGTTCAAGGTTCGTGAGGCATTGCCAGAGAACATGATTTGCGTTATCGGTTCCATCCATAACGACAAGCCAATGCTCAGCGTGATGTTCAGCGACGACATGGTGAAGGATCACGGCTTGAACGCAGGCAAGATGATTCGCGAGGCTGCCAAGTTGATACAAGGTGGCGGTGGCGGTCAGCCTCACTACGCACAGGCTGGTGGTAAGAACAAGGACGGCTTGAGCGCAGCAGTCGATAAGATTGTCGAGTTGGCTCAGTTGTAATAGACATCAGTTTAGTACCTCGCTTTTGGGTGGGTACTATATATAATAAGGTATAAAGGGCTGCAAGCATTCTTCGGATGAAGAAACTTGCAGCCCTTTTTCTTTTTCCAGTTCACTCTCATCAATTACACCATTATCACTTTATGATTATCATAAAATGATAATAAAACGCCGATTTTTATCTTTTATAGAAGATAAAAACAAATTTTACGCATATTTTATCCATTATAAAAGATAAAAATCATATATGTATTTGCTGAACGCCGGTTATTCCTCCCCATTCCTACACTCTCCATCCTCATAGCTCCTTGTCATATCTTTGAGAATTCCAATCATTTGCTGTCTCAGGCTCTCAGGCTTCAGCACGATGATATTCCTGCCATGCCACAACAATTCCTGCAAGAAATCACGGCTGGGGCGAACGGTCAAAGTATATTCCCGATACATCCCGTCCTTCGACTCTTTCACTTTCTGTTGACTCTCATGCAGCGGCACTTCCTCGATGAGATTGTATTCGGGATAGAAAGCACGGATGCGGATGTTCTCCACAGGAACGTCCTCCATACGATAGATGCCATAGCAATCCTCATAATACCGCTTAGGAGTCAAGAATTTCTTCATCTCCTTCGACAAAGGATGCTTCTCGCAAATCACCTTCAAGAAACTGATGCGATCGAAAGGAAGACAGCGAACGAGTTGCTTTTCATTCACTCCAATCACGTACCACCGCTGCTTGAAATATCTCACGAAAGCAGGCTGAATCACCATGTCGCTTTCCGCCCCAAACGCACTGACGTATTTGAATTTCAGCAAATATTGCTTATCTATTGCCGCAAGAATATCATCTAGATACTCCGTATTATAGGGAGGCGTGTCGAGCATTACCTTGTTGTGATACTTCAGCATATCGCCCAACGATGAAAGACGCATGCTACTAAGCAACCACTCCGTCACCTCATCGTCCTCCACCGGGTCACGCTTTATGTAATACCGATAGCCATCGCTCTTGTCACACTCCACATTGATTCCAAACTGCGACAATATCGCTGCACGATAACGATGAAAGGTACGCAGCTGCAATTCCTCGCCAAAAGGATTGGCATTGGCATCCCGCCACTCGTTCGCAATCTCCTCGAATGTAAGATGCCGCTGTTCCAGCCGAGCTATCAGCCAACAATAGAATTTTACACGATTGTCCATAATCTACAATAACTGTTCACAAGAATAGTCCTAACGACCATTTACTAGAAATGTCTAAAAAAGAAAAGGAGAAAAGATAGCCAACAAAATGGTAATGCTAAATGCCGGTTTACTAACTTCTGTCATATACCGATGCCCAATACGCTTGTGCCCGATGCGTTGAAGATGCCCTGTGAACGAACTCGTTTCTCTGCATGAAACACATGAATTTTTAATAATACTCACACAGACCTTATTGTCTATGTCAGCTTTCTTGCTGCCTCTATCTTTTCTCCGAAAATCCTTCTCTAATATTGATGGGAAAAAATATCCATAACCCTTTATCGGGTTAAGGATATCACTCCACCAAATCGACCGTCCAGTTCAAACTCTGAATCTTCAAGTCGAGCTCTCGATACTGCTTGGCGTAGGTGTCCGCCTCCTTGCGAAGAGCGTTTACGTCGATGGTTCGAACATATTTCAGTTCGTTCCTACCAAAGCGAGTATCATTGGCAGCTACGTGTCTAACCACCTCTTGCAGTGCCTTGACACGCATCGACAAGACATCTCTCTTAGCAATCAACCGAGTCAAGGACACACCATCATGGAGAGTCTGGACATTGGTGATGTTGATGCGATAAATCAGATCCTCCAACTGTACGAGAGCCTCATCCAATTCCTTGTACAATTCCTCCACGTTGTCGCAAGGTTCGTCGCCCTCCTGTACCTTGGCACTGTCCTTGATACGCTCTTTCAGTTGAGCCACTTTCTTCTGCAAGTCGGCTCTGATACTCAATGCTTCTGCTAACTTCATAATCTACTCCTTTTTTATATATGACGTTAAACTTCTTGTTTTATTATATGCTATTTCTTTCTTACCGGATTCAGCGTATGCTTACCACCGAACTCATTTACATCTTCCTCGATGAGTTTCTGAAACCACGAAGGCTCATACTCAAGCGGAACAATCTCAGCATCTCTTGTGTCGCAGACCTCATTCTCATATTGCAAATGAACCTTTACCACGAAATCATCCATGCGAAGGATGTCGGGCAAACAATAATCTTGGTGCGTATGCAAGGCATGCATGGCATAGCAAACACAAATATCTGCAAACTCAGGTTTATGAAGATAACATTCATCCCAGGAATCACCATCATCCAATTCGTTTTTGAATGTTTTATATCCTTTCTCTGTAGCCCCAACAAAATTGCCAAAAGCACCATTCAAGATAGAGTCCATCTTATAACGCCCAGCACTCATCAGCTCATCTTGCAAATGAATCATATATTGGAAATCCGAGCCATAATAATCATCGTTCTCGAATTTCACCACGGCATCATCATCTCCATACTCAAATCGCAAGACTCCTTCCACCTCATAACGATAGCGGTCATCTACCTTATAAGGCGTATGAAACAAGGTGCGCCACATGTTCCTGCACTGGGCATAACATTCCTGGGTCAGTTTGAAGAGCTTATCGTTCTGATAGCGAAATCTCTCTACCTCGGCAGGAGTCGGATGAAGCATCATCTCATTCAATACCACATATCTCACCCCAAGCAACAACTCGATGACATCATGTTCGCTTTCACTCATGTGACGTAGGAAAAATGATTTTGCCAAATCATAGTTCACGATTTTCTTCACTCGTTGCTCCACGTTTTGCAGCACCTCACGTTTCTCATCGACAGTTGCCACCTCTCGGATATAGTTGAGAATCTCTGAATAAGCGTCATCGTCGTCATATCCCTTAGCCTCAATCCTATCTATAAGTTGAATCCAATTTACCTTCATCTTCACTAACTATTACTCCATTACTTACTCCTATTATCTTATCATCACCAAAATGTCCACCTCGTATCTTGTAAGGAGAGTTTCACTTCAACGTCTTCTCCAAATACTCCAAATCCTTGGGACGAAGATGAGTGAGAGCGAAGTCCACCTCATTCAGTTGCGACTGATTGCTCAAGGCAAGATGCTGAAGGTTGTGACACATGAAGATGTCCAAGCGACGCAACTTGTCGGTCTTACTCAAATTCAAAGACACCAAATCTTTAGCCCCTTCGATATGCAACTCCTCCAAGAGAGGATTGGCAGAGAAATCCAACTTTTCGTTTCTTATCTCATGGAAGTCGATGAACTCCAACAAAGGATTCTTGCTTACATCAAGCTTTTCCTCGCCATACCCCGAATATCCCAAGATGCGCAAGTTAGGGCATTCCGTGAGAATCACATCCAAGGTCTTCACCTCGAACATGCCACAACCATCGAATCCGATAATGGCATCCTCCTTTTCCGAGTAGATAGTGATGGTGTAATTGACACCCTTCTCTGGATAGGCATGACCAGCCTCTACCCAAGCCAATTTATTAGAGAAAGGCTCCTTTTTGCCTGTCACGACCTGTACCTTGCCATCGCCCCAAGCGATTCTTGCCTTGCTGCCTTTTTTCAACTTTAAGCGCAAGCCGACGGTCTCACCCATCGTCCAGTCCAAAGTCTGGATATTCATTGTAATCTGTGCCATAATCTCTTTGTTTTATGTTTACGAGTGCAAAGATAATGACAGGGTGTGTCAAATCGTGGCACAGGAAAGAAAATTATTTCAAAAATCTTTGTATCTCCCGATGCAGACGGCAATCGCCACAATCCACACACCCTTCATCACAATAATGGCTCTCACCCAATATCATGATTCGCTTGCCGAATATCCCTCCGTTGGCATAATCCTTGCCTACGAAGGGTTGAAAGAAAACTTTGCTATTCATAATTTTTAGTTTTCACGTTTATTATTCATCACTCGCCAAAAACGCCCATGCTTTCATACAAGAGAAGCCCGCATCAATTATCCAGCCGATGCACGAACCAATCGTAGCAATCCACCATGCGACATTATATCCAGCAGTACTGTTAGTCGCCTTGAAAAGGACATCGCTATCAAATATATGCCTCACCAGATTTGGCAAGAAAAATATGCCATGCGCTAAACCATCACGCCAGTCGTACAGTTCGACGCCACTGATATTGACAAACCAGATTGCTGCCAACAACATAACTATAGGTCGCCAAGGCAAGAACATAAAGACTGCAACTATAAATCCAAAGAATCTATCCATAATTCAATTCGTATTATACTTTTTAAATTTCGGTTGCAAAGTAACCATACAGATACGACAAATAGTGTCAGAACATCAAGAAAAATGTCTTTCTACTTTAAGCTTTTCCTCAAACCTACTTATCGCAACCTTATCAATCTGCAAATTTAAGCAATTTACTCGAATCGTGCAAGTCCATAATAGTTCATAAACGAAAAAAGAAGTATATCAGTGAGAAAAACAAACTCACAAGGCTAATTTCTACCCCAAAAACTTTGCAATTTCAATTATAAACCGTATCTTTGCAAAAAATAAGAGGCGAAAATATGACAGACATCAATAACAGGAAATTACCAGCAGGCATCCAGTCGTTCAAGGCTATCAGAGAAGAAGGCTATCTCTATGTCGATAAGAGCGACATCATCTGGAACTTAGCGAATCGTGGCAAGAAGTACAATTACTTGAGCCGCCCTCGTCGTTTCGGCAAGTCCATCCTTGTCGATACGCTACAGATGTACCTTGAGGGAAGAAAGAAACTCTTCGAAGGTCTCAAAATCATGCAGTTGGAAAAAGAGTGGAAACAATATCC
>DJSH01000026.1 GCA_002440225.1 Candidatus Segatella violae
AACTGGCTGAGGTTTCTGGTAGCATTGATGTCGAGGTAGAAGCATTCGGTCTCAGACTCTTTCTGCTGTATCTTTTCGAAGACATGATGGATGAGTCCTGTCTTTCCGATGCGTCGAGGGGAAATCAGGACGATGTTACGTTCGTTTTGCAAAGCTCTAGTGATAAGCTCAGTCTCATGCTTGCGGTCGCAGAAGTAGTCTGCGCCCTTATATCCATATATTACAAAGGGGTTATTCAGCTGTTCCATAACGTTTTATCTCCATTCCATATTTTGTGTTACATGTTTTATGAAATGCAAAGATAATGCTTTTATTGGAAATATCAAAAGAATTGCGCTGAAATGTGAGAAAATAAGGGAAATGTGAGAAAATAAGGAAAAATGTGAGAAAATAAGGGAAATGTAGCGGTAGGTGTGCTTAATCACCTAAAAAACTGCCCTCATCTGATGTCTCGGTATCAGATGGGGACAGTTTCAGTAATATTTTTTGGGGAGAAAAAATCAAAAAAAGAGATCATTCATTGTAAGTTGGCTCTGAATAGCACTTGTGTCTGAATCTTCTGTAAGACCATAGGAAGTAATCATTGTTAGATGGATAGACTTCATCGTCTTGGTCTCTTCTATGAAGGTATCAACACGGTTTTGCATCTTTTGGATTTCTTCGTTGTCCAAAGCATATTTTCCTTTGCTGTACTTCGTTTCGCAAATATTGATGACATTGTCGTTTCTGTCTATCAACAAGTCGATTTGCGCTCCCTTTCCAGTCCACGAATGGGCTGTGCTGATTACCCCAAAGAAGCCAAGGGCTCTCTTGATTTGGTCGATGTGTTGTAGGCATACACGCTCAAAGGCCAGGCCAGCCCAAGTATTATGTAAAGGCGAGTTGTACATGGATGACCAAAAATGCGAATCCCCGTTTTTGTTGCTTTTAATGAATTGGTGATAGAACAAGGTGTAATTGTCCATTAGTTGGTATATGGCATCCTTTGTCTTTTTCCCTATGCAAGTATATTTTCGAATAAATCCACATTGCTCCAGTTCCTTGAGGGCTTTGGTAAACGCTGCACTATCCGTAATCTTTCCTTTTTCTAATATTTCTTGGCGTAACAATCCAGTCTTTTTGGTGGACAGGGTGTTGATGATAGAAATATGTATGGTTGGATTCTTGAATAATGAGGCATAGAGAGCATCGTATTCATTTGCCAGCTCTCCATCTTCGTCAAAGAATATATGGTCAAAGTTTTGAGCGACGCTAAGCCCCTTCTTCATGAAACTCCAATAGTAAGGGATTCCTCCCAGTGCCATGTATGACTCTAGAATAAGATTGCGTTTGTAACCTAAGTTTTGATATTTACAAAACTCTTCGCATTCATGCAACGTAAAAGGATGAAGATGAATTTTTTTTGTCAAGCGATTGTGAAGTCCCCCGTAATTCATAACAATATTCTCTATTATCCACGAAGTGGCACTACCACATACGATGAGTACGATGTCTTTGCGTGTGGTAGCCCATCCATTCCAAAAATGGTCAAGGGCACGAATAAAGTTAGAACGTAATGTGTCCATCCAGGGTAGTTCGTCAATGAAAATCACTTTTTTCCCCTCAGGTTGTTTCGCTATCCAGCCTTCCAATAGGTGAAAGGCTTCGCTCCATGTTTTAGGTATGGCAGTTCTCTTCATGCCAGCGTTATAGAGAGATTGGCGAAATTCGCTGAGCTGTTCCTTTAAAGGGGCATCAAGAATGCCCGTATGTTGAAAGCAGAAATGGTAATTGAAAGTCTCACGTATGAGATAAGTTTTTCCCACACGACGACGGCCATATACTGCTATGAATTCAGATTGTTCTGAATTCATAGCTTCTAATAGTATTTGTTTTTCTTTTTCACGTCCTATCAGCATATTCCTAATGATTTTGTTTTGGCGACAAAGATAGTGTTTTTATTCGGAATATGCAAATGTTTTTTATAGAAATATGCTTGAACCTTTCGGAAATCTACTTTAAAATGATAGATTTCCGAAAGGTTCAAGTGTGTTTTTTCCATGATTTATCAATTAAGCCCCCAAAAAAAACAGCCCTCATCTGATGAAAAACAGTATCAGATGGGGACAGTTTCAATAATGTTTTCTCTAGAAGAATTTCTTAAAATCTTACCACTTACCAAGTAACTTTTCTAGGTCTATTCTAAGAAATTCTTCTAAAGGGAAGGCATCAGAGCCCACAACAAGGGCATGCTCTGGGTTGAAGCTGTCCTTGAAAACTTGCAACCCTGTATTCGTGGTTCTGCGCCCACTCTTCACCTCTATGGCAGTTAGCTTGCCGTAGTAATCAATGATGAAATCGACCTCTTCGTCACGGTCTCTCCAGTAATATACTTTGTAGTCTAGCTCGTCTGCCTTTGCCAGCAGATAGCTCCCTACGGCACTTTCCACCCATCGCCCCCAAGTTTTAGGAGCGGTATAGACCTGTTCGTATTTGGCATTGGACAGGGCTGACAACAAGGCGGTATTGTAAACCATCAACTTGGGTACGGAGTTGTATTTCCTGGCATTGTCGTGAGCGTATTTTTGCATACCCTTTAGTAGTCTTGTTTCATCAAGGATGTTGAGATAATTGGCTAGAGTTGTTACGTTGCCTGCATCTTGTAGCTGTCCCAAAATCTTATTGAGCGACATCTCTTCGCCTGAATAGGTGCATCCTAAGAAGAACAGTTGTTGCATGAGGCTAGGCTTGTAGATGGTCTTGGTCATGAGGATATCTTGTGTGATGGCAGGTGCGATGATGCTATCCTTGATATAGCTTCTCCATCGTTTCTCATCCTTGATGTATTGGGCACTTCCTGGGTAACCGCCGAAATAGATGTATTGGTTGAGGTCTAGGTCGAATGCTTCGTGCATTTCTTCATAAGTCCAGTGTGACATGCGGATGAGTTCGAATCTTCCTGCCAATGATTCGGTGAGACCATCTTTGAGAAGAAGGCGTGAAGAACCGAGGAGCACCACCTTGATGTTGATGTCGTGGAAAGTGTCCCAGTCCCATTCTTTCTTGATAGCTTCGCTCCAATTGTTCACTTTGTGTACTTCATCTATCACAAGCAAGAATTCTGGCAAGTTGGCAAAATTCTTTCGAGCACGGGCAGTTTCCCAAACTTCGTTAATCCATTGTTGGTTTTGTGGGGAAACGCCATCGGCAGTGACAAAGATGTGGGGAATGTCTGTGTCGTTGAGAATTTGTTTTACCATCGTGGACTTTCCAACCTGTCTTGGTCCAGAGATAACTTGTATGAAACGTCTTGGCTCTGCAAGTCTGTCCTTGAGTATGCTGTATTCTTTTTTCTTAAACATGCTAGTTGGTCTTTAATTTGAAATCTTTTGCAAAGATATACAAAATTCTCAAAAGTCAGCTACAAAATTCTCAATTTAACATTGCAAAATTCTCAAAAGTCAGCTACAAAATTCTCAAAAGTCAGCTATAAAATTCTCAAAAGCATGTTTTGAAATTCTCAATTTAATATTCTAAAATGCGATAAAAAGATGAAATTACCAAATTTGGCTGTGATTTTTTACTTAATTTGGCTTAAATTTTTTACTTAATTTGGCAGGGAGGTATTATCTCGTTTGGCATTGCTTAACTCCAGAATGTAGATTTATATAGGAATAAAGTTAAAAAAACAGCCCTCATCTGAAGTCTCGGTATCAGATGGGGACAGTTTCAGTAATGTTATTTCTCTAGAACCACCTCATGTTCATATCCCTCAAGAACTTGGGAGTGATGGGGAAGCCGGAGGCGTCGCCAATCACGGAGTCGATGTGGCAGTAGGGGCAAAGGGCGGTTGGCTCCTCGGCGGAAACATAGTCGGTGATTTCGGATGGTGGGAAGATTTCGCCGCAATTGAAGCAGCCGCACTTTTCGGATTTCTCCAACTGCTCCTTGTTTCGGATGCTGCAATCGTGGGCTTGCTTGTAGATTCGGTCTTTCTCCTCCTGCTCCTTTTGCTTCTTTTCCGCTTTCTCCAGATACCCCTTGAATCGTCTTTGCAGATAGAGCGGCACATGATAGTGAGGGGCGAAAACATGCATCGATGATACATGCTCGTGGTATTCATAGCCAGGACCGTCTATCACGGTATAGGTGTCATCTGTCTCATCGTATGGCATGGCTTCAATCCCTATCCCTCGCTTTTGGAGGCGTGGTAGCGATTCCCAAACCCATTTCGTGGTAAGGGGAGAGTCTAAGACTATAGCCAGTTTCACCTCATCGCCACAATATACCTCCACGATGTCACCTCTGTGGAATCTTATCTTGTCCTCTGGGCGACCATGGAACACCTCGTCGCTGTGTCTCTCGTATTCTGGTTCGTCGCAGATGCCAGGGTAGTAAAGGCTGAATCCTGAGCTATAGTAAGTTTGGTCGATGAGCTTGCCCTCGCCGTCATACATATTTTGGGAGAGATTTTCATGCTCGTAGTGCATCAATCCCATCGGTTTCTCAGTGATATAATAGCAGAAGGTATCCATCGGATAGTCGTCTTCCTCCTTCATCTTCTTGCGATAGCCGATGTCCTTGCGCATCAATTCTTCCGCTTCTTCCAGGGTAGAGGCGTAGGCGCTGCAGTGGGTATCGACGTGATAGGAAGGGTAGTGAGAACGTTTCTTCTCCGGCAGCTCTTCGATTTCTATCACTTCGAGCAGAAAGAAGGCAGGGAGGTTGCGATGCTGCGGATGCTCTGCCAATTGCTTAAATTCTTCGTATGTCATGGGATGGTTATTTTAATATGTTTAAAATAATATCTGGCGAGGTTTCCATTTTTGTGATAGCACAAAGACTCATTCCCATATCCTTGACGCTTGCACCTAATAGATACACATGCTCGTCAATAATGAGAAATCTATCATGGGCTTTGTGGGAAAGTTGGATGAAATTAATTGCTTCATATTGTTGGTTATGCTTTTCTAAATCTAATTTGAATTGTTCTGTATATCTTGAATGAATTATTGCAATAACACCTTTTTGTCTTTTGGTGAGTAATGTTAAGATGCGCTCATCCACAAAGTTGTCTATCAGGATAATGCGTTGTCGGGCACTTCTTATCAATTGTGAAACATAATCCCAAGCATCCCATACGCAACCAGTGGCAAAAATCTGTTCAGGTGTTATGGTAGGTGCTAACTTATCCATGCGTTGTAAAACCAGTTCCATCTTTTTGTCAGTTGAGGCTTGATGCTGTTCCAATTGTTCTATACGTTGAAATATGCCAGCGTTAGCTGTGAGAAAGCGACGCATGGCAACAAAAGCATCCATGATTCGAATGCTGACCTCTATGGCGGTTTTACTTTTTAAAACAGCACTGAGTTGTGAAACACCTTGTTCTGTAAAAACAAAGGGCAACTTTCTGGAACCTCCCCAACTTGAAATCACATTTTGTGATTTCAAGTCATTCGTTTGCTGTCTTATAGCTTCTTTTTCTTCTTTTGTTAATTGAAACATAAACCTTTCTGGAAAGCGTTCGATGTTACGTTTTACAGCTTGGTTTAGCACTCTTGTTTCGACACCATATAAATTGGCAAGTTCATAATCAACCATAACTTGTACTCCACGAACATTATATATGTGTGATTGTACGAAATCAAGACTAAGTTGATTACTATTCGCGTCACAATTTGTGATTCCATTATTTTTGATTGTAACTTCTTTTGCCATAGTTGAATATCTTTATGTAATATAGTGTTGGGCAAAGGTACGAAATATTTCTTGATATAGCAAGAAATCAGAGAGAAAATTCATAAAAAATGGTACCTTTCTGTTATCCATAAAATATGGATACTCCACTAATGCAATTTTTTGATGATAGTCTTGTTAATCTTCAGTTGTCTCATGCCCGACTTACTGTCAGCATGGTGTTTCCACCAAGGTTTGGGATATTCATGTATCTTTTTATATCTCGTTCCATCGCAGTTTTGGATGAAGATTTCGAGCACCAGTCCGTCCTCTTGACAATCCTTGGGAATGTTGATGGCACGGCGCCGAATATCGCTTTCGTAGAAGATGCTGCCATATTCTTCCCTTCCTTTAGTTTGTTAAAGCCATTTTGATTATACCGTATATAATATAGTAATTTTGGGAGAGAATTTCAAAAGAATACTGATATTTTTTGAAATGCTAGCATTTCTATTGCAATCTAAAAACTACAGGTACATTATATTTCACTCTGACAGGAACTCCATCTTGTTTCCCTGGTTTCCATTTAGGCATGGACTTTACTATACGACAAGCTTCGCTGTCTAGAGCAGGGTCGACAGAACCTGCAACTTGAACATTTGTAATAGAACCATCTGTTTCGACAATAAAGGAAACGATGACACGACCTTGTACTCCATTTTCTTGAGCTACTACTGGGTAATGTAAATTTGTAGCAATAAATAACTTTAAAGCCTCCTGACCGCCTGGGAAAGACGGCATTTCCTCAACTACTTCCAAGGCTTTATGTGTGTTATTACTAGGTACGGATGGTGTTGCCGGCTGCACAGAGGTGCTCTTTTCCTCAGAATCGTCCTCTACAAGATTTTTGCTGGCATCAGGCTTGGGAGGGCTTATCAAACTCATAAGCTCTTCGTATTTTTCGGGAGAGTATTCTCGTTGAGATGCAATTCCGTTGAGGATCATACTTTCTGGTGTCGATATAAAAAGGAGTCTTTTCGTAATTCCATTCATGGTTATATAGATGTTACCATCAGCATGAATTCTATAGTTGAAGGTTGTTTTTTCTTCAGTATAAGGAATATAAAGCACTCCGATGCCTTTGCCTGATGCGTTGGCAGCCTTAAATGCGATGTCAGCTTCGTGGCTGCCAGCTTCGTAGTTGAAAAAATAATAGTTGACAAGTCTGCCGTTGCAGCCTTTAATTAAGGCTGCACTTGGTGTCTTTGCTACTGTTGTTTTACGTGCCTTGCTACTGCCATGCCTTGTTTGGCAAAATGCAGAATTGCCCATCATTAAAATAAGTGAAGCCAATAACAATAATCTTAAAGTTTTCATATGCAACGTGTTTAAATTTATTTTTCGCCCCCCTAGAACTACCTCTTGTTCATATCCATCAAGAACTTGGGCGTGAGCAATGAGGGCAAAGGGCACCCACCTGATGAGCCAGGCATCAGATGGGGACTGTTTCAATATGTTTATTGCAACTTTAAAGTTTTAGACCCTGTCCAACCGATTTTATAAGCATCGTCAGAAGAAATTTTCAAGACCTTAAAGTCTTTGGAGACTGAAGGCTTTAGTACGAATTCTTCTGTGTAAATGACAATGTTATGACCATCAGCTTCCCAATCTCCATTCCAAGAGGCATCGTCCTGCACAGTTTCTTTTATCTTTACTTTCCCTGACTTATTGAAAGTAAAGCCTAATGACTCTGTGAAAGTTTGCTTTGGAGCTAAGTCTCTGTCATCGTCATATACAATGTCATCTTCTACTTGGCGAGTTACCTTATATACCATTTTCCCTTTTTTAGCAACCATGTCACTAAAAATCTTGGTAGAATCCACTTGTGGTTTCTCTACTCTTTTAGTAACAATGCTATCTTTAGTTGGACTGCTGTCTGTAGTTTTTGTTTCTTTAGGCTGTTTGTTGCCGCAAGATGCAAATGACATCGCAATGCAGATGGCTAAAGTTGTAACAACCGAATGTTTCATTAGTTTTATCATTTAATTTCCTTTACAATTTTTGCAGATGCAGCACAATCCTTGGCTCTAATCAGTGTGAGGTCTTGCTCGTACTTATCTGGCATGACATCAAATTTCAGATTATTGCAAATTGCATATCCCATTCTAATCGAATAACCTATATTTGTGAGAAATTTCTTGCCGTTTTGTATCAAGATCAAGGCTTCTCCTTCGTGTTGTCCATCAAAAGCATCTACACAGTCTTTCT
Organism: Candidatus Segatella violae; assembly: GCA_002440225.1. Classification (GTDB taxonomy): domain Bacteria; phylum Bacteroidota; class Bacteroidia; order Bacteroidales; family Bacteroidaceae; genus Prevotella; species Prevotella violae. The sequence goes on from DJSH01000026.1 coordinate 7,924, forward strand.
TTACATCAGGTTTCTGTAAAGCCTCACTGACTTTCATTCCAACAGCTAACGTGTTAGCCTTTGCGATGCTGTCAGCCTTTGCGATGCTGTCGGCACGGGCAATGCTGTCATTTCTTGCGATGCTGTCTGCCTTGGCTTGTGCTATGGCAGCAGAATCTACCCCGTTTTCTCCACTGTTCCTCTTATTGTTAGAGCAACTTGTGATGCTTGTCATAAAAACGGCAAGCATCATCATAAATACATACTTCTTTTTCATATGGATAATAATTAAGACAATCTTATGCTTTTATAATTTGACGATTCATATATTTATAGTTCTTTGTCGCTATTAATTTCTTTAGGGCGCATCATAAAGATGCGCCCTATTTTTTACTTATATTTTTCAAGCAAGAAATGCTTACACCATTTCTTGTAGAAATCATGATTTTTATCTTTTGGGACAAATCCTTTATCTTCGAATTTAGAGATAATTTTTTTGACGTTCCACGACCAAATTTTCTTGATTTCTAAGTCATAATCGACGGAGTGTTGGTTGGCACCAGCTTCACCATCCCATGAACGGATATTGTATGGGTGTGCCCAAATAAACATGTATCCCCATAAATGATACCAATGTTTTTTGAGATATACTATGTCACGAATGTCTTCGCCTTCAAGTACAAGAGTTGATAGTTTCTTGAGAATCTCCCTGCTGTAACCATCTTTGAAAGCAGTGAAACCATAAATTATACCATTCCAAGCTATTTTGTCATCGCTAATTACCAATGTGTTGCGCTTTTTGTTCATTTTTGCAGCTACAACGAGCCAATGATATAAAGATAGAGTTACGATACTCAGCAATATACCAAACCATGAATTGTGGTATGATGGGGCATAAGTTTCACCAACCATATCCTTAATACCTGCAGCTTCCAGTTTATCCTTGATTTCATCAACGTCTTTCTTGGAATAGCGTTTGGTTGGAATAATATTTTGCTCTCCATAGATGCTAAAATGCTTTGTAAATAACCAGTGCCATTTACTTTCATAAGTAGCCATGTTTATTTTTTCGTATGGCAAGAAAATATCGTCATTAGTTTTGAATGTCTTTTGATGATATACAATACCTTTGTCACTAAAACCGATAGAAGAATGTGTGAACCATAATGATGGGCTGAAGATAACGTTAGGCGTCCAACAGTCGTTATAGCTTTCTGCCGCATCTTCGGCAATGTTCCCACCATGTGATTTGATGTACTGACGGGCGGTTTTTACGTCTTCGTTTGTGACATTACTGAGACGAACGCGCTTCTCTGAACCAATGTATAGGTTGTTGTTGATGATGCCTCGTGTGAAGAAATACTTGATTTCATTAGTCTTTACGCACCATCCCCATCTGAGATCTTCTGAAGATATGATATGTTTGTCATTCAGCCAGAGTGTATTTCTGTTTCCGCTCAACAGTTTGTCGATACGATACCAGCGTGCTCTTGTCTCTATCATTTTTGTTTCTTCAGAAAAACAAATAGGCTTTTTTGTTTCGAGAGCATCGATAAAGTCAGAAAATTCATCGAAGTCGATATAGAATCTGTCAAAAGACACGTTTCCACCTTTCCAAAGACGATCATCTTTTTCCCCAATGCCGATAGATACTCTTGTATTGCCCATGCAGAACCATGGTAATCTGTCACTGAAAATCTTCTTTTCATGAATACAGTATTCCAAATCTTTGGTAGGCAAGCTAAATTCTCCCTTGCCGCCTTTTGAATAGGATACAATAATATCGGTATCTGTTAATGTGATGTTGTTTTGTTCTATAAAACCTCTCCAAAAACCAGGATAGTGAGCATCAAATAAACTAAATGGCCACCAATGAAAGGTTTTGGAGGTAAATGTAATAGAGTTGTTGTCTGTACTAATCATAATAGTCGTTTTTTATTGTTTACTTTTATAAGCCCCATTTACAGTTAAGAGTAAAATGAGAGATATGATGCCGTTCAGTATATAAAAAGAGGTGTTAACCCCTGTATATGCATAGATGGCATTTAATACTAAGAGTACAAGTGTACCTAATGCACAAGTAGCTCGGATCATCGTACCCGACCGAGGGAATTCCTCATAAGTTATGCCGACTAAACCTATTCCTAATAGGGCGGTCTCTATACCGATGGCAAAACCTAGGGGCAATCCATCCGTGCTGTCTTGTGCCATGGCATAGAAGCCCCAGCCAATGAGGGCTCCTATACAGATGGCAACTATAGTTCTGACTAAATCAATTTTCATGTCATTAATCATTTATGGGTTCAATAATATAATCTTTTGCACCTCAGGTACATTCTTTGCTTGCATCCACCCATTCATGCCAGGTTTCCATACCATGGTTTCTGGGGTGAGCGACTTGGCTCTTGCCAATGTTGCAAGCTCTTCTTCTGAAAAGCCTCCTGCTACAGCATTGTTGACAAGTATGTGAAATTTAGAGTTGGTATTGCTCTGGTTGAGGGCGTTTCCTGCTCCTGGTATCTGCATGTTGCCAATGCAATGGTTCATTGTGTTCACCATTTGCTGAGCGATGGCGATGCCCATGCCAAATTCTACGAGATGGTCAATGGTACTAAATGAATTGTAATCATCCATATTTTATGATATTATGGCATTGGTGGAGGTGGTGGAGGCGTTGTGCTTTGGAAGAGACTTCCTAGCTCAGGCACATTGCTTGCCAATTCCCATCCACTCATACCTTGTTTCCAAACGTATGTTTGTGGTGTTAGTTGTCCTTGTTGGACCATCTGTTGTAGCTGATTCATATTGAAAGGACCAGCTTGTTGTCCATTTACTGCAATATGATATTGTACATTTGGTGGAGGTGGTGGAGTGTTCATCTGTCCATTCATGGCATTGCCCATTTGGTTCATCATGCCAGCCATTTGTTGTCCCATGGCTCCTCCCATGGCCATGCCAGTCATGATGCCTGCTGGGTTCATGCCGCTTCCGCCGTTACCACCCATATTCATGCTGCCCATCTGACCAAGATTCTGTGCTCCAGTCTTAAGCACATCTGCTTGCTGATTGATAGTGTGGGCACCAATGAAGTTCGTTTCAGTTTGCAATCGTTGGGCACGCTGACTTTCCTCACGTTGAATGCGCATGGTTTCTTCCATGTTCTCTGCATTGATGCGTTGAGTGTCTTGCATGTTCTTGATGTTGATGTCTGTTTGGGCTTCAATAGTTTTGGCTTGTTGACCAGCTGTGAGACGGCGTAGCTCTTCGTATCCTTCGCTTTCTTTGTCAGGCTCAATGGCAGAAAGATCGAAACGTTTTAATTTGACACCGAAGTCGTCGTTGAAAATAGGAGCTAGCTTTTGTTGTATCAAATCGCTAATATCCATTACCTTACGTTCTATCTGCAATACTGGTATCTGATTGTCTGATGGAACGTTGGTGATGAATCCCTTGACGTATTTTCTGACAGCATCTTTTATTTGGTCTTTGAATGCTTCCAAGTTGAAGTCTATCAAGCGGTGCAACTTGATGAATGCCTTATAGTCTTCTATTTGGAAGGTGATAGTACCTCGTGCTGCCATAGGTACTGCAAAATCCAAGAAACGAGGGTCAAAGACATCAAAGTATGGCACGGCAAACTTTACTTGTATGATGCCTGCTAAGTTGATGAAATACACCTCGGCTTGGAATGGCGACTCGCCGCCGAATGCCAGTCCTACAATGCTTGTTAAGATAGGAAAGTTGGCAGTTTTGATGGTATCGTCATAAGGCCCAACAATGAAGTCTTGCATGATTCCACAGTCTTTCTGCTTATAGACGAAAACTGCAACCTCGCCGTCTTTCACTCTCAAACTGCTACCATATCTGATAGAGTTCTCCCTTGATGAGGAGTTGGCTTCCTGACCTTCAGGTCGCCACTTCCACACCAAGTATTCTTGCTCGTCGCAGCGGATGACATTCATCAATCCGCCCGACTTTCCTTTACTTCCAAATCCGAATAATCCCATGATCAATCAAGTTTAGATTGTAATTCCAATGTTCTTTTTTCAAGCCTTTTGGTTTCGAAAGACTTTGGAATATTTATTCCTTTTCTTGCTTCTGCTTTTGAAATTCCGAGTTCATTTTCTAGCTTTTCTTCCACTATTTTCAAGTTGTAAACACCACCATAGACCTCAATGAGTTCTTTTTGAAGTCTTTTAATTTCCTCATTTCTTTTCCTAGGAACGTATCCCCAGATAATGGCTGTTATAATGCTTGAAATTCCTGTGATAGAAGCAACAATTATACTTGAAATTCCTATATCCATATATCTACTTGTCAATTATGAATTAAGGATATAATTAACCCCAAAAGTATTATGGCTATGAGTCCAGCAAAGGCAATTATATTAGTACGTATATTTTCCTTTTTAGCCTTCTTTTTTGCATTCTCTATTTCTGAAAGAAAATATTGAAAGTCCGGGTCGTTTCTAAGCGTTATCTGGGCTTTGAGTATGAGTTGTTTATATTTCTCCTGCCAAGCTGAGGCAATTTTGTCTTCTGATGTACTTGAGTCTTGTGATGCCTCAGAGTTAGCATGACTCAAACTAATCATTTCTAATAGGTCTTCTTTCGTATTTGGAATAGGAAAAGTTCGTATTATCTGAGCTTTTTTTTCTGTTGCTGAGTCTTCGCCAAAAAACTTTGCTGCCCCATGGAAAATTCCGCTACTTGTGTTGTGTGCATCTATCTCTTCAAGTTTTTTTACTAATTGTTTGGTCGTAGAATTAGCTTCAATATTAGTGAATTCATATCCACATTCAGGACATTTTGTCTGGAAAGACTCAACTATTGCACCACAAGCTGGGCATTTTCTAACATCTCCATACTTGTTGGACTTTGGCGCAGACTTTTGGGCAGCCTTAGCTTTCTCCATTTCCAACTCATGTTGCTCAGCCTCACGAGCTTCTTTCTTTTTCAGCTCTACAAGACGCGCATCAAGTACCATCTCGAACTCATCGAGGTCGATTCCCATAGATTCTGCTTTTTTGAAGAGAATCTGCTTTTCCTTTTCTGTAAGTACTCCATCAGCTAAAGCTGCGCTGATAAGAGATTCCATCTGTTCGTTGTACATAGTATATGTTTTTTTGTTATTATTTCCTTCTTTATTGTTAGTAGGTATTCCTGCTAACTCTTTGTTAAAGTTTATGTTTCTTCATACACTTATCATTTACTTTATTGTTATTATGTTTCTAGGCACAAAAAAGGTGCGAACTGTTTTCATTCTATACTGAAGGCTCTGGACTGCCCGTACACAAAGAATGAAAATCAGCTCACACCAATATGTATATATAGTGACCCATCCCACCGAAATGGGATGGATACAATAATATACAACTGGGCGAACAACTTCCGACTCCGTTCTTGTGTACAGCGAATTGTCCAGATTCTCAATACGAACAAAGCATGGTTGCTTCCTAATTATGTCTGCCGTTATGTTGTAACGACACTGCAAATATAGCAATTTTTTCGTAAAGTTGTTCATTGTGAGCTGATTTTTTTGCAAATGTACGGCATTTTATTGTTTTTTAGGCATTCCATCTTGCTCCATTTTGGTTCAAAATCGAAAAAAAAGTAGATTACACCTTATTATATATAGAAAAGAAAAAACTCCAATCCTTTCCTTGAAATTATCCAAGAAAAAGATTGGAGAGTTGATCTTTAAGAAAAACTGTGGTTAGTCTTTTAAACAACCGATAGGCACCACATATATTCCGTCTTTGCGCTGATAGGCATAGTCGCCGACGGCGGTGAGTACCATCATAAAAGATGGGGCTTTCATCTTCGTGGTATCTATTTTGGAAGCCAGGCTCGTTAGGGTAGATACCCCCTTCTCTATGGCTTGTGAACCGCCTAACTTGATTTCAATGAGACCATAAGAACCGTTGCGAAGATGGAGCACAGCATCGCATTCTAAGCCATTCTTGTCACGATAGTGATAGACGTTTCCATCTATGGCATCGGCATATACTCGAAGGTCACGAACGCATAAGGTCTCAAAGAGTAAGCCAAAGGTCTCTAAGTCGTTGATGAGGTCATCGGGACCCAAACCTAATGCGGCTACAGCGATAGAAGGGTCAACAAAGTATCGAGTATCTGCTGAACGGATGGCTGTCTTGCTGCGTAGATTTGGATTCCACGCAGGCATATCTTCGATAACGAAAATTTTCTTGAGGGCTCCGATGTAACTCATGACGGTTCTTTCTGCCAAACTCTCGTCATCGTTATCTATCATGTCTTGTCGTATAGCTCCGATACTAACTTGACCTCCTTGTGAGCGAGCATATGATCGTAAAAGAAGTTTAGTACGTTCACTGCTTCTTGTAACTTCATCAACTCTTGATATGTCTGTTTTAACCACAGCGTCGTAGTAATCGTATGCTTGTCGTAAGGCTGCTCGTTTGCTTTTGGTTGTGGCACTTGGCCATCCACCACGGCATACAAGGAAAGCTATATCCTCAATCTTGAGTTTGTTATAGCCTTCAATATCAATTTTTCCTTTGAAGAGTTGGCTGATACTAACTTCACCTGTAGATTCTCCGGATTCCCATAACGACATAGGTCGCATTGTAATCCACGCAAATCGTCCTGTACCTGTATGGTGAATTTTCTCTGTTGATACAGGCACAGCTGAACCGGTTAGTATGAATTGACCTTCTTCTCCTCGATGGTCAACTTCAAATCGGATAGCATCCCAAATCTGAGGAATAATCTGCCATTCATCTATTAGTCGAGGATTTTCACCTTTGAGAAGCATTTTAATCTTCAAATCTGCCATTTCTATATAGTTGTTTTGATTGCCCGGGTCAGCCATATACAACACACTCTTAGCTTGCTGCTCGGCTGTGGTTGTTTTTCCGCACCACTTAGGACCTTCAATCAGAACAGCTCCGACTTCTTCTAGTCTGTATTCCAACAGTTTATCTGCTATTCTTTTTTTGTATTCTTTCATGTCTATTGTCGATTGAATTTGATGCAAAGATACGATAATAGATTGGTATCCCCAAATGTTTTAAGAACTTTTTGCAGTGTTTGGCTGTAATCTGTTGCAGTGTTTGGCTTTGATTTGATGCAGTGTTTGGCTGTGATTTGTTGCAGCGTTTGACTATTATCAATTCCAGTATTTGGCATTTTTATACTCCCGAATTTGGCTTTCTCCAAAACTTTTGTTACTTTTGCAATATCTAATAGATGATAAAGAGAAGAATGGAACAGAGATTACGTGATAAGATAGAGGAGATGACGGGGCACACGATGAAGACACCTCGCGACTTCACTTGGCTTAGTGGGCAGTTAGAGAAACGGACGGGGCTGAGGGTGAGTGGCTCGACGCTCCGCAGATTCTGGGGATATGTGAGCGAAGGGGTGAAGGCTAGTGCCTTTACCAAGGATGCGCTGGCTAAATTCCTCGGGTTTCAAGACTTCGCCCAATTCGTGGAGATGCAGGGAGAGGGAAATGTACAAAGCCAACTGGTGATGGGCGACAGGATTTGTTGCGATGACCTATATGTGGGGCAGTTGCTGAGGCTCTCTTGGCTTCCCGATAGAATTTGCATCGTAAGATATGAAGGAAGAGGACTGTTTTCGATTGTGGAATCGAAGAACACCCTACTTTCAAAGGGGGATACCTTCGAGTGCCATCTCTTTATCAACCACGAACCTGCCTATCTCGATAAATGGAAACACGAGGAGAATGCTCCGATGACCTATCTTATCGGAAAGAAGAACGGCATCGTCGTGGAACGTTACCTTGCTGAGTAATCTGCTCGTTTTCTTTTTGTATTTCTTGCAACATCGGCTTTATATACTTTTCAGTGGTATAGCTGGAAAGCTCGTTGATGATTGCGGTCTTGCTCTTGGTGTCTATCCCCAATTCATACGAATGTGGATAAGAAATGGTGATGAACTTGTTGCTTTCCTTTACGAATTGACTGAAGATTTCGCTCTTCTTGGTGAGGTCGTGCTGTTGAGCGATGTTAGAGTCTTTCCAAAGATGGTCTATCTTCTGCTTGCCCTTTTCGATAATCGCTTCTATCTTGGAATCGTTGGTCGTGGCTGGTTGGGAAGTCACGACTTGGTTTGATGATACAACCTTTTTCTTGGCATTCTGTTTGTTGGCATTCTCGCCATTTCTCGTCTCTATCTTCTTCTCTTTTCTATTAAGAGAGTTTTCTCTATTAAGGGATTCATTCCGATTAAGAGATTCGTTCCGATTAAGAGATTCGTCCCGATTCATTGCTTCATCTCTATTATATAATAAGGTATAACTGATACCACCTGCCAATAGAAGGCTGATGATACCAATGAGACTTGCTATCATGAGTCGCTTGCTTAGAGTTGGCTTAGACGAAGATGAAAGGACGGAAATATCATGCTTGATTTCTTCCACATGTTGGTATCGCTCTGAAATAGGGGCTTTGCATCGGGTGATGATGGAGGCATATCTCTTGCCTAGATTCATCTCTTCGAGAATGCAACCTAAGCTATAGATGTCGTTTCTGATGTCGGCTTGGCGAGCAGTGATTTGTTCGGGAGAGGTGAAGCCCGGTGTGCCAGCTGGCTGCTTGAGAATAGCATAGCTGTCGGCATCGGAGAGTCCAAAGTCGATGAGTTTCACATGGTTGCCATTATAGGTAATCATGATGTTGCTAGGCTTAAGGTCTCGATGCACGATTTGCTTGGCATGGAGATATTGCAAGGCGTCAAGCAGTTGGAAAACAATCGGAAGAAAAACGACCTCTTCTGGATGCTCTTCGCTCAATGTATCGAGCGTTCTGCCCTCTATCCATTCCATCACGATGCAAGCGCCCAAGCTTGGTATCTCTTCTAGGCTAGAAGCTGACACGATGTTGGGATGCTGCAAGGAGATGAGTATCTCGAATTCCTTGCGCAATAACGAGCGATAGATTTCTTGTTCACGAAACTCTGGCTTCAAGCCCTTGAGCATCCACCATCTGCCATAGCGTTTCGCCTTGCAAAGGATATTGTAGCCCTTGCAAGGGATGGGGGTGATGTCGGAGAAATGTTCCGAAACATGCGCCTCTTGGGGGAGGATGATGCCTGAGTTTGAATCCATAATGCAAAGATAAGCATTTATTTGATAAAAAATGCTTGTTTCTCAAAGAAAAGTATTATATTTGCAAGCAAAAACATAAAAACTGAGTAACTTATGGCATCTATTATTTCTATTATTCCCATCGTGTTGCTGTTTGTCTTGATGCTCGGCTTCAAGATGGCAGGACATAAGAGCGCACTTCTTACGCTCGTGGTAACTGTGTTGTTGGCGCTCTTCGTCGCCTCTCCGCTCGGTATGATTGCTCCTGCCCATGCCGAGGATAGCATCATCGCCCTTACGGGATGGGCATTGGTGGAGGGACTCCTAAAGGCGGTGTTCCCGATTCTCATCATCATCCTGATGGCTATCTATAGCTACAATATCTTGGTGGAGAGCAAGCAGATTGAGGTCATCAAGAAACAATTCACTTCGATAACCGATGATAAGGGACTGCTCGTGCTTATGCTGGTATGGGGATTCGGCGGATTGCTCGAAGGCATGGCTGGATTCGGAACGGCAGTGGCGATACCGGCGGCGATATTGATAGGATTGGGTTTCAAACCGATGTTCTCGGCTTTGGTGTCACTCATCGGCAATACCGTGGCAACGGGGTTTGGTGCGGTCGGCGTACCTGTCACTACGCTTTGCAATGAGGTGGCTGAGGGTGGCTCGGCTTCCGTGGCTCAGATATGCGAGACCTCGGCTTTCGCCATCATCCAGTTGGCTCCTTTGTTTATTATTCTGCCTTTTATCATCTTGACGCTTACGGATAAACACAATCTTATCAAGAACCTGATTATCGCCCTTTGGGTGGGAGTGATTTCCGTGGTTGTGCAGTTTGTTTGTGGATATTACCTCGGTTCGGAGACTCCTGCCATTATCGGTTCGTTGGCGGCTATCATCGCCATCATTGCTTACGCAAAAGTGTTTGCAAGAAAGGCTAGTAATGGCTCGCTTGAGGGTGGGGCAGACGCCCTTGCCGGGGATTGCAAATCCCCGGAACGCCTAACGGACACTAAAGCTAATTTCTCGTTATCCGAGAGCTTCAAGGCTTGGAGTGTTTACCTCTTTATATTAATCTTTATTTTGGTATCGGGCGCACTCTGCCCTCCAGTCAATGCCTTCTTGAAGTCTCATCTCGTGAGCGAGGTTCATTTGCCTGTGCTCGACAGTACCTTTAAGTTTGGCTGGATTTCGAATGCAGGATTGATGCTCTTTTTGGGTGCCACCATCGGCGGACTCATCCAGGGGTTGAGCTTCAAGCGATTGATGGTAATCTTGGCTCGCACCACGGTGAACTTGCGCAAGACGGTGGTGACGATCTGTTCGCTGATAGCCTTGGCGAGCGTGATGAACTATTGCGGAATGATTACTGCCATCGCATCGGGCTTGGTGGCTGTGACGGGCGATTTCTATCCATTGGTAGCTCCGATGATTGGAGCCATCGGAACTTTCGTAACAGGTTCCGATACCTCTTCGAACATCCTCTTCGCCAAACTCCAGGCGCATGTAGCCAACCAACTCGGCATGACGGGGCAGGGTACTTTCTTCGGTATGGAGGGAAGTCAGAGCAACTGGTTGGTTGCTGCCAATACCACGGGAGCTACGGGCGGTAAGATGATTAGTCCGCAGAGCATCGCCATTGCTACTGCCGCTTGCGATATGGAGGGCAAGGATGGAGACATCTTGAAATCGGCCATCCCATACGCCGTGATGTATATCGTTTTGGGAGGACTGATGGTTTACTTTGGATGTTAGCAATGTGAATATTCTAGCAAAATACAGAGGCTAGGCCTACAACAGAAGAAGTCCCCATCTGAAAACTTATCAGATGGGGACTTCTTCTTATTATATAATGTTTCTCTTTTATCTATTCTCTACAGCCAGGCTATGCTCATGCTTCTCGATGTCGTGCTTTGACTTACTCTTGATAACAAGCCAAACGCCTGCGAACACGAGGACGGCGGCAATTGCCTGCATGCCCTTGAACACAGCGAGACCAGCCAGCACACTTACCGTTACGGAGACGATAGGCTGAACATAGTTGTAAACCGAAACCACGGTAGGACGGAGCGTCTTCTGGCCAATCATCATGCAGATATAGCCTAGGTAGGTGCCGAAGAGAATGACATAGCCCGATTCCCACCATGTGCTCATCGGAACGTTGGCGAAATCGATGCTCATCACATGATGGAAGGTGAACGGCCATATCAGGATGGTCGCCCAAAGAAACATCCACTTGTTGATGGTGAAGAGCGAATACTTGGATAGCAGGTTCTTGAAGAGCGAGAGATAGAGGGCAAACGAGAGCTGTGCCGACATACAGAGCAGATCACCCCAAATGTTGCCCACCTTGGCATTGCCCGATGTGGCACTCGTGAGGATGATGATGACGGCACCGGCACATCCCATCAGTACACCGAGTGCCTTCTTCCACGTGATAGGCTCCTTCAGAATCAAGAAGGAAAGCACCATGGCGAAGATAGGCATAGAGGTGGTCATGATGCTGGAGTTGCTGGGCGAAGTCATGTTCAATCCGATGGTGTAAGAACACTGGTTGAACACAAGGGCGAAGATACCTGCAGCGGCGAAGGCAAAGATGTCTCTCACAGGCACATGCTCCTTCTTGGTGAAAAGCGAGGTGAGCCAGAAGAGAATGGCTCCACCGAGTACACGGAAACTGACGAGGTCGATGCCATCGATGCCGTGCAACATGGCGTCTTTGCCTACGGGCGCCATCAAACCCCAGAATGCGCCAGAGCAAAAGAGGCACAAGTGGGCTATTAAAGGTCTTTTATTATCCATTTTATCTTTTTGTATACTTAAACTATTATCCTATTGTCGATAGAACGCTTCTGCCCTTGCTGGGCGGGCGGGATGTCTGAGCGTTTCTTAGAAATCGACTGCAAAGGTAATCATTTTTGGGGAATTAAACTACATCTTTTACTGTAAAAATGCACACTTTCTGATATTTGTGTAATTTTAGCCTTTCTTAGTGCCTTTTAAAGTGAAGAAAGAATAAAAAATACCGTTTGTAGGCTCTGTTTTGAGTATTTTTAAGTACTTTTGTATCGAACATTTAATGTAAAATAAGGTATAGAGCCGTTAATATATAATAAGGTATAGAATAGTATGAACGATTTTAAGAAAATTTTTGAGAGTCATTATACATGGATTGAGGGATTTATGCGCAATGTGCGCCGTTATCCTGAAAAAACTGCACTCATCGATCCGCTGCGGAAGTTGACGCAGAATTACAAGCTGCTCAATGCTGAGGTCAATCGATTGTCTAACACGTTGATGGCTAACGATTTTCAGCCGCACGACATCGTGATGGTTCTCTTGAAGAATTGTCCTGAATTCGTTTATGCTTACATCGCCGCTCACAAGATGCATGGTGTATGTTGCCCAGTGAGTTTCCGTCTGAGTGCGGGCGAACTGGCTTGGGCAATGACCGATGCCAAACCAAGGGTCTTCATCTACGACGTGAGATTCGACGAGACCGTGAAGGAGGCCTTGCGCCTAAGCAGTTATCAGCCTGAGCATGTCATCGTGGTGGGAGGCAAGGAGAATGCCGATGCCGTGACTTATCCGGAGTTTGTGGCTGGTGGCAGCGAGGAAGAACCTGCGTTCGTATGCGATTATTACACCTACGACGAGACCTTGCGCCTCTATACTTCGGGTACAACGGGCAGACCTAAGGCGGTGCCATTGCTCTCTATCAACGAGGTACTCTCTGCACACGATGTGATGATGGAATTGCCGATGAACGACGAGGACATCACGATGAATACCACCCCTTGGTTTCATCGTGGAGGCATACACAGTGCCGGACCAGCCGTCGTGTTTTATGCCGGTGCATCCCTGGTCATCATGGACAAGTTTAATGCCATCGATACCTTGGACTATGCGGAGAAGTATCACATCACTTATGTCATCGGTGTGCCTACCGTGCTCGATGCCCTTGCCGACGAACAGGAGAAGCATCCACGCAAACTCACTTCCATCCGAGGCTGCATAGCCATGGGAAGCCCATTGGAAAGAGAGGCTTGCATGCGTTACAAGACAGTGCTCACGCCGAATATCTTCAATGGCTATGGCACGACGGAGACCTTCTGGAACACGATGTTGCGCCCAGGCGACGTGCTCTCTCATGCCGGAAGTGCCGGTCGCTCTTGCGTTGACGATGATGTGAGAGTGGTGAAGATATATGAGGACCGCAAGGGTGAGCCTGATGAGTTGGTGGCTCAAGACGGCTCGGAGGTAGGCGAGGTCATCATGTGTTCGCCAGCCAAGTCGCCTTATCAATATCATAACAACGATGCTGCCTCTGCCGACAAGTACTACAAGGGCTTCGTCTATACCAACGACCTCGCCACATGGGACAAGGACCAGTTTGTCACCATCCTTGGTCGTATGGACGATATGATCATCTCCTCGGGCGAGAACATCTATCCTGCCGAGGTGGAGGCTGTGCTCGATGCCCATCCAGCAGTGAAGGAGAGCATCGTGACTTCCGTGCCAGACAAGGTGAGAGGACAGATAGTTACCGCCTATGTGGTGACCGACAATCCTGATCTCACACCCGAGGATCTCGATGAGTTCTGCAAGGAGAGTCCGGAGATAGCCAACTTCAAGCGCCCTCGCTACTATCGCTTCGTGGATAGCGTGCCACACAATGCCACAGGCAAGCGCATGCACCGACAGATGAAGGAGCAGGCGAAGGAAGACCTGAAGAACGGTCTTCTTTATCGATTGTAATATATACCAAAGAAGGCAGCCCTCCCATCGAGGGGGGCCTCCTGAATCTATAAAATATGAGCCTTATGCAGAAATATGCCGATTATATCAAGCAGATAGAGATAGAGTCTCTATGGAGTGGTACCAAACACATTCTTTGGAACCTCGACCGACGTGTCAACATCCTGAGCGGTGTGAACGGCGTGGGCAAGAGTACGATATTGAATAAGGTGGTGAAAGGCCTTGCTGCGGGTGGCGAGTTTCCTAGCCACATGCTCAAGGGCGTTCACCTACAGGTAGAACCAGAGGAAGCCAAGTGGATTCGTTACGATGTGATTCGTTCGGTGGATAGACCGCTGATGAACGCGGAGATGATCAACAAGATAGACCTAACCCTCGTCACCGAACTCGACTGGCAACTCTTCCAGCTCCAGCGCAAGTATCTCGACTATCAGGTGAACATCGGCAACCGCATCATCGCCGTGCTTCAGGGTGGCGAACCCGATGCGGCGCAGAAAGCGCAGGCACTGAGCGAGCCGAAGAAACTCTTCCAGGACATCGTCGATGGTCTCTTCAAGGACACGGGCAAGACCATCATCCGTACTGCGAACGAAATCCGATTCAACCAGATGGGCGAGCAGCTTATGCCTTACCAGCTCTCGGCTGGCGAGAAACAAATCCTCGCCATCCTCCTCACCGTATTGGTGGAAGACAACCAACCTTACGTGTTCTTTATGGACGAGCCTGAAATCAGTCTCCACTTCGAGTGGCAGAAGCAGCTCATCGGCTTGGTGCTGAGGCTCAACCCGAACATCCAGCTCATCATGACAACCCATAGCCCAGCCGTGGTGATGGACGGATGGATGGACCACGTGACCGAAGTGAACGACATCACCATTAAGTAATTCCACTTGTATGGTTGAAACGGGCTGAAAGCCCAGAAGCACCTAGCCCAGGGTAACACCCTGGGTAAAAGGGATGGAGTCAATGCGCCCTGTAAGGGCAAAAGCATAAGATAATTTATTATTTTCCTTGCTTATGGCTAAACGTTTAACCGATAATATCAATTCCCTCTATTTCGAGGCTGCCAACCGGATGATCTCGAAGAAGGCACGGCGTAAGATTGTGGCTTACGTCGAGAGCTATGATGACATCTTCTTTTGGCGTTCTGTGTTGGGCAAGTATGAGGATGATAGTCTGTATTTCGAAATCATGTTGCCTTCTCGCAACAAGCACTTGGACCGGGGCAAGAAGGCGGCTATCTCTACAATGCTCAAGGGGGTGGGAAGGGATATGATAGCCTGTGTGGATGCCGACTACGATTACATTCGACAGGGCGACACCGAGGCATCGAAGCAGATGCTGGAGAATCCTTACATCTTCCATACCTATGCCTATGCCATCGAGAACTTCCAGTGCTACGCCAAGGGACTGCACGAAACCTGCGTGATGGTGACGCTCAACGACCATAACATCTTCGACTTCGAACGATTCATGGAGGCTTATTCTCGCACGATATGGCCGCTCTTCGTATGGCACATGCTCCTGAATATCCGCCATCGCCAGATGTCGATGCACTTCGATATGTCGGAATTTGACAAGGTAATCGTCTTGCCTTCCGTTCGCATTCAGGACCCGAGGTGGGCGATAGATTACCTGGGCAAGAAGGTGAGGGCGAAGATATTCCAGTTGGAGCGCCGTTTCCCGAAGCAGAAACAAGAGCTAGCCAGCATGGGGCATTACCTCAACAACCTGGGCATTCATGAGCGCAACACCTATTTATATATACAGGGTCATCACTTGTTCGACCTCGTGGTGAGTCCGATAGTGCAGACCGTCTGCGATGCCTTGCGTAATGAGCGAGAGAATGAAATCCGTGACCGTGCCATCCACTCCGAGCAAGCAAGGACAGAGATGGCTTGTTACGAGAATAGTCTGGGTAGGGTGAAGATGATGATGAAGAAAAATACCTTCTACCAGTTCTCGCCCGAGTTTCAGAAGATACAGGCGGATGTGGAGAAGTTCTTGGAGGAGAAATAAGAAATGCGAGCAATTGGCTCGCATTTCTTATTTCTGATCTATTTGCTAAACTTGAATTATTTTATACGTAAGTTTCGAGGAACTTGATAGTTCCCTCCACCTTCAAAGTCTTAGTGCTGGCAGGGATGACGATGCTCTCGCCGCCTTGTAGCGAAATCTCGTTACCCTCGTTGTCGGTAATCTTAGCTTCGCCCTTCAAGCCTATCAAGATGACGAAGCTGTCTAGCTCTGAATAGTCGAGCGTCATTGGTTCGTCGAGATCGTAGACGGCGGTGTTGAAGAATGGGCACTGCACCATGCTCACACCCTCGTTCTTCTTAGGCACGTAGTGCTGGCGATAATCAGGCAGCACCGTATAGTCGATGCACTCGGCAGCCTCCTTGGTGTGGAGCTGGCGATAGTTGCCATCCTTGTCCTTGCGCTTGAAGTCGTAGATGCGATAGGTCACGTCGCTCGTCTGCTGAATCTCAGCCACAAAGCACCCCGTTCCGATGGCATGGATTCTGCCCGCAGGGATAAAGAAACAGTCATCCTCCTTCACGTTATATTGTGCCAAGGCATCAGTGATGGTGTCGTTCTCCACCATCTCCTTATATTGCTCTGGCGTAATCTTCATTTTCAGTCCATTGTAGAGCTTGGCGTCTGGCTCGCATGGTAGGGCATACCACATCTCTGTCTTGCCACGCTCCTTGCCCTGCTTGTGGGCAATCTCGTCGTTAGGGTGAACCTGGATGGAGAGGTCGCGGTTGGCATCGATAAACTTGATAAGCAGTGGAAACTCATTGCCAAATCGCTTGTAGTTCTCTTCGCCGAGGAATGCGCCCTTCAGCTCGGCGACCACCTCGTTGAGGCTTTTGCCCTGCATCTCACCGTCGGCTACGATGCTCTCATTGCCTGGAACTCCAGAAATCTCCCAGCTTTCACCTACATTATCTTGCTTTAAGTCGAGATGCTTGAAAGCGATGATCTTACTGCCACCCCAGATGGTGGATTTCAATAGTGGTTGAAATTTTAATGGTTTCATAATTTACTTTTTTTAAGTAATACGAATATGGTTAATTATATACTTAGTTTTCTTTCCAAAACTTACTTAGTTTTCTTTTCTTAGAAACATGTTTAGTTTTCTCTCCAAAAAGCAGGAGTAAAGATGACCAATACGCTGAATATTTCCAAACGACCGATGAGCATCATCAGTGAGCAGAACCATTTCGCCACGTCGGGTAGTTCGCTCCACGACATCGTTGGTCCTATCTCCGTGCCCAGCGTAGGTCCCACATTGCCCACACAGCTCAGGGTGATGGTGATGGCATTGGTATTATCGATGCCCATCGCTATCATCGTAAATGAGATGAGAAGACAGATGATGAGGTAGGTGACGAGGAAGGCGAGCAGCGTGACTCGCTTCTGCATCGGCACGTTCACACCGTCTATCTTCAGTGGCAACACGGCGTTGGGGTGCAATATCTGGCGGAACTCGTTCTTCACCACTCTCAGGAGCATCACGCCACGGATACACTTCAGCCCACCACTCGTACTGCCCGAGCAAGCACCGAAGAACATGCAGGCGGCGAGTATCACCCAGGTGACGTGAGGCCAGAGGGCGGCATCGTCGTTGAAGAGACCAGTGGTGGTGATGAATGATACCACCTGGAAAACAGCACTGCGGAAGGCGTGCTCCAGGTTGTAGTTGCGCATCGCCATCAGCTCCACCATGATGAAGGCGGTGAATGCCGTAACGAGGAAGAGGTAGAACTTAAACTCTGAGTTCTTGAACAAATCCTTGATTTTCAATTTGATGACCGCAGCGTAGAGCAAAGTGAAGTTGATGCCCGAAAGAAAACAAAACAGCGTACAGATGTATTCCAGCGTAGGCGAGTGGAAAAACTCCGTGCTGGTGTTGTGGGTGGCGAAACCTCCTGTGGCTGTGGTGGTCATCGCATAGTTGAAACTATCGAAGATGCTCATGCCGCCTAGGTAATAGCATACGATGCAAGCGATGGTGAGCACGGAATAGATGCTCCAAATCCATTTGGCTGATGTGGAAAGGCGAGGATGGAGCTTGGTCTTGATAGGTCCCGTGGCCTCGGCGGCAAACACCTTGGTCTGTCCTCCGACGAGCGAAGGAAGCAAGGCGATGGTAAAGAACACGATGCCCAATCCACCTATCCACTGGGTGAGCGAGCGCCAGAACAGCAATCCGTGTGGCAAGGCCTCCACGTCGTCGATGATGGTGGCACCTGTCGTGGTGAATCCCGACATGGTCTCAAAGTAGGCGTCGGTGAAACTGGTGAGGTAACCGCTCACCAGGAATGGCAGGGTGCCGAAGAGGCTGAACACAATCCATGAGAGCGTTACGACGAGATAGGCGTCGCGTCGCGACATGGAGTTGTCGGCTCCGTGCCCCCTCCATTTCAGTGCAAGCCCGCCTCCGATGGTGGTCAGTGTGGCTACGATAAAGGCAAAGACATCGTCTTGCTGGTAGTATATCGCCACCAGCAAACTGAGCAATAGCAGGGAAGCCTCGATGAAAAGCAACTGTCCCAGCACCTTGTAAATCAACTTACGATTGATCATTTCCTCTGTTTCTCCGTATTTACCTTATTTATTATATGAAATATTTCTCTATCTTCTTCATATTGATGTTGTGGCAGAACACCATCACCGAGTCGCCCGCCTCAATCTGTGTGTTACCGGATACGAGCATGCCCTCGCCATCACGCACCAGTCCACCTATCGTCACGCCGATAGGCATACCGAGGTCTTTCACAGGCTTCTTGGTCACCTTTGAACCTTCCTTGGCGATGAACTCAGCCACATCGGCATTGGCGCTCATCAGGAAGCGCACGTTCATTACGTCGGCATCGAGCATCATTTGGTAGATATAGCTGGCAGCTATCATCTTCTTGTTGATGATGGTGCCGATGTCGAGGCTCTCTGCCATGCTCACATAGTCTACGTTTTCCACGGCAGCTACGGTCTTGCGCACCCCCATTCGCTTGGCGGTGAGGCAAGCCAGGATGTTGGTCTCGGCATTGCCTGTCAGGGCTACGAAAGCCTGTGTGCTTCGGATGCCCTCCTCGGTGAGGAGGGGAATGTCGCGCCCATCGCCATGTATGATGAGCGTATTGTTCTCGTCGAGGATGTCGTTGAGGTATTCGCAGCGTTCTTCGTTGAGTTCGATGATTTTGCACTCCATGTATTCTGGCATCTTCTTCACGGCTCTCACGGCGGTGCGGCCGCCACCCATGATCATCACGTTCTTCACGTCTACGTAGTGTTCCTTGCCCACAATCTTGCGGATATATGGTATGTAGTTGCGAGTGGTCATGAAGTAGGCGAGGTCGTAGAGTTTCAGTTCGTCGTTACCTCCAGGGATGATGGTCTCGCTGCCTCGCTTGATGGCCACCACGTGGTATGGGTCGTTGGGACCGCTGATGTCTTTGAGGGGCTCGTTGAGAATCTCGCAACCTTCGCGCAACTTGATGCCCAGCATCACGAGGGCACCGTCGTGTACGTCCCAGCGCTGGCGCACCCAACTCATTTTCAGTCCGTTGTTGATGTCTACTGCCGCAAGCATCTCTGGGTAGATGAGTTTGTTGATGCCCAACTCTTTAAAGAATTCCTGGGCTTGTGGGTCCATATACTCAGGGTTGTCTACACGTGCCACCGTGCGCTTGGCTCCCAAGTTTTTTGCCAGTATGCTGGATGTGATGTTGGTACTCTCTACGGGTGTCACGGCGATGAATAGGTCGGCGTCGTCTACGCCGGCATCGCGCAGGGTCTTCAGGCTGGTAGGCTTGCCCAGCATGGTGAGCAGGTCGCAGTCGGAGCCAATGCTGGCCAGTCGCTCCTCGCTTTCGTCGATGAGCGTTATCTCCTCCTTGCTCCTTGAGAGCAGTCGAGCCAAGTGTGTGCCTATGGCGTGGGCACCAGCTATGATGATTTTCATTATCTTATCTTGCTTCTTGTCGTTTTGATGTTATCCTTTGATGGCTTTCTTGATGCTGTCATTGTCTAGATGCACGATTTCTCTAAGTTGAGCCACGGTTCCGTGCTCCACAAATTCGTCGGGCAGTCCCAGTCTTGTGATGCGTGGCTGGTAGTCGTGGTCGTTCATCCATTCGAGCACCGCCGTTCCCATGCCTCCGATGCGCACACCGTCTTCGATGGTAACGATGCGTGTGAACTTTTCGCCCACCTCTTTCAATATGGTCTTGTCTAGAGGTTTGAGGAATCGCATGTCGTAGTGGGCTACGCTCATGCCAGTCTCTGCCTCTACTTCGTCGATAGCCTTGGCGGCGTCGTTGCCGATAGGACCGATGGTGAGCACCGCCACGTCCTTGCCGTTTTTCAGCTTCCTGCCGGTGCCGGTCTTGATTTCCTCCATCGGGTTGCGCCAGTCGGTTAGCACGCCCTTGCCTCTAGGATAGCGTATCACATAAGCGCCGTGGTCGGGCAGTTGGGCTGAGTACATCAGGTTGCGCAGCTCGTGTTCGTTCATCGGCGAGGCGATGGTGAGATGTGGTATCGGTCGCAAGGCGGCTAGGTCGAAGGCTCCATGATGGGTCGGCCCATCCTCGCCGACGAGTCCGGCACGATCCAAACAGAGCACCACGGGCAGATTGAGAATGGCCACGTCGTGTATGATGTTGTCGTAGGCACGTTGTGCGAACGAACTGTATATGTTGCAGAATGGGATGAGCCCATCTTTTGCCATGCCTCCCGAGAAGGTCACGGCGTGTCCCTCGGCGATGCCTACGTCGAAGGTCCTGTCTGGCATAGCCTTCATCATGATGTTCATAGAGCATCCCGTAGGCATGGCTGGTGTCACGCCCACAATCTTAGGGTTCTTTTCGGCGAGCTCCAGGAGGGTGTTGCCGAAGACATCCTGAAACTTAGGAGGCTGGTTGCTGGTGTCGGCGATGAGGCGTTCGCCCGTCTCTGGGTCGAACTTGCCTGGTGCGTGCCAGATGGTGGCGCTCTTCTCGGCGGGCTCGTATCCCTTGCCCTTGGTGGTGTGCAGGTGCAGGAGCTTAGGCCCCTTCATGTCCTTGAGCTGTCGCAATACACGTACAATCTCCTTCACGTCGTGCCCGTCGAACGGACCGAAATATCGGATGTTCATGCCTTCGAAGATGTTCTGCTGATGGCTCAGTGCCGACTTCAATGCGTTGTTCAGTCGGATGATGCCCTTGCGTCTATCCTCGTTCAGGTAGCCCTTGGAGTGGAGCCACTGCGAAGCCTTGAAGCGTAGCTTGTTGTAAGTCTCGTTGGTATCCAGGTTGAGCAAGTATTTCTCCATTCCACCCACGGCACGGTCGATGCTCATGTCGTTGTCGTTCAGAATGATGAGCATGTCGTTGGGGGTGCTCGATACATTGTTCAAGCCCTCGAAAGCCAAGCCTCCGCTCATGGCACCGTCGCCGATGACCGCCACGATGTGCCGATCGGCCTTTCCTGTCTCACGTGCAGCCACGGCCATGCCTAGGGCAGCCGAGATAGAGTTGCTCGCATGTCCACAGGTGAAGGTGTCGTATTCGCTTTCCAATGGGGTGGGGAATGGTCGTATGCCGTGCAACTTACGGTTGGTGCAGAAATTCTCGCGGCGCCCCGTAAGTATCTTGTGTCCGTAAGCTTGATGCCCCACATCCCATACGATTCTGTCGTATGGAGTGTTGAAGGCGTAGTGCAGGGCTACGGTTATCTCAACAACGCCGAGCGAGGAGGCAAAATGTCCGGGGTTTACAGAAACCTCGTCGATGATGTCTTCTCTCAGTTCTTGGCATACTTGAGGCAACTGGTCGATGCTGAGTCGCCTCAAATCTTCTGGATATTTAATAGTATTTAAAAGACTAAACTTATTTTTGTCCATGTTTTCATCGTGAATAACTCTGCAAAGATACTGCTTTTTTTCAATATAAGCCACTTTTGGGGCGATTATTTCGCTTTTTCCGATTATTCTTTGTATTTTTGCAGTGCTAAAGGGGGCTTTGCTGCTCTCTTCTGGTTTTAGAAACAATAATAAAACATGAATAAAATATCTATAATAATGAAAAAGAACGTATTCCTTTTCGGGGCCATGATGATGGCTTCCATGGCTATGATGGCGCAGACCAAGGCGGGCGGCATCACTCAGTCTGCCCTCCAGCAGATGGAGAAAAGTCAGAGCGCAGGTGTTGCCAACAAGGCTCTCTTCAATGCCATCGCCAACAACAATATCGACGACTTGGTGAAGAATCATGCCAATGAGGCTCCTGTGGATACCCATTTCAGCATCGAGACTCCTTCGCAGAGCATTCATAATCAGAAGAGCTCGGGTAGATGCTGGATGTTCAGCGGTCTCAATGTGCTCCGTTCCAACTTTGCCAAGAACGACAAGAAGGGCAGAGTGGTGGAGTTCTCACAGGACTATCTCTTCTTCTACGACCAGTTGGAGAAGGCTAACTTGATGCTCCAGGGTGTCATCGACCTCGGCAAGAAGAGCATCGAGGACCCTCAGGTGCAGTTCTTCTTCAAGAATCCACTCAACGATGGTGGTACTTTCTGTGGTGTAGCCGACTTGACTGCCAAGTATGGCTTGGTGCCAATGAGCGTGATGCCAGAGACTTACTCCAGCAACAACACTACGAAGATGAGTCGCCTCGTGAGCAGCAAGCTCCGTGAGTATGGCTTGGAGTTGCGCAAGATGGTGGCTGCTGGCAAGAAACCTGCTGCCATCCAGGCTCGCAAGAACGAGATGCTCGCTCAGGTTTATCACATGCTCTGTCTCACCCTCGGCGAACCAGTGAAGGATTTCACCTACGCTTTCCGTGACAAGGATGGCAAGCAGGTGGGCGAGGCTAAGAAATATACCCCTAAGAGTTTCTATGAGGAAACCGTGGGCAAGGACCTCAACGGCACTTTCCTGATGGTGATGAACGACCCTCGTCGTCCTTACCACAAGACCTACGAGGTGGAGTACGACCGCCACACCTACGATGGTCATAACTGGAAGTATCTGAACTTGCCTATGGAGGAGATAGCCAATCTCGCCATCGCTTCCCTCAAGGATGCCCACAAGATGTATTCCAGCTACGATGTGGGCAAGCAGCTCGACCGTAAGCGTGGCTACTTGGCACTCGACAACTTCGACTATGGAAGTCTCTTCGGCACCACCTTCCCGATGAACAAGGCAGAGCGCATCTCTACCTTCGACAGTGGCTCCACCCACGCCATGACCTTGACAGCAGTGGACCTCGATGCCAACGGCAAGCCTGTGAAGTGGAAGGTGGAGAACAGTTGGGGTGCTGACAATGGCTTCAATGGTTGTTTCATCATGACCAATGATTGGTTCAATGAGTACATGTTCCGCTTGGTGGTGGATAAGAAGTATGCCTCGGAGCAACTCTTGAAGGAATTCGACCAAAAGCCAACGATGTTGACTCCAGACGATCCTTTGTTTGTAGATGAGTAACAGAGAAATTTTTGGGCAACTGTTTAAGACATATTATGCCCGATTATATTATTACGCACTTCAGCTATTGAAAGATGAAGAGGCGAGTCGTGACATCGTGAGTGGTGTTTTCGCTCACGTATGGGAAGACTTTGCCTCTTACGATAGGCAGACATTGCCCGCTTTCTTGCTGAAGTGCGTAAAAAACAAATGTATGGATTATCTTCGGCATTCTTCTGTCCATGCTCAGTATGCCGACTATTATCTTCATGCCGTGGATCAATGTTATGAAGATAATGATACCAACAGAGAACGCCAACGGCAAGTGGAGGAGATGCTCGACTTGCTTCCCGATACCACTCGTCATGTTTTAGAGGAATGTTATCTTAACCACAAGAAATACCGAGAGGTGGCAGAGGAGATGAACGTCTGTCAGGAAACGGTAAAGAGGCACATCATGAAAGCCTTGAAACTGTTAAGAGAACATTATAATCAAAAGAAAACTTAGTGAGAGGTGTTACCATTTTGAAAGGTGAAACGTATTATTCTAGGTAAAGAAATAGAAACATGATGAAGAAAACTGATATTTTTAATGATGAAAGCTTACAGAATGACATCCAGGACTTGGCTGCCATTGAACAAGCTATAATACGCAAGAAGTGCCCTTTGCCCGACTTGAATGCCGAGTTGGAGAAGATTGTTGGCACGGAAGAAGCCGCATCTGCTGATACTGGACATCGTGCGGTGTTGCGAACTTTGTTCTCTGCGGTGGTGGGGGCGGCTGCCATGTTGGCAATCGTCTTCGTTTGGCAATGGACTCAGAACAATCTTGGTAAGGCTTCGGAAGGAGTTGTGGCGATGAATGCTAGCCATGACGGAGGAATGGCAACCATTCAGACGGCAGAAGGTGAAATGATAACGCTTACCCTTGCCGACGGCACGGAAGTGAAACTCAATAGCAATAGCAAACTTACTTATCCACACCAGTTTAAGGGGAAGGAACGTATGATTCAACTCGAAGGCGAGGCTTTCTTCAAGGTAAAACATGATGCCCATCGACCTTTTGTGGTTGAGGCTGGTGGCGTATTGACCAAGGATTTAGGTACCTCTTTTAATATATCAGCGTACATAGGCAGCGACTGCAAGGTAACCTTGGTGGAAGGAAAGGTGGAAGTGATGCAGAAGAACAACGATGCACATGCTCCGATAGTATTGGCTCCAGGACAGCAATATTCTTTGTTGCTCCATCAGACTAATCTTGAGAAGGTAAAAACTGTGGATACGGAGGAAACTACGGCTTGGGCTGATGGCGTACTCTACTTTCACGACCAGACTTTGGAATATATAGTGCATGGTATTGCCGATTATTATCAGGTGAAAGCGTTGTTTAAGAATCAACGTGCCAAACTATTGCATCTCGATTTCTCTATGGATAAGACGGAGTCTCTGGAAGAAACGGTAGGATTGTTAAACGAATTTGGCATCGCCAAAGTTTCCGCAAAAGGTGGCTACATCGTAGTGGAATAAAAGAAGGCTGATGTAAGAAAAATAACTTTTTTCATGATTTATTGAAAGTAGATGTTACCGATTTGCTTTCAAATACGTATTTTTAGTGTTAACAGTAACACAAACGATAAAAAGAGAGAATTATGAAAGAAGTTAGAAATGTATTCATGCTTGTCATCTTGGGTCTATGGATGGCATTGCCTGTAGGGGCGCAGAATGCAAAGGGTGGCATCACGATGTCGCTCGTCAATGAGTCTTTGGCTTCTGCCTTGCGAAAGGTTCAGCAGAAGTCTGATTACAAGGTGAGCTTTGTGGTAGAAGACGTGAAGCCTTATTCTACCACTGTTCATCTGAAGAATGCTTCGGCACCTGCTGCCGTGAAGCAAATCTTGCAGGGTAAGCCTTTTGCTTGCTCGGTAAGTGGGAAGTTTATTACTGTCAAGAAGGTCTATCAATCAAAAACATCTGCTGCTACAACAAGCAAGGGAGATGACATTCGCCATTTGTCTGGTACCATCACCGATGAGGATGGCGAACCGATGATTGGCGCTTCTGTTACGGTGCCTGGCAGCCCTTATGGTACGGTAACGGATGTAGATGGCCATTTCGAGTTTTACATTCCGAAAGATTGTCATGAGGTAACTGTCTCTTATGTGGGTATGAACGACCAAAAGGTAAAGGTATCGGGCAAGGACAACCTAAAGATAGCCATGTCGGAGAACAAGACCGTGCTTGGTGAGGTAGTGGTAACTGGTTATCAGACCATTTCCAAAGAACGTGCCACGGGTGCCTTCACCAAGGTTACTGCCGACGAACTGAAGGATAAGCGATTGAGCAACCTCTCCACCGTCTTGGCTGGCGAGGTGGCAGGTTATAATGATGGTATGATTCGTGGTGTCACCACCATGAATGCTTCCACCTCTCCTCTCTATGTCATTGATGGCTTTCCTGTGGAGAAAACCAAGCTGACAGGAAATGGCAATGAAATAGAGGAAGACTTGCCCGACTTGAATATGGATGATATCGAGAGCATCACCGTATTGAAGGATGCTGCCGCAGCCTCTATCTATGGTGCTCGTGCGGCAAATGGTGTCATCGTCATCACTACCAAGAAGTCGGCAGCCAAAGGAAAGACCAATGTCTCCTTCAACGCCTCGCTCACTTGGCATCCTTATTCTTATTATACAAAAAATCTCGCCAATTCTGCTCTTGTTGTAGATTTGGAGAAGGAATGGGCTGCGCAGAATCCCAATCTTGTGGGTGATGGAGCCAAGGAGTATGCCAAGAATATGTTGGATGAGAATATCTATCCTAGCTCAGGCATCCGCTCTATCTTGAATTATTATGCGGGCAATATCTCGGAGAGCGATATGAACAATACGCTTAGTAGATTGGCAGGCAAGGGTTACAACTATTATAAGCAGGTGGAGAAATACGCCAAGCGTGATGAACTCTATCAGCAGTATAATATGAATATTGTCAATAATTCGGTCAATAATCTCTTCAAGGCATCTGTTACTTACAAGTATGATACCCAGTCGAACAAGTATGCCAATGACCAGTCTCTAGGCTTGAACTTGACCAATACCACTCATTTTACCAAGTGGCTTTCACTCGATCTGGGTGCTTACTTCAAGATTGGCGAGGACAAGAACCAAAATTATGATGCCTTGTCGCCTGGTTATTCCGTGTTGCCTTACGATGATTTGGTCAATGCGGATGGCACGTACTATACGAAGCCAATGGAGGAAAGATACAGCAAGAGCAATATGGCCATCTATAATCAGTATGGACTTTATCGCATGGACATCACGCCGATGGAGGAGCTGAACCGACAAATAACTACCAATAAAGAATTGGCTCTGCGCACATTCGCTCGATTGAATCTCCAGTTGTTTCCTTTCTTGAAGTATTCCGCTTCCTTCCAATATGAGCGTGCTTCTTATAGAGGAGAGTCTTTGGCGGACAAGGCTTCCTCATACGTACGTAGCGTAGTAAACAACTATGCTGTGGCAGATGGCGACAATTCTGTGAATTATATGATTCCTTATGGTGATATTATGGTTCGCTCTGACCAATATACCTCTGCTTACAATTTCCGTCAGCAGTTGAGTTTCGACAAAACATTCAAGGATATTCATAGTGTTACCGCCATCTTGGGTACGGAGACGATTCAAAACAAACAGGAACTGCATCGCAATCGCTTGTTCAATTACGACTCGCAGATGTTGACATCCAGCATGGTGAACAATGCCGACTTGCTGCAGGGTGTAGCAGGTGTCCTTGGCTACAACTCGATGTATGAGAGTGATTTGGCTGCATCTTATGAGAATGTGAACCGTTATGTATCGGTGTATGGCAACGCTGCTTACACTTACGATGACCGTTATAGCGTGACAGGTAGTTTGCGTTGGGATCGTTCCAATCTTTGGGGTACCAGTTCCAAGTATCAGAACAAGCCTATCTGGTCGGTAGGTGCCAGCTGGATTATCAGCAAGGAGAAATTCTTCCATGTAGATTGGGTCAACTACTTGAAGCTTCGTATCTCTGATGGTATTGCCGGTAACGTATCCAAGAACTCGGCTCCTTATATGGTAGCGAGCTATAGTAACAATGGTCATGTGGGCGGTACCCAAGGCTATGTGCAATCTCGTGCCAATCCTTATTTGAGTTGGGAGAAGACCAATACATTCAATATCGGAATCGACTTCGCCCTCTTCAAGAATCGCCTCAATGGTACTATCGAATATTATAACAAGAAGGGTACCGACCTCTTGGCTTCCACCATGGGCGTTCCTACCGAGGGCTGGGGCTATAGCACCTATACCATTAACAATGGTGAGATGTACAACCGTGGTGTGGAAATCTCCCTGAATGGTGAGATTCTCCGTACCAAGGATTTCTCTTGGAGGGCTAATATGACCTATGCTTATAATAAGAATAAGGTGACATACGTGAATGTGAAGGCGCCGATGTATATTCTCCAGTTGGATTATCCATCTGCCTACCCAATCATCGGCAACGAGTATAATGCCATCTATG
>DJSH01000011.1 GCA_002440225.1 Candidatus Segatella violae
GTCAAAACATATAAAAATATTCAGATATGGAAAGAAATAAGATAGATTATGGCATAGACTTAGGTACTACCAATTCTGCTATATGTAGAATGGAAAAGGGTGTGCCTGTTATCCAGAAGACTGACATCCAAGCAGATATTATGCCTTCTTGTGTGAGCGTAAACAAGAAAGGAGCCAGAAGAGTTGGACAAACAGCCTACAACTCAATGCTTCAAGATAAACGTAGAGCTACAAAGTCTTGGAAATATACTTCAAATTCCTATGTTGAGTTTAAACGTTCTATGGGAACAAACCAAACTTACAATAGTTCATACCTTGGAAAAAGCTTAAGCCCTGAAGAACTCTCTGCCGAAGTACTCATTAAACTGAAGTCCTTTGTCTTGGATGAAAATGTTCATGATGCCGTTATCACTGTTCCTGCCAAGTTCACTCTTTTGCAGAAGACAGCAACACTTGAAGCAGCAAAGCTCGCAGGTTTCGAACATTGTGAGTTGCTTCAAGAGCCTATAGCTGCTTCTATGGCTTTCGGCTTATCTACAGAAGAGAAAAATGGCTATTGGATGGTGTTTGACTTTGGAGGCGGAACATTTGATGCAGCCCTATTGAAAGTCGAAGATGGAATCATGCAAGTATTTGACACAGAGGGCGACAATTACTTGGGTGGAAAGAATCTTGATTTGGCACTTGTCAATGACATTATCATACCTTACTTGAAGGAGAACTATGCCATTGACGGCATTCTCGCTGTACCAGATAAGAAAGAGATTCTACAGGAAGCGATGAAAACCTACACGGAAGAGGCGAAGAATCAGTTATCCTTCCAGACATCATGGGATATTTTGTCAAATTTAGGAGACTTAGGAGAAGATGACAATGGGGAAGAAATCGAATTAGATTTGACCATTACACAAGAACAAGCCTTTGCCTCTATGCGCCCTTATTTCCAGAAGGCTGTTGATATTTGTAAGAAACTTCTGCAAAGAAACAATATGACAGGCGAACAGCTCAATAAGTTGATTCTTGTGGGTGGTCCGACACACTCCCCATTGGTACGTGATATGCTTCGTGAGCAGATTACACCAAATGTAGATACAAGTATTGACCCTATGACGGCAGTAGCAACAGGCGCAGCCCTCTATGCTTCAACCATAGACTCACAAGCAGTATCTTCAATTCAAGATACCAATACGGTGCAATTGACGTTGAGTTATGAATCAACATCTGTAGAAAGTTCAGAGTGGGTATCCGTTCAATTGAACAATTCTGTTTCTATAAATCTTAACAGCGTTTGGGTTGAATTTGTGAAAAGTGACGGTACTTGGTCAAGTGGAAAAATTGAAGTTACTGACGCAGGTAATGTTGCCGAAGTAATTTTGCAGCAAGGAAGAGTAAATTCTTTCAATGTAAAAACTTACGACCGAATGGGTAATTCATTGGAGTGTTTCCCTAATGAAATTAGCATTATTCAAGGTTCAAAAGTTGGAGCAGCTATATTACCTTATAATATAGGTATAGCAACGCTTGGAGATGATGAACGTATTGCTGATTTCACTCCTATCACAGGTTTGGAAAAGAACAAGCCAATACCTGCTGTTGGTCAATATAGCGACACATTAAAAACTACATGCCAACTTCGACCAGGAGTAAGCGAAGATAAAATGGTTATTCCTGTATATCAAGCAGACTATTTTGAGGAGGATACACCTGCCAACTTGTATGAGAAAGTTGGAGCTGTTGTCATTGATGGAAGAGATGTAGAGAAATACGTTCCAGAGGATACACAAGTAGAAATAACAATTAGAGTTATCGAGTCGGAAAAGCAAAAGGTTGAGGTATATATTCCTTCAACAGAGCAGATGATATGTAAAGACTTCATTGTAGATCCTGTCATCAAATTGTCAGAAGTTCCACAAGAGATAGAACAAAATTTTTCTGATGCGCAACTTACACTCAACAATTTGAGTAATCAAGGCATAGATACATCTGACTTGCAACAGCAATTGGAGGGCGTCAAGAAAGAGGATTCCGAGAGCTCGGAGAAGAAGATGGTGTTACAGCATCAAAAGGAAGTTCTTCGTGAGATTGCCAAACGCAAGGCCGAATCTGAATTTGGCAAGACAGAAGAGAATTTGAAACGTATGTTCAATATGACAGAAGAGGACAACCAAAAATATGGTACCCCAGACACTACTCAGCGACTGGAAGAATTACGTCCAAGAGTTGATGCCGCTATTGTGAAGTTGCAGCAAAAAGCTACAGATTCAGTTAAGCAAGCTAAGGAATTGATTTCCGAGATACGTGATTTAGATTATGATTTGGCACTCGTTGACTATTTTAAAGCATGGGTGTTTGGTTGGAATCGTGACTTCGAGGCGATTGCTTGGAAGAACAAAAATCGTGCCCGTCAACTTGTAAACCAAGCTGTTGGTATCATCAATGGCACACCAACCAAGGATGCTTTGTTCCCAATCGTCAAACAACTTATCAGCTTGCTTCCTGAGACTTCTGTCCCACAAAATGCAAGTAATTTTGGATTATTAAGAAGAAAATAATATGTTGTTCAATAAAGGACAGAAAATAGACAAATATAAGGTAGAGTTTCCGTATAAGACTGGTTCTTATGCGGAAACATATCGTGTGAAAGATTTGAATGGTAACATTCGTTTCCTCAAACTTATTTGCTTCTCAAAGTTAGATGCTTCACAATACAGTCCTGAGGGTAAAGTTCTTGAAGTAGAACTTGCTAACGAACTCATCAAGGAAGGAACTTTGGGCTTTGTCGATGCTGGAACCCGGATAGAGAAGGGACAACAATATGCCTTTGTTGTTCAAAGATTTATCAGTGGAGAAAGTTTAGCAGACAAAATGAATCGAGATGCTGTCCTCCCTGTGTATGAGGCAAAACAAATTGCACTATCTGTCCTTTCTCAATTGACCTTGTTGCATTCTTTGGACCATCCAATCATTCATAATGGCATCAATCCTCATCATGTGATGCTCGACTTGAAAGTGCAACCAACCGAAGCTAAATTAGTGGGGTTTGACCATGCTCGTTTCCTCAGTTTGTTGCCAACACGTGGTTGGATAGAATCACCATTCTACCAAGCTCCCGAACGATTTAATGGAGTTTGTTCTGTACAAACAGACTTGTATTCTGTAGGAGCATTACTCTACCAAATGATATTTGGCTTGCAACCTTGGTTTATAGATTTATCCCACTACAAGCAAGAAGAGCAAATACCAGCGTTGCTTCAACAACGTCAGAAACCATTGGTTATCCCAAGCATGGACATATTCGAGTTAGATGATGCACTTATCAACATTATAACGAAAGCACTTTCTAACCATGTAGATGCTCGTTTTCAAACAGCAGAGGAATTTTCAAAGGCTCTAAAAGGAGAAATTATCATTCAAAAAGTTCAAACCTCGCAAGCAGTAACAGTTCCTAAGAAAAGAAGAGGCAATGGCTTTGCTGATGTTGCAGGAATGAAAGAGCTTAAGGAGCAGTTGCAATCTGATGTGATTCAAATACTGAAACAACCTGAAAGAGCAAAGGAATTAGGCTTGTCTATACCTAATGGCATACTCTTTTATGGCCCTCCCGGCTGTGGAAAGACATTCTTTGCTGAAAGGTTTGCTGAAGAAATTGGTTGCAACTATATGTACACTTTATGTTCAGATGTGGCTTCACCCTATATTCATGGTGGACAAGGAAAAATCGCAGCTTTGTTTGACGAAGCAAGAAAGAAAGCGCCTACCATTTTGTTTCTCGATGAAGTGGAAGCAATGATAATGGACAGAAGTAAGCACACAAATGTAAGTGAACAAGGTGAAGTCAACGAGTTTCTTGCTCAACTCAATAACTGTGGCGAAGCTGGTGTGATGGTTATTGCGGCAACCAACAAGCCATCCCTCATCGACCCCGCTGCATTGCGAGCTGGACGATTAGAGCAAAAGTTCTATATACCACAGCCAGACAAGGAAACGAGAATGGAACTTTTCAAAATTGGTCTCAAGAATAGAAAGACAGAATTGGGTATCGACTATGAGAAGTTAGCCAAACTTACAGAAAACAGGGTTTCTGCCGACATCAAGTTTATTATAGACACTGCAGCAAGAATGGTATTCAAACGCAATATGGATGCCATCACAGAGGCTGATCTTGAAGAAGCGATAACGATTGTTGAGCCAACTATTTCTGAAAAGGAGATAAAGGAAAGCGAAAAGATACGAGACAATTTCCAAGGTAAGTCAACTGTTCCAAAAGTAGGATTCATAAATTATAAGTAGATGGACATTATAAGAAACAATCCATATAGAGTATTAGGCGTGTTGGCGAATGCCTCACGCAAAGACATTGAACGCAACAAAAGTCAAATTAAGGCTTTTGCCAAGGTCGGGAGAACTCCGTCCTTTCCATACGATTTTGAGAATGTTCTAGGTAAAGTTGAACGTACAGAAGAGTGTTTGAATGATGCTGTAAGCAAGTTGACTTTTGACAAAGACAAAGTGGCTTATGGATTATTCTGGTTCTGTGCGAATACATTTATGGATGAAGAAATGCTAAGAAATCTTGCAAGTACCAATCTTGACTTTTCCATAAGTTATCTCTGTACTTATGGCACCCAAGAATACTCAACATACATCAACTTAGGATGCCTCAGTTTGATAAAAGGAAGCTGGAGTAATGCCGCATATTGCTTTGTGCGTCTATTCGACTCGTTGGAGATGTGGAACAAATATATAGAAAGTATTTGTGATCAACCTCAAAATATATCTTATGAAGAAGAACTGGAGAAATTTGTAGATACCCTCATTTCTAACTTTCCAATAGTAAACTGGCTGGATGTATTTCATAGCACAAATTTTACAACAACAGATGAGGATAGACAATGCACCATAGAACTCAAACATTCTCAAATATTTAGCTATCTTTTACCTAAGTATCAAAATAAAGTAATTGCAGCAATTGACGAACTCTTAAAAGAAGCATCAGGTATTGATAGAACCGATGCTATTGCCAATCTAAGCATGGCAGCCAAATTAGAGCAGTCATGCAAGGAATTGTTGGCTACACTCAAGAGCACACTCGATGAAGATGATAGAACTTACACTCGCTATGCGGATAAAGTGGCTCTGCAAACATTGGATAATTGCGTTTATTATTTCAATAATGACCAAGGTAATCCTGCTTGTCCAAAGAATGTCTTGCGTCATGTGCGTTTTTGTGTAAAGATTGCAGAAGGTCAACTTGCTAAAGATAGATGTAAGAAGAACTTTGATGTTATCAAGGAGGCATACGACGATATGTGTCCACAAGAGGTGTTGGAGGAAGTAGCTTTCATTGAGGGACAGATGAAAAAATCCTTCAATAGCTACGCTATTACTGGAAACTATGAATTTTGGAATAGCTTACGTGCTAGTTCTGAAAAACTAACTCAGATAAAAAGAAAAATCGGTGAAAATGAAAGATATTATTGGCGGTTGTCGGAAAGACTTATCCTTTTTTATTTCAACAACATCATTGACTTCGTCAATAATGCAATGAAAGCATTTGAATCTGTTCAGTCTATAAACTATTATATAGAGCTGGACAGACTTCACACACTTTTGAAAAAATGCAAGCCAATACTAAATGAGTTAGAGTCATTCCCTAAAAAAGACCCTGATTGCATTTCATTCTTCAACAAAAATTATCAAAAATTTAAGGAAATATATTTGGATTACCATGTTGATGGGGACTATAACAGCCAAACATACAGTCAACCAGTAAATCCATGTCCTTCAGTAAGTGGTAATCAAAGAAGAACGACAGGCTATAGTTCTCAGAATAGTAATTCATCAAATAATGCAAACAATAAAGCAAGAACAGGAATAAAGTGGGCAAAACCAGAAAAATGGCTTATGGGCATAGCAGGTGTGATATTATGCATCATGCTTACTTCTTTATGTATCACAATATCAAATGCTCCTGTGCCGAAAAAATCTGTGCAATCAATCAATTGTAATACTGAACCACGCACATATCTTAACACAGATAATTCTGATGATGCTTCTGGCAAAGAAGAAACCGAAGCTCAAAGTGAACCTTATGAGGTTACGTATTTCAACACTGGTGATATGCCGTATCGTAATATTTTTGGAAAAGGCAAGTATGATAAGAGAACAAAAAACTATTTAGAAATTGACAATGGAGGAGATACTGATGCTGTCGTCTTCCTTGAAACTTTAGATGGTAGAAAGATTCGTCATGCTTATATCTGCAAGAACGAAAAGTATAGGATGAAGCATATTCCTGCTGGAAAATATATTGTCAAAATTATGCAGGGAAATTCTTGGAATTCCCAGAAAGATACTGGAAGTGGACCTCTTGGTGGATTTATGGAAAATGTCTCATATTCAAAATCTGAGAGTTATGATCCATTTGAGTACCCATCATATGCTTCTGGCAAATGGGGTTGGTATTCCATCACACTTTATAAAACGCCTGATGGCAATATGAGTACGCAACCAATAAGCGAGGGAGAATTCTTTTAAAAAAGATAATTATGATAGAAACAAAACTATATCACTGTACAAAATTTGAAAGTTTGAAGGCCATTTTGAAAGATATGGCTTTCAAACCTTCTTATTGTTTAGAGCCAATCAACTATTTGAATGAGCCAATGAGCTTAGCTTTCCCAATGGTATGCTTTGCAGACCTTATGGATGTGGAAGTAGCGGAACATATGAAAATCTTCCATAGTGATTGTTATTTGCAAATGAACAAAGATTGGGCTCGAAGAAATGGTTTGTCTAACGTGATTTACTATGGTGCGAAAACCAATAGCGCATTTGCTTTTAGAGAAATATTTTTTGAAGGTGCTAAAAAACTTCAAGAAAAGAATAAAGTACTTGATAATTTTACGATAGGAGCTAGTTTACTAATGGCACTCATCAAACCATACAAAGGACATTATTGGGATAAAAGTATACACAATTGGTCAAAAGCTGAAACACAATTTTATAATGAAAGAGAATGGCGTTTCATACCGATTACTCAAAACAAAGAACATTTTTATCTCGATGAAAAAGATTATAAAAATGACGATTATCGAAATGAGTGTTTAAATAATTTGAACAAAAACCCAAAGAACTTACTTCATTTTACATTAAATGACATTGAGGTCATAGGTGTTAAAAACATAGATGAAGTAAATGACATTGAGGCGTTCATAAAAAAAATACAACTTCAACAGAAAAATTCAGCAACCCCCATGATAAAATTAACATACAATGGAAACAAAAGACAACAATTTAGAAATTTCATTACAGAAATTATCAGAAGCCTTACGGCAAAATTCTAATAATAGCCATTCACAACAGAAAGCTAATCCATACTTCGTATGTCCTTTATGTGGAAGAATGGAGCGTATTAGTGATGCCAAACATTATCTTAAAGAAGTTAATAGAGAATACTATTTTGACAAATACCGCATTATAAGTTATAACTTCAGAATTTGCCCCCAATGTGCTTCCAGTATTAAAAAGGGGTATCTTGTCTCTATCCTTTTGTGGCTCATGATTGGAGCTGTTTTCTATACGATATTTGCATATGTCTATTTTTATGTAGATGACATCATATGGATAAAAAAAATATTTGGAGAGCTTAGTGATAGAAGCGGTGGAGAGTTCTTCTGCATTTTTATTGGATTAACATTGTTTGGTGCATGGATTCCAGGCGCATTATGTTACTTATTTTGCACAACTTTCTTACTCTATAAAAGCGATGGAGATATAAGTGCAAAATTCACTGAAGCTATAAATGGTAATGCAATAGCTCCTTTGGACGAAAAAGACAAATAAAGATTCATTCACAATGAAGTGAAAAAATCACCGCCAAGTTAGTATAACTGTCTGATTTTGAAATTATGCTAACTTTAAAAATAAAAGGCTGAGCAATTCGCCTGCTCAGCCTTTATGTATAGTCATTCTTGATAATTAGATGCCAAATCATAATACATCAATTTCGTGTGTGCGTTCTCGTCTTTGCGAGTTAATGGCAAGAAACCATTCTTTTCGTAGAAAGGGACGGCATTCTTGTAAGCATCCACAGTGATGAAGCGACAGCCCGTCTTGTTGCTTTCGGCAAACAAAGTCTTGATAAAGTACAATAAGAAGGAGCCCATGCCTGTGCCACGACAACTTACATTGACACCGAAACGGCAAAGTTTTACTGCGAGATAACTCTTTAAGCGTTTCTCATGCACAAAGCGATGCTTGCGAAATCGATTGAACTCGCTGTTGGAATTGAAGTCTGTCAAGGAAATTCGGTCGTTTGCAAGGCTGAAATATGCGGCAACTTGCTGTTTGTCTTCCACGATGTAGGTGACAGCAAGCATCGCTTGTCTATAAGCACCCGCTTCACATTGGTAATGAAGTCGTTTAGGTCTTCGTCACCGCAATCAAATTCATGGGCGCATTCTTCTTTTGCCAAACTACGAACGGAGTAAGTAGCTTGGAATTGTTCTTCTGTCATTTGCTTTCCTTTCCTCTATTAACCCCGAAACACGCTCATTACAGCATGATAGTGTTTCATTCTTTCTTCGTATTTCTCCTTAGTCTCTTTGGGTGGATTCTTCATTCTCGCTTCAAATCTGCGAGCATCGCCGCCATAAAGAATTGGAGTTTCTCTGATTGGTCTTGCCATAATTTGTTCCTCCTAATGTTTATTTGTTACTATCTTTTTGTTTTCGTGTTGCTACTTTCATAAAAAGTAAGCGAGCATTTCTGCTGCAAATTTACAATTAAATAAATAAATGATTAACTACTAAGGTTGGTTGAAAATAGGTAAATCCCCTTGTCCACGATTATGGTTGGGCAAGGGGATTTTTGCGCTTCTTCCACGGCTTGACAACTGATAGGACGATGATATAAATAAAGGCGATCAATTTTTTCGATATAATCTGAGTCTATACACCTCTATATATGATAAGAGATTGCAATTCTTTTATTCATTCGCCATGGCTCCGATATTCTCTTGGAGACATTCCTAACTCTCTTTTTACATATTTCCCGAAGAAGGAGAGATTGTCGAAGCCTGTATCAGAGGCGATTTCCTTGACGCTCTTGTCGGAGTTTCGAAGCATCTGACTGATGTACTTGATCGTCATCTTATTGATGATTTCCGAAGCCGTCTTGCCCGTTTGCTTCTTACAGATGGCTGAGAGATATTTGGGGGTGATGCAGAGCTTGTCGGCATAAAAGGTGACATCCCTGCGACGAGGAGCTTCTGCGGAGGCGATGCTCATGAAATGCTTGAAGATGACATCGCCTGATGAATAGCTGCGTTCTACCAACTGATGGTTGAGCATAGGGCTGATAAAATCGTAAAACTCATAAATCATCGACTGGAGCAGGAACTTCACAATCTCTTTATGGTGAGGCAAGTCAACGGTTTCCAACTTGTTCTTCAGAATCTTATAGTCAAACATAAACATATCCTCCAGTTTTTCGTCCAGATGAAACAAAGGTTGGTTACGAAGGAGAAAGCTTACTTCCCATATATTCCCTCCAAGCAAAAAGATGCTTTCAAAATAAGTTGGCGACATTAAGATTCCTCGGCACTTGAAGTCGCAGCTCACCATGGCATTCTGTATAAGCTGATTGGGATGCGAGAACACCATGTCACCTTTCTCTATATGATATTCCTTGTCTTCTATCACCGCTGTAGCCTTGCCTTCCAAACAAAGCACACTGATAAAGGCATCGGAATGAACATTCTCGATAGGTACAGAACCTAACTCCTCGAATACTGCCACATCTTTCTCGGTCAGCTGTTCGAGACGTAACTTGTACTCCTCTTCGGATATTCCTATTTTTTGTATTTCCATTTGTCGCTACCTTTTTTGTATTACTAATATTTTTTGCTTTCTCACGGCTGCAAAAGTACGACTTTTTATCGAATTATTGAGTATTCTTTATTTCCTTTTTGTGTCCTATCGTTCGTAATTTGAAATCGAAGAGGTGATTTCGGACACTTTTGCGGAAAGAGAGTGTTCGTTTGTTCCATAAAAAAGCAGTTATTTTGCAGTCGAAAAGGACAAATCGTAAACAATAATATAAAAGATAAATTTTGTGAGTACAATGAGAAAGATGGAAAAGACAAGATTTGGGTCTTATGGTATGGTTGCCTCTTATGGTATGGCGATGATGCTGTTAGCCTCTTCGCTCTTAGTGAGCTGTGGCAAGAAAGACGAAGCTTCCAATACGGTGGAAGCGGTCAAAGTGAAAGAAATGATAATTGGAGAAGATGGTTTCTCAGCCACCAATAGTTCTAACACTGTGATTTCACAGGCATCGACCGATTTCGACTATTCGGGTACGGTGCAGGAGGAGAACGGTGCCGTGTTGAGTTTCTCGCAAGTGGGAACCATCAAACAGTTGAAAGTGAAGGTGGGGGATCGTGTTCACCGAGGTCAGCTCATTGCTTCCATCGACCCGACCACGGTAAGAAGTACCTACGAAATGGCTCGCTCTACACGCCACCAAGCCGAGGATGCCTTCAAGCGTATGAAGCAACTGCATGACAAGGGTAGTCTGGCGGAAATCAAATGGGTGGAGGCGCAAAGCCAACTCCAACAGGCTGTGTCGGCGGAGAACATCGCCCGAAAGAATCTGAGCGATTGCAATCTCTATGCTCCGTTCGATGGCATTATCTCTGAGAAAAATGCCGAGGTAGGACAGAACGCCGCTCCTGGAGTACCGGTAGTCAAGCTGGTTACCACCCATGTGTTGAATGTGATGATTTCTGTGCCAGAGAGTGAAATGGCAGGTATCCATGTTCGCCAACAGGCAAGAATACAAGTTCAAGCATTGGACAATCGCCAATTCAGTGGTTATGTGATAGAAAAAGGAGTGATAGCCGACCCTATCTCTCGATCCTATAGCGTGAAGATCAGAGTGGAAGGAGCAAAGGACGGTTTGCTGC
The DNA here is from genome assembly GCA_002440225.1 of Candidatus Segatella violae. Classification (GTDB taxonomy): domain Bacteria; phylum Bacteroidota; class Bacteroidia; order Bacteroidales; family Bacteroidaceae; genus Prevotella; species Prevotella violae. The sequence continues at coordinate 10,970 of DJSH01000011.1, forward strand.
CAGGTATGGTCTCACAAGTAAGTCTCGGAAGAATTTCAACTTCAAATGCTAACATCTCTTCCAATTCCATCGCCTCTCCAAATACCAACATTGTGATTCCATCCCAGTTGGTACAGTTGGGTGATGATAACAGCAACTTCGTCTGGGTGGATGAAGGCGGCAAGGCCGTGCGCCATACCATCGTGACAGGTGCTTACCGAAGCAATGGCGTGAGCATCGTGAGGGGGCTGAAATATGGCGACAAGCTGATTGTGGAAGGTCAACAGAAGGTTTCATCGGGCACTAAGGTTGTTAAACTTAACATTTAACATTGAAAAGAGCAATGGAAAAGAAAAAACGAAATATTGTGGAATGGGCGATGCACTACCGCCAAATCATCATCATGGTGGTGTGCTGTCTCATAGCCTTCGGCATTTATAGCTTGCCCAACATGCGCAAGGATGAGTTCTGGTCGAAGTTCAAGCACGGCGTGCAGAACTTCAAGGCTCAACTGCCTTCCAATGTACTGGCGTTGCAAGTGAACGACGATTTCGGCGACACTTCCTCGCTCCTCATCACCATGGCGACCGAGGCAATCCTTGACGATGACGCCGACAAATACTCGGTATATTTCCCTGAGGCAGTCATCAAATTTAAGCAGTTGAGCTACAACGAGGCTTCGAGTCCTATAGAGGTTCGACTGAGCAACACCAACGAGAAAGTGTTGACGGGCGATGCCGAGAAGGTGATGGAAATCATGAAGGCGATGCCAGAACTTACCTTGGTGCGCACCAACTTCAACGAGCCTCAGGCCACCACGATGATTCGACTCAAAGAAGACGAGGCGGCAAGATTGGGCATTACCAATGCCACCATAGAGACCACCCTTGCCATGAGATATGGTAGTGGTATGTCGATAGCCAATGTATGGGAAGGCGACCATCAAGTGCCTATCGTCTTGAAGAGCAATCGTTCCGACCATTCCAACACTGACGATTTGCTCAACGAGCAGATTCCTGTGGCTGGTGGATTGAAGACAGTACCACTCAGACAAGTGGCAGACCTCGTGCCTTCCACCCAATATGGACAGATTGTGAGAAGAAACGGCGTGCCTACCATCGCCTACCTCCTCGTGTTCGAGGGTACGGAGAAGGAAAGACAGCGAGTGCTGGATATAGAGAAGGAATGATGGACGTAAGCCATGCTGAATGTAATAAATGTTGAATTTTGAATGTTAGATAAGAACATGAAAATGAAAAAGTATCTATATATAATCTTGGCTGGGGCGGTTAGTGCACCGTCCCTTGCCCAAAACGGAATCGGTGCTGGAGTGACGGCGATGCAGCCCATCTTTGCGCAAGCCGCTGTAGATGCAGGCATTCGTAATCGCAACGACCTCCTGCAAGTGCGACTTCGCAAGAACGAGACTCGAACTTCAAGAATACAAGTAGAGAACTCCCTCCACACCATCTGCGATATGTTGGCACAAGTGATGGGACACGCCGGGGAAGCTATAGATGTCCAGCCATCCCTGTCTGCCCCAGAAAATACCCAACAGTATTACCTGTCGCCGGAGTCAGCCCTCACTCAAACCAACGAGTACCAGCTACTCGACAAGCAGATAGAGGCAGACAAACTACAGTACAAACTCAGTGTGGGCAAGAACATGCCGTCGGTAGCCGTGGGTGCAGGATACCTTTATAATAATGTGATGGATAAATCGCAAAACAATCTCATCGGTATGCTCACCATCTCCGTGCCTATCAGCAGTTGGTGGGGTGGCTCGCACGAGATGAAGCGTCAGAAGATTCAGATAGCCAGCTCTCTCAATGACAAGCAAGACAAGAGCGAGCTACTGATGGTGAAAATGCGCAAGGCTTGGAATGACATGAACGATGCCTTCAAGCAAGTGGATATTGCCAAAGAGAGCATAGCCCAGAGTGAGGAAAATCTTCGCCTCAACACCGATTACTACCAGGCTGGTACTGCTACTATCAGCGACCTGCTTGATGCTCAGACGCTCTATCAGCAGAGTCGGGACAAGTACGTGGAATCCATTACGAATTATGAAGTGAAGAAACGAGAGTACTTACAGGCTACGGGTAGATAGATTCTGGTGATGGACTTCGAATCCTGACATAGGGTGAGCATGAATCCAAGATTCTGTCAGTTTTCTTAAGTTTTTCGGTTAATTCTTTGGCATATTCGATACTTTTGCTTAACTTTGCCTACGAAATAGGCTGATGGCGCTTTGGCAAGGAGCGATATAGCCAAGGAGACTATAAATAAAAAGAAAGATTATGGCAAGAAAATTATATCCAATAGGACTTCAGACGTTTGAACGTATCCGTAAAGAGGATAGACTGTATATAGACAAGACGGAATATGTATATCGTATGGCTCATACCAACAGTACATATTTCTTCTTAAGTCGTCCACGCCGTTTTGGAAAGTCTTTGCTTACCACCACACTGGAGAGCTATTTCTTGGGGAAGAAAGAATTGTTCAAAGGGCTTGCCATCGAAAAACTTGAGACGGAATGGACTGAATATCCAGTTCTGCACTTCGACATGAGCATGGGCAAGCACATGGAGAAAGACCAATTGCAAAGATACCTACTCTTCATCCTTGTCAACAATGAACGTAAATATGGAATCAAGGGTATTTCTGAGAGTGTGGTAGCATCCATGGAATTGGATGCTACCAATGGATTGGGATTGTCCTCTTTCTTGGATCCTAATATTCGCCTTACCAATCTCATCCAGACCCTCTATGAGAAGACGGGTAAGCAGGTGGTGGTGCTCATCGACGAATATGATGCGCCGATGCTCGATGTGGCTCATGAGGATGAGAAACTCGATGAGCTTCGGGACATCATGCGAAATTTTTATAGCCCTCTGAAGGGATGCGAGGCGATGCTTCGCTTCGTCTTCCTCACGGGTATCACTAAGTTCTCGCAAGTGAGTATCTTCAGCGAGCTGAACAACATCACCAACATCTCAATGAATGATGAGTATGCAGGAATATGCGGCATCACCAAGGAGGAGCTACTCACCCAGATGTCTGAAGACATCGACATGCTCGCCGAAGCAAGAGGATTGACTAGAGAGGCGACTATAGCCAAGTTGAAAGAGCATTACGATGGCTATCATTTTGCAGAAGAATCACCAGATGTGTTCAATCCCTATAGTTTGCTTAATTGCTTTGCTGAGCGAAAGTTTGGGGCTTACTGGTTCTCTTCGGGCACGCCAACCTACCTCATCAACATGTTGCGCAAGTTTGATGTGTTGCCTACCGAGATAGCTCCTACCGATGCCTTGCGCTCCTCCTTCGATGCGCCTACAGAGCGCATGAAGACCATCACCCCTCTGCTTTACCAGAGCGGCTATGTTACCATCAAGGAATACGACGAGGAGTCGGGGCTCTTCACGCTCGACATCCCTAACAAGGAAATCCGAGTGGGGCTCTTCGAGAATCTCCTGCCTAACTATGTGGATGGCATTCGTGCCGAGCGTGGAGGCGTGGCGATAGCCAAGATGGCGGTGCTCATTCGCAAGCACAATATGGATGGTGCCCTGCAACTCTTGCAGGACTATCTGGACACCGTGCCATACTGTAATGTGACCAATTATGAGGGACATTACCAGCAGATGCTCTACATCATCTTTACGCTCCTTACCGACTTCGTGGTTGATGTGGAGGTGCATACGTCGAGGGGCAGGGTAGATATGGTGCTGATGACGAAGACCGACCTCTTCCTGGTGGAACTGAAGCTGAACAAGAGCGCGCAGGCGGCTATGAAGCAAATCAACCTCCGACAGTATCGCAAGCGCTTCGCCCTCTCTGGACTGCCAATCACCAAGGTGGGCATCAACTTCGATTCCTCGAAAGGAAACATCGAGGATTGGAAGATAGAGGAGGAATAATACTATCCCAGGGCAACACCCTGGGTAATATAGGCTGATTTCATTTTTTACTTCATTTTCATTCCCATCTCATACATCAGGAAACCGTAGATGTCTGCGTTCTCCTCCATCTGCTTGCTCAATGGCTTGCCACCACCATGGCCCGCCTTCGAGTCGATGCGGATGAGCACTGGGGCTTTGCCTGCCTGGCACTCCTGCAGGGTGGCGGCAAACTTGAAGCTGTGGGCTGGGACCACACGGTCGTCGTGATCGGCAGTAGTAACCATGGTGGCTGGATAGCTTACGCCCTTTTTGATGTTGTGCAGAGGTGAGTAACCCTTCAGATACTCGAACATCTCCTTGCTGTCGGCACTCGTGCCATAGTCTGGTGCCCAGTTCCAACCGATGGTGAACTTGTGGTAGCGCAACATGTCCATCACGCCCACCTCTGGGATGCAGACCTTGAAGAGGTCAGGACGCTGGGTCATGCAGGCTCCTACTAGCAAGCCGCCGTTGCTTCCGCCGAGGATGGCGAGGTGGTTCTTGTCGGTGTACTTATTGCTGATGAGCCATTCGCCAGCCGAGATGAAGTCATCGAACACGTTCTGCTTCTGCATCTTGGTGCCAGCCAAGTGCCAGTCCTCACCATATTCGCCACCGCCACGGAGCACTACGTAGGCATAGATGCCACCATTCTCCAGGAAAGGCACACGCATCGCCGAGAACGATGGAGGATAGGTTACGTTGAAACCACCATAGCCATACATCAAGACTGGGTTCTTACCGTTCTTCTTCATGCCCTTCTTGTAGGTCAGGAAGATAGGGATGCGAGTGCCGTCCTTCGAGGTGTAGAATGCCATCTCCGAGGTGTATTCGCTCAGCTTGAAGTTGACCTTCGGCTGACTGTAGATGTTGCTCTTGCCCGAAGCCAAGTCCATCTGGTAGATGGTGGTAGGCACGGTGTAGGAGGTGTAGCTATAGAAGAGTTCCTTGCGCTCACGCTTGCCGCTGAAGCTGGCGCTTCCCACGCCTGGCAATTTGATTTCGGAAAGTCTCTCACCTTTTATATTATAGAGGTAAGCATGGCTACAGTTGTCCTTGGTGTAGGTGAGCACCATCTTGTCGCCATCCACGAAGGTCACGTCCTCCAGCACGGCATCACTTTCAGGAATGAGTTCCTTCCAGTCCTGATAGCCCGGCTTCTTGAGGTTTGCCACCATCAGGCGATACTTCTGAGCACCAGCGTTGGTGAGCATGTAGATGTCGTCGCCGATGATTTCCACAGGCGAGTAGGTCTTTGAGCAATCGCCCGTCATCTGGATGAACTGGGAATTAGGCTGGCGGAGGTCACGCACGAAGAGGTTGATGCCTTGGTCCATGCCCGACTCGGTGAGGAACATCATCGTCTCCTCCTTGTTCACGCTCACGCCATAGAAGCGGAGCGGATTGGCTGGGTTCTGATAGAAGAGAACATCCTGGCTCTGAGGAGTTCCCATCTTGTGGTAATACACCTTCTGGATTTCGTTTTTAGCCGAAGTCTCCTTGCCCTTCTCTGGCGCATCGTAGGCACTGTAGTAGAAACCATCGCCCTGCCAGTCGGCACCTGTGAACTTCGCCCATACGATATGGTCAGCGAGGAGCTTTTGGGTCTTCACGTCCATCACGTAGATTTCCTCCCAGTCGCTTCCGCTTCGGGAGATGGTGTAGGCGAGGTACTTGCCGTCGTTGGAGAAGGAGATGCCTTTGAGGGCCACGGTTCCGTCATCGCTGAGCTTGTTGGGGTCGAGGAAGACGCGAGTCTCTCCGCCGAGCTTGTCCATCTGGTAGAGCACGGCTTGGTTTTGCAAACCATTGTTCTTATAGACATACCATTTGCCGTTCTTTTCGAAAGGGGTATATACCTTCTCGTAATTTGCCACTTGCTTCAAGCGTTTCAGATACTTGGCACGTTGTGGAATCTTCGCCATATAGGCATCTGTCACGGCGTTCTCAGCCTTCACCCAAGCCGCCGTAGCCGCACAAGTATCGTCTTCGAGTGGTCGGAAAGGGTCCGCCACTTTCACACCGAAGTATTCATCTACCGTGTTGTCCTTAGGGGCAGCAGGGTACTTCAAGGTTTGTCCCGTCTTTTGTCCCGAATGGCTCTGCGCCATCAGGCTCGCTGGGTTCATCATCGTCATGGCAGACATCGCCAAGACCGATGATAATACGATTCTGTTCATAGTCTTGAAAATATTTTAGTTTCTATTCTTGTCTTGAAAGATGTTTTTTTGTTCTATTCCTATCTTATTTCCAGAACAGATGGTCGATGAAGTCGTATCGCTTTTCCATCTGTTCGTCGGCCTTCACATAGGTGTTGACATCTATCTGGAGCACAGGGGCGATGGTCTTGCCATTGGTGCTAGGCCATTCCACCAAGCCCAAGCCGTTCGGGTTGCCCGTCTTCACGAAGTTCACGTAGTACTGGCTGAAGATGTCGCTAATCATATAGTCCTCTGGTTGCCAGTCGTAGATGCGATTGGTAGGGAGAGTGCCCATTGCATACTCGATGTCGGCGGAGTGGACGGCGCCCTTGTCCTGTGGCATCACAGGTTGACCATCTTTGGCATCCTGTACGCCTCCTGCCAAGCCTGCCACCTTGCCCTTGATTGCCATTGCTGGACGAGGATGGCAATAGCGATAGCGATAAACAGGCTGACCGCTCGTGAGCTTGTGCATGTTGCCCCACTTCCAGGTGGAATAATCCAGGAAGAGGTCGGAGGCGAGGTTGATGCCTGGTTGCTCCAGTACATCCTTGTCGCTATTGATGCCATAGAGACGGAACAGCTCGTCGATGTTCGCCTCGCCAAAGGTCGCCTTGGCACCAGCCTTCAGGTTCTCTACCGTAGGTTGCTTGCCCATGAGCACCGCCCAAGGAGTCATCTCCTGGTTGTTTCCACCGATGAGGAGAGGCACTTTCGTCTGGTTGCCCTTGGCGAAGGTCTCCACAGGTTGCTCGGTGAGGAAATAGCCGTCGATATTATAGGTAGGGACCGACTTGACGGAAGCAAGCTTCATCAGTTCCTCGGCAGGGAGCGCACGGAGGTCTTTGATGCCCAGTTTGGCAATCTTTTTGGTTGCTTTTTTGTCACTTGATGTCTTATCGCTGGCGTTCTTGTCTCCTTGTTGTGCCAATCCCTTGGCAATCTGCTGGGCGAGTTCCATTCCGTTTTTCTCGGCCTCCTTCAAGGTCGCAATCTTCTTGAATCCCATCACCGAACCGCTCGAACCCATCGCCTGTGCGAACAATCCTTGGCAGAGAGGCGAAGCCATCAGTGCGCTCACTGACATGGAGCCAGCCGACTCGCCCACGATGGTGATGCGGTCAGGGTCTCCACCGAAAGCTTCGATGTTGTTCTTCACCCATTGGATAGCCGCCACTTGGTCCATGAAACCATAGTTGCCCGACCCCTTGTAGGAGGTCTCCTTGGAGAGCTGAGGGTGGGCGAAGAAGCCGAAGATTCCCTCACGATAGTTGGCTGTGATGGAGATGATGCCCTTGCGAGCCATCGCATCGCCCGCATATCGAGGTTCGCTTCCGCTTCCTGCCATCAGTCCTCCGCCATTGAAGTAAATCAGTACGGGGAGTTTCTCCTTCATCGTCTTGGCAGGTGTCCATATATTCAGGTATAGGCAATCCTCGCTATTCTTCTTGGTGCCGAAGTTCATGTCGCCGAAGAGATTCTCCTGCATCGGGTTCGGTCCATACTCCTTCGCCATGCGCACGCCCTCCCAATGAGCGGCAGGCTGGGGAGCCTTCCAACGGAGGTTGCCCACTGGAGGTGCGGCGAAAGGCACGCCCTTGAATACATGGATGCCAGAGAGGTCCTTGCCTTCGAGGATGCCCTCTACGGTCTTCACTTGTGTTTGCGCCATCATTCCCATGGCAGGGAAAAGGAAGGCGAGAGATACTATCAATTTCTTCATACAGCTTGTTAGTTATATTGTTTTGCTAGTTATTCATCTTAATAGATGATTGATTATCTTGCTCGATAATTCTTCTATTGACTGCAAAATTAATCAAAATCTTAGAATTATCTTTGTCTTATACGGTATTTTTTTATAATTTTGCACATTGGTAATTCATAATAATGTAGAAACAATGGAAATCAAGGAAGGTTATATGCCCTTCATGGGCTATCAAACATATTATCGCATTGTGGGTAAAACGGAAGAGGGCAAGAGCCCTATTATTCTCCTGCATGGTGGACCGGGCAGCACCCACAATTATTTCGAACTCTTGGATAGGGTGGCTGAATCGGGTCGTGCCGTTATCAGTTACGACCAGTTGGGATGTGGCAATTCCTTTGTGGAGGGGCATCCCGAACTCTGGACTCCACAGACGTGGCTCGATGAGCTTTGCGCCCTCATCGACTATCTGCACCTCGACCATTTTCATCTTCTGGGACAGTCGTGGGGCGGCATGCTCGACATCATCTACCTCATCGAGAAGCAGGCGAGGGGCGTAAGGAGCGCCATCCTCTCCAGCACACTTTCGAGCAGCAAACTCTGGGCGAGCGAGCAGCATAGGATGATCAAGTTTATGTCGGAGGAAGACCAGCGTGCCATCGCCGAGGCTGAGGCAAGCGATGATTTCTCCAGCGAGGCATACGCCAAGGCCAACGAGCACTTCATGCTCCTGCATTGCGCTGGTGAGGTGACGGCGGATAGTCCTGAGTGCTTGCGCCGACCGAAGAAGTCGGGTGCCGAGGCTTACCTCTATGGCTGGGGACCGAACGAATACACGCCTACGGGCACGCTTCGAGACTATGACTATACCGATAGGTTGGGCGAGATTAAAGTGCCTTGCCTCATCATGAGCGGCACCAACGACCTCTGCACGCCATTGGTGGCAAAGACCCTCTACGATGGCATCCCCGATTCGAAGTGGGAACTCTTCGTGGGGGCAAGACACATGCCTTTCGCCGAGCAGACGGATAAGTATTGCGAGGTACTGGAGAAGTGGCTGGATGAGCACGAATAAAGCTATGACAGCAAAACCAGATAACTATAGTCAAACAGAAGACGGAATATGACAGGCAAGAAGCCACATATTATATCATTCATGATATTGTTGAGCATCGTTTTTCTCTGCTTTTTGTGCGGGACATCTCCTGCCTGTGCGCAAAAGGTAGAGAAGAACGACTATTTCTATGTGCTCAACAGCAAGCAGGGACTTTCCGACAACCACATTCTGCAAATGATGCAGTTGGCTGACAATCGGCTGGCGGTGAGAACCCGTAAGGGCGTGAATCTCTATGATGGCAAGCATTTTCTCTTTGTGCCCCTGCCATCCGAAAAGGCGCAAAAGTTGGCAAGATACAGCGGACAGACCCACCTCTACGCCGATGCCCAAAATAGGCTTTGGGTGAAAGACTATCGAGAGGTTTTCTGCATCGACCTCAAGAAGGGCAGGATTTTGGAGCATCCCTTTGATAATGTGCAGGAGCATCCCCTTGATAATGTGCAGGAGCCTCACCTTGATGCCTTGCCCTTGAGAGACGGAATCATCGTCGATTTGTTTGTCGATTGTAAGGGAGATGTTTGGACAGTAAAAGAACTTCCAAAGCATCAAGGACAAGAGGAAAAAAAACATCCTGCGCATCATGAGCAAAAGGGAGAAGACGGCTTTGCCGTTGTCAATACATCCGATGGTACCACCATCCCCCTCCAATCTTCCTGGGGATGCTTGCAAGACTTGGATACCGATGGCAAGCATGTCTATGCCTTCTTCGACTCGGGAAGGGTGGTCGCATTCCGAAATGGCAAACTGGCTTACATGGTTTCCGCCTACTCTCCATCCGAAGCCCGATGCTATCGCGGCACTTCGCTCACCACCCAAACACCGAGCGGTCAGTTCTATCAAATCCGAACGGGCTATGACGAGAGGAAGAAGCATGATGTTTCTGTTTTTCTCCATTTCGACCCGGAGACCCGCAAATATGCCAAGATATTCGCTTGCGATTACATCTTGCACACGCTGAACATGTCGTCGGACAACCAGGCTCTGATAAGCAGTCAGCGAGGGTATTTGATGTTCGATTTCAAGGTGGGCAATGCGCCACGAGAGGTTCGGGAGTTGGCTTTGCCCGATGGCAAGTCGCTCACCACGGGCATCAACACGGTGTATCGGGACCGAGAGGGAGCCATCTGGCTGGGCACCTACAATGATGGGTTGATTTATGTCTCCCCGATGCTGGGGCTTTTCTTTACGATAGACAAGCCTTGGTGGCAATCGGGGTGGGGCAACGCCCTCATCCTTGTAGTGGCAGTTCTCTTCTTCCTCCTGAGAAATAGAAGGACAAAGAAGGTTGTAAAAAATAATGATGTCATTCAGCTAGAGGATATGAATCGCCAAGAGCCAGAATTTATAACCAAGGTTCGCTCATTGATAGAGCAACATTTGTCGGATACGAATTATGGCGTGGAGCAGTTGGCTCATGACCTTTGCATGGAGCGCACAGGACTCTACAAAAAGTTGACGTCGTTGACCGAGACTACCCCTGTGGCTTTCATCCGAAACATTCGTCTCCAGAGAGCCGCCTCTTGGTTGAGGGAGGGCGAGCTGACGGTGAATGAAATCGCAGAAAAAGCGGGATTCAGTTCGCCAAGCTATTTTACCAAATGTTTCAAGAAGGAGTTTGGAATGTTGCCTTCTGAGTATAAATAAAAAGAATGTAATGCCCGAATATGCCCTAAATAAAGGCTTTTCGGGCATTATTCAACAAATCTACCATTCGTTTCTTCATTTGTTTTAGCCCTTATTCGGCATTTTGCATTACCTTTGCCGTCGAATTTTAATAACTAATAATTTAAAAACAAAGGTATGATAAAGAATCTTTCCCTTATCGCCCTTCTGGGCGTTGCGGCATTGGGTATTCCCTGCGAATCCTATGCCAAGAGTGCAAAGGTAGTGACAGCTTCGAAGGCTGACTCTCCAAGTGCCATCACCCGACAGGTGGCTAATCAAATGATAACCGTCGAGTTCTATTCCCCTTCCATCGTTCGCATCGTGAAGAGTGATGCCTCGGGCAATGCCTCTTCCGTTCAGAAGAAGAGTTACTCCGTCATCTTGAAGCCTCAGCATCTGAAGAATATCTCCGTGCAGGAGAAAGGCGACATCGTGACGATGAAGTCAACATTTATTACCGTCTCGCTGAACCAAAAGACGGGTGAGATTCGCTTTCTCTCCAACGACGGAAAGTCTTTGCTCACCGATGTCAATACCCGCCTCGAAGCTCGCAAGGACGATGCCAACAAGGGCAAGTATCGCATCACGCAGAACTTTCAGCTTGCCAATGATGAGGCCATCTATGGCTTGGGACAGTTGCACGACAGCTATATGAACCAGCGTGGCAGAAAGAACATCGAACTTTGGAACCACAACACCTATATCGCCATTCCTTACTTTACCAGCGAGAAGGGCTATGGACTCTATTGGGACAACGCCGGCAAGACTTACTTCAATGATTCTGAACGTACTTCCTTCACCAGCGAGGTAGGCACTTGCGCCGACTATTACTTCATGTACAAGGACGGTACGCAGGATGGTGTCATCGCCAGCATCCGAGAGCTGACGGGACAGGCAACCATGTTTCCGAAGTGGGCTATGGGCTTCTGGCAATGCCGTGAGCGCTATAAGACCAGCGATGAGTTGGCTGGCGTATTGGATAAGTATCGTGAGCTGAAGATTCCTACCGATGCCATCGTGCAGGACTGGCAGTACTGGGGATGCGACTCCAACTGGAATGCGATGAAATTCCAAAACCCTTACTATATTAATAAGGTGGGCGATCCTGCCTATGCCAAGTATCTGCCCAACGATATGAAGAAGATGAAGGCGCAGGGCGAGCCTCGCCTGAAGAGTCCGGAGGAGATGGTGAAGTATGTGCATAAGAACAATGCCCACTTGATGATTTCCATCTGGGCGAACTTCGGACCTTGGACCGACCAGTATCGGGAATTGAAGAAAATCAATGCCCTCTTGCCATTCGACACTTGGCCAAGAAACAACGGCGTGATGCCATACGATGTGTTCAATCCGAAGGCCCGCGACATCTACTGGAAGTATCTCACCAATCTCTATAACATGGGATTCGACGCTTGGTGGACCGATTCCACCGAACCAGACCACTTCGAGAAGCCTGGCGATTCTGACTATCAGACTTACGATGGCTCATGGCTCAGCGTGAAGAATGCCTTCCCATTGCTCCACAACAAGAGCATCTATGAGCATCAGCGTGCCATGAAGAATGGCAATGACAAGCGTGCCTTGCAGATGACTCGTAGTGGAAGCTTCGGCCTTCAGCACTATGGCTCGTTCTCCTGGAGCGGTGATGTCACCGCCTCTTGGAAGGAAATGAAGACGCAGGTGCCATCGGGCTTGAACTACAGTCTTTGTGGCATTCCATTCTGGAACACCGACCTGGGTGGTTTCTTCTACTGGGAGTTTGAGCAGAGTCCTAAGAACCCAGCCCTCCAGGAGTTGCAGACCCGCTGGATGCAATGGGGAACCTTCATGCCATTGATGCGCAACCACTGTTCTTCGCCTATGGTGAGCGAGCTGTATGAGTTTGGCAAGCAGGGCGACTGGGCATACGATGCCATCGTCAAGGCCATCAAGTTGCGTTATCGTCTCTTACCTTATATATATAGTGCGGCAGGCGACTGTGTGCAGAACAGTGGTAGCATGATGCGTGCCTTGGTGATGGATTACGCCCAAGACAAGAAGGCATCCCGCTTGAACGATGAGTATCTCTTTGGTCGCAACATCTTGGTGAAGCCTATCACCGACCCGATGTACACCTGGAAGGATAGCGAGAAGAAGGGACACACCATCTATCCTGATGTCAAGAAGGCATCTGCGCCCGTCAATGTCTATTTGCCAAAGGGCAACAAGTGGTATGATTTTTGGAGCAATGCCGTGTACGAGGGCGAACAGGACGTTCAGCGTCTTTGCCCTATCGACATCATGCCTGTCTTCATCAAGGCTGGCACCATCTTGCCGTTCGGTCCAGAAGTGCAGTATAGTTCAGAGAAGCCTTGGGATGAATTGGAGATTCGTGTATATCCAGGAGCCGATGGTACTTTCACGCTCTATGAGGACGAGGGCGACAACTANNNAATTACGAAAAGGGCAAGTTCTCGGAGATTTGTTTCTCTTGGGATGAGGCAAGCCATAGCCTGAGCATCGCTCCTCGCAAGGGCAGCTTCAAGGGTATGCTCCAGAACCGCAAGTTCCGTGTGGTGTTGGTTGGCGCTGATAGCGGAGTGGGCGACATGCCGATGAAAGCCAGCAAGACCGTGGAATATGGCGGAAAGGCTTTGAAAGTACAATTATAGTTCAATCAAAAACAGCAATCATGGTGATGCTTACCACTATGATTACTGTTTTTTTATAGATGATTTTCGGAAAAGTGTATTTTTCTCTTGGCTATTTCATAGGAAAAGTGTATATTTGCACCATCAAAAACATAGGAAAAGTGTAATTATGTTATTTAGAAAGATAGAGAAATACATCGTAACCCATTTAGAATCAGGGTCTGATAAGATTCTTTTCATATCTTCTTAGATAAGCAAGTTCTATATGGAACTATGCATCAATGTTGCAACGTCAGCACCACGTATTCCGAACGAGTGCCGATGCGGAACTTGCCACCCCAAATGCCCATGCCCGAACTGACGTAGTACTGGGTATCGCCCTTGCGGAGTGGACCGAAGGCATCCTCGTAGATGGCATCGGTTATCCAGGAGATAGGCCACACTTGCCCGTGGTGGGTATGACCGCTGAACTGGAAGTCGATGCCGTTCTGCTCAGCCTCTTCCAAATGGTAAGGTTGATGGTCGAGGAGGATAGTGAACTCCTTGCGCTTCTTCTTGTCCGAAACCATGGTCAAACTTCTGTTTCTCTCAGCTTGCCCGATAATCTCGGCGATTGACTTGCGATGCGGATTGCTTCGGTCATCCCGTCCGGTGATGGCGATATTGCCAATCTTCGCCACACTGTCACGGAGCAAATGGATGCCAGCATCCCGATAGAACTGCTGTGCCTTAGGTTCACCACTATAGTATTCGTGATTGCCTAAGCAAGCATATACAGGGGCTTTCAGGCAATGGAACTCCTCCGCCACGTTCTCCTCCAAGAGAGGGCGCACACTGATGTCGATGATGTCGCCACCTATCAATATCAAGTCGGGATGTTCGGCGTTTATCAAGTCCACCCATTTTTTGAACTCCGAACGTCGATTATGATAACCGAGGTGGAGGTCGCTCAGAAGCACAATCTTGGTTACTTTCTTTCCGAAGCTTCTAAGAGAATCGTTTTCGGCATCTTCCATCGAATCGTTTCCTTGGGCATCCATCGAGTCTTCTTCGAGCGAAATTACCTTATCGGTCTTGATTTCCAGCGGTTGTCTCACCTTATTATAATAGTGGGCGTTTCCATATCCGAATATAGCGAGCATCACGGCGAACACGCCCAATGAAGTATATCCATTGCCGAAGAGCCAAGCTTTCGGGATGAGATGCACGGCTCTTCCGAGGTCTAATACCAGGAATATCATCACGAGATAGAGCAACACGAAGATGGCTGAGTTTCCTATCTCATAAACCACCGATGCCACGTCGAGCGGCATCCTTTCGATTGCCCCCGAGAATCCGAGGAACATCGTGAGGAAACAAGCGAGGGCGATGCCCACGGCAGTCCATCGCCAAGGATTGCTCCAAGGCAACATCTGCCAAATATGCCAAAGCACATAGCTCAAGCCCACGATGGGCAACACGAAGAAAATTATCATCCACATTACTTTCATACAAATCAGATTTTTTATTTTTATCGGCTGCAAAATTACGAAGAATATTCCGAATCTCATGTAAACGAATTACTGAATTTCGCTAAAGAAGGGATACTCAAACATTTATAAATGACATATTTGGAATAATTTGTTCCAAATATTTGGCAAATCAAAAATAAAGTCGTATTTTTGCCACAACGAATTCTCGAAGAGAAAATAACGGTAAGTTCAACCGTAAGGGAGAAATGGTAATGAAATGAGGTTTGACTAAAAATAATGAGTATGAAGAAATCGCAAATTGTTATCCTGCTGTTCTGCATCCTATTAATGGTGGCTTCGATTTTTCTGTTCTTTGTAACAGAAGGTCCAGATGCTGCAAAAATGAAAATAGCCTATCTCGGCTTTATAGCATTAATGTTGCATAGTTGCTATCGTGTTTATCGGCACGGCAAGAGAAAAACGCAAAAAGCAGGGTTGGATGAAATGCAAGAGAGAGTGCAGTATGTGTATTCTCCCTTAGGAGTTTTGGGGGCTTTCTTCAATCCAAAGGAGATGCACTTCCGTACTTCTTTTTCTGTTTTTATCATTTTGGTGTTAGGACTTTTTGCACCACCAGCTTGGATGTGGAGTTTCATTTTGCTTCTTATTATTAGTAAAAGTCTTTTGCTTTTCCAATATTTTCGTTATTGGAAAGCTTATCATATGCTTGTGGAAACTGAGATGAATGAAGATACATGCGATGAGTATTGCGAATTAAATGAAGATACCGTTCGTTTCTTTACCCAAGAACTTAAGGCACACGAACGTGATGCCGTACAAATATCTTTAGCTGATTCTGCGAATGCTCCATTAGAACTTGGAAAATCTAAATTTGGTGGTTGCCCAGACGTTCCTAATTCTTTCCAATGGCCTATGGACGATGATGGTCGTCCTCTCTCTTTATTGCTCCAGCTTAATTGCTCAGACTTGGCTCCTTATGACAAAGAACATATACTTCCTACTATGGGACATTTGTATTTCTTCTATGAGTTGAGCGTTCAGGATTGGAAAGAAACGGACGATAATGTTCGTGTGGTTTATAGTGAAGCGGCAAACTCGGAATTGCATCGGATGCCTTATCCAGACAAATTGGACGAAGATTGTTGTCTAAAGGAAGTTCCTTTGCAGTTTTCTTATAAGAAAAGCTATCCTACTTATGATGATTATATCAATTTGCCTTCTATTAATCATGATAATATGGAGCCTGTAGAAGAATACGATGTGGCTTTGGAGAAATTGCAACCAGAAACGGATGGTGGGGATGTGGTCGGAACCATGTTGGGCTATGCCGATATTATTCAAAACGGTATCGTCGATAATCTCGATGATAATGTGTTGTTGCTTCAAATCTTCTCTATTGAGTCAGAGAAAGTTGACGAACTGATGTTTGGCGATTGTGGAACGCTCTATTTCTATATATCTCGTAAAGATTTAAAGAACAAACGCTTTGATCGAGTGAAGTTTGATTGGCAATGTTATTGATTAATACAACTAAAAATAGAGGGAGGAAGAAAATACTCTATTTCTTGTTTTTTCGATGAGAACTTATGATTTCTTCCTCCTTTAGATTGTTGCTTAATTAATGCCGCAAATCTTTCTTCATCCCCTGCATTTTCAGCGTCTTGCAGAGCGGAAGGGTGAGGAGAAGACAAATCAAGGCACCGCTTAACATCACGATGCTCGATGTAATCTCCACCTTGCCAATGCCGACGATAGGGCTGGAGATGGCTCCTGCCACGAAGCCTGATGCACCGAAGATGGCACTGGCCGCACCTGCGTTCTGACGCTCGGCATCAAGGGCGGTTGCTGTAAGCCCAGGTTGCATCAGTCCGAAACTAATCATCATATAGATGTAGAACCCCATCACTACCACCAAGTGGGCATGTACGAAAAGACAGAACGAGAGGCAAACTGCGGCTATCATCATGTCGATGGCACCGCACTTCAACGCCGTGTTGGTGTGCTTGAACTGAGGACCAATACCGGCTCCGATGCCGATGGTCAGGGCGTTCAGCGCAAAGCAAAGGCTGAAATGGAACGGCGACAAGCCATATACCTGTTGCAGGATGAATGGTGACGAACTGATGTAGGCGAAGAAGGTGAAGAAGCAAGCCATCTCAGCCAGTGTGCTCAACGAGAAGAGGCGATTGCGGAACACTCTAAACAGGTTGGCATACACCTGCATGATGCTCTTCTGTAATCTGTGTTCTGGAGTCAAGGTTTCCGGCAATCGCATGCTGCACCCCATCAAGATGATGCCGATGCCCAACAGGAGTCCGAATACGCCCTGCCAGTTGGTCACGCCAGCCATCAGTCCTCCCACCACAGGCGCACATACTGGGGCGATGCCATTGATGGAACCGAGAATCGCCATGAAGTTGGCAAGCTCCTTGCCACTAAACATATCCGTGCTCATGCTCTTCGAGATGACGATGCCACCGGCACCAGCCAAGCCTTGGAAGAGGCGCATCAGATTGAAAATGTAGATGTTAGGGGAAATAATACAGAGGATGGAGGCGATGGCGAACATCAGCATCGACCCCACCAAGATTTTCTTTCTGCCATACTTGTCGGTGAGCGGACCGATGAAAACCTGTCCCACGGCAAGCCCCAGCATACCAGAGGTCAAGCTGAGCGAAGCCAAGGCGGGCGATGTGTGGAAAAACACCGACATCTCAGGCAATACAGGTAGATAAAAGTCTGTAACGAACGGACCGAAGGCTGTCAGCATGCCCAAGGTCGCAGGGATAAATACACCAATTTTTTTCTTCATATTTCTGTTTTTTGCACTATTTTGAATTTCTCTTATTACCGATTCTTCTTGAATTGCGATGCAAAATTACTCCGAATGTTTGAGCGTGGCAAACATATTAACGAAGTTTATATAAGTATCACAATTTGTGAAAAATGTTTTCGTTTATTGGGCGGATGGTTAAAATCTGCTAAACTTCATTTCTCTTATCTCTTGATATTCAGCAATGGTTTCCTCGGGGTAACTATCTTACCTCTCAGTGCCTTCTTGTAGGATTCTCATTTTTGTATTACCTTTGCACCGTCGAAAGATGGAAACATTAAAAAACAGAAGAATATAAAAAGATGAAAAAGAATTTGATTGTTGCAGCGTTTGCCGTTTTGTCGGCAGTAGGTGCTTATGCACAGGGTAATTTTCAGACCGTGAAGGATAGCGCTTTCACGCTCCATATCTTCAATAGCGGTGATGTGATGGGCGATGCCAGCTACATCATCGAGACTCCTAAGAACCTCGTCACCATGGAGGAGCCTTTGTTCAAGAGCGGTGCCGAGGAGTTTGATGCCTACGTCAAGAAGTTGGGCAAGAAGGTGAATGCCCGCATCGTGGATTATCACGAGGGTGCCACCGGCAAGAATGCCATCATGCAGCCAGAGGGCATGGCTAAGTTTATGCACGAGGGTGTGTATGATGCCATGATGAAAGGTTTCCAGCAGAACTTTGGCGATAAGATGGTGGCTCGTCCTACGGGCAAGGTG
Organism: Candidatus Segatella violae; assembly: GCA_002440225.1. GTDB lineage: Bacteria > Bacteroidota > Bacteroidia > Bacteroidales > Bacteroidaceae > Prevotella > Prevotella violae. The sequence goes on from DJSH01000011.1 coordinate 29,232, forward strand.
AAGGAAGTGAAGTTTGGCGATACCGTCAAGTTGAATGGTGTGGAATACACATTCAACCAGGGCCCAAAGAATGACTTCCCTGCTTCCAATATCTTGATTGGCAAGAAGTTCGTGCTCTTGCATTGGGCTCCAGCCATGGCTCACATGAATGCTTTGCAGTTGGCTAACCGAGCAGCTGTGGCTCAGGCTCTCGAAGGCTTGAAGGCAGCAAAGGCAACAGGTGCCGAGTACTTCTTGGGTGGTCATGGTGGTTTGGCAGAGAAGGATGCCATCGACTTCCAGATCTCTTATTTGGAGAAGGTTCAGAACTTGCTTGAGAATTGCAAGAACGCCCCAACTTTCGTCGTGGCAATGAAGGGTACATTCCCTGGTTTGGCTGGCGAGCAAGGCTTGGAGGCTTTGGCGCAGAATCTTTACAAGTAATAATATCTCTATAAGTAATAATAACAAAAAGCATGGCATTCAGTAAAAGGCTGAATTCCATGCTTTTACGTTCTATTATATCTTGTGCCGTTATATGTTTGTATTGCGAATTTTCATAGATTATCCTCAATAGCGTTGCGGATTTTCATAGAATATCCGCAGCATAGATATGATTATTTGTTGGAATATGCAAGCGTTTCTTTCTTTTTTTGATGAATATCTAAGATTCTTCAATATTTTTTCTATTAGACTTACTTCACCCATTCCATTAAGTCATCGTAGTTGGTCACCTTGTGGTAGTATATCCCCGAACCCGACAACTGCTCGAAGAGCTTGTCGGCACAGGCTATCTTGCCTTTCTCTATCTCTCGCAAGTCCAGCGAAGACATGCTGCCCTTGGTCTCGGCTACGAAATAAACGTGCTTCACCGTGCCCTCCTTGAAGGCGATTGCCCAGTCGGGAGAGTAATTGCCCACTGGGGTAGGGATATGGAAACCCTTTGGCAACTTGGCATAGACGGCTACATCGGTACTCGTGTCGAGGTTTTCCACAAACTTGCGCTCCACGCTCTGTATCGCCGTTCCGTCGGTGAAGACATAATCCACGATGCTCTTCTTGCCCTCGTAAGCCTTGTCCAGGGAGGTATGCTTTTCCTCCGTGAAGATGGCGGAATCGTAGCTGCCCTCTATCTCGTTGTAGCTGATGTGGTCCACGATGATGGTTGCCTTCTGCTCCAGTATCAATCGACTCACTCGGCGGATGAACTCCTCAGGGTTCATCTTGTACATGTCGAACTTGCTCGGCAGGATGCTTGTCAGGATGGTGGCGATGGTCTTGCGGGTCAACTTGGTGTTGGCGGCAATCTTGCCTAATAGGTCGTACTTCACGGTACTCACCACGTCGGTGTTCAAGTCGTCGTGCTGCATCTCCTCCTGCACCATCATGCCTTTGCCGCCGTGCCCCATGTCATCGTGCTTCAGGTCGTCTCGCTGTACGCCTCTCGTCACCACATAACTCAACTGCGAGACGTTCAGCTCCTTATCGATGGCTGCCACCGCTTTCTCTATCAGCTCCTTGCTGTCGAAGCTCACGGTGTAGGCATACTTGTGGTTGATGCGGTTCCAAAGTTCCTGGAACTCCTTCTTGTTGAAGTTCTCGTTCAGCTTATTTTCTGGTGTCTGCGGTTTGCTGCCGTCCTCTATCATGCCGTCGAGTGCCGATGGATTCCAAATGCCCTGTACCAACTTGTGAATCCACTTGCCGTAAGGCTGAATCTCCGTAGGCAGTGCGGCGAGGGTGCCGTCGGCTGAGGCTGTGCGATAGGCATCGGTTACATGGTTGTCGGCATCAATGTAGCTGTTGGTGGCAAGATAGAAGTATATCTTGTTCGCCTCCTGCTTGGTGATGCTGTGGCGGCTGCCGTCCTCGATGGTGAAGGTCTTGCCCTCGAAATACTCTGGGTCGGCTACCTTCGGACGGTCGTACAGGTCTTCCGAGATATTCTTCTGCAGGTCGCTCACGAAGTCGGCGTAGCCCTCCGAGGCGATGACGGTGAGGCGGTTGATGTTGTGAACCTGACCTTGCAGGGTGTCGGCATCCTGTCTGATGCCCTTGTTATCTACGCAGAGGCGCAAGCCACGTCCCACCTCCTGTCGCTTCTGCGAGATGCTGTTGGCTTGGCGAAGCGAACAAATCTGGAAGATGTTCGGGTTGTCCCATCCTTCCCTCAGGGCGGAGTGGGAGAAGATGAAGCGCACGGGCGAATAGGTGGGGTCGAGGCTCAAGAGTCGCTCCTTGTCCTTCATGATGAGGTCGTAGGCTGATACGTCGTCGCTGCCTTCTCCCTTCTTGTCGCCGCTGTCCTTCACTCGCTTGGTCTTCGGGTCGATGGAGAAATAGCCTTCGTGGGTCTTGCCTACGGAAATGCAGCTGAGATACTGCATGTAGGCAGGGTCGTACATGTTCTGGTTCTCGTTCAGTTCGGCACGATACTCCTGTTCGAATATCTCGCCATATCTGCCGAGCATGGCGTTGCCGTCCTCGTCGTACTGTCGGTACTTCGCTACTTCGTCGATGAAGAAGAGCGAGAGGCACTTGATGCCACGGTGGAAGAGCTGGCTCTCCTTGCGGAAGTGTGCCTTGATGGTCTCTCGTATCTGGATGCGAGCCTTGTGGTCGGCGGTTACGTTGCCGATTACTTCCTTCAACAGGAGGGTTACGCCGTTGCCGAATTTTACTTGACTACGGGCTGGGTGCAGACTATCTACTACGATGTCGGTAATCTGAAAGCCCTTGTATTGCTCCATGAATCCCGACTCGCTGTAGAGGTCGTCGCCCTCGCCGAGTTTCTTGTAGATGCGCTTGATGGTGCCTGAGCCTTGGCTCTGTTGCTCCATCTCCAGGCGCACTTGCGGTGCCTTGTCCTTGGAGAGCAGGAGTTCGGCGAAGTAGATGTAGCTGTCGGTTCCCTTCAGGTTCTTCAGTTCGAAGCCCACCACCTCTATCTTTTTTACGAGTTTATGGTTGTAGGCATCGAGGGCGTCGAGCACATACACCGTGTTGTGGTGCTCCTTGTGGGTGGCGGAGTAGTTGAGCGTAAAGAGGGGATTGAAGGCTTTGAGGGCAGTCTGCGTAGCGGAACCTCCCATCTTCTGCGGTTCGTCGAGGATGATGATAGGGTTGTTGGCGGCGAGCACGGCGATAGGTTTGCGGGAGCCAAACTCGTCTCGCTCGCTGTTGATGATGCGAGCCGCCTTGTTCTTTGCTCCCTCCTTCATCGTGTTGAATGCCTGGGTGTTGATGATCATCACGCTGATGTCGTTAGACTGCGAGAAGGTGTCGATGTCGTTGAGGCTGCTGCTGTCATAGATGAAGTAGCGAGCCTTCTTGCCGTACTGCTCCATGAAGTGATCGACGGTGATGTCGAAGCTCTTCTTCACGCCTTCTCGGATGGCGACGCTTGGCACCACCACGATAAACTTGGTCCAACCATAGTGCTTGTTCAACTCGAACATGGTCTTGATATAGACGTAGGTCTTTCCTGTACCGGTCTCCATCTCCACGTCGAGCTGACAGGCACCGAGCTTATCCACGAGTTTTTCGTCTTGGTGGATGTTGTTGGCGAGTTGCACTTGTCGGATGTTGTCGAAGAGCGTTACCTTGTCGATGGCGAGACGGTTGTTCTTATAGCCCAAGCCGTTGTCGGCTTCATTGTCAGAACCGTTGGCGAAGAAACTTTTTTCTGCGGTGTAGAGACTAGTTTGCACCAACTTGATGTGTTGGCTCTTGCTATCCACGACATACAGCTTTCCCTTGTCCATCTTGTAGGTCAAGTTGGCTTGGTTAGGCTGTCCCTTGAAGACATCCACCACGCTCTGCACGGCATCCGTTTGGTATTGTTGAATCTTAAACTTTAGTTTCATAATCAGCAAAGTTTTTACTTTTTCTAGATTCCGTTAGGCGTTTCTGCGGATTTGTAATCCGCAGTCAAAAATGTTCGACCACTATTATGGGGATTTGTAATCCCCTTATCTCTTATTCAGCGGATAGCAAATCCGCAAAATAAATAGGTTAGGACGTTTTTTGACGACGGATTGCAAATCCGTCGGAACGCCTACGGAACTCCTGAAATTTACAATATCTTTGTGACTGTATCGGGAGAATAAGTCTTGAAGATTTGCTCGAAGTTTGTAGCCGTGGCATCGTTCTTCATGCTGGTGTCACGGAGCACGGCGTAGGCTGGTTGCATCTTGGCGATGGCAGTCACCACCTCGTCGGTCACGTCCATGTCGAAGCAAGCCACGAGGTAGCCTTCGGCAACATTGTAGATGGTCTTGCCATCCACCGTTGTCGATTCTATCTTCGAGTCGAGGGTAGCGCCAAGTTCGAGCATCACTTGGAAGAGCAAGTCTTCGCCTGTTCGGTCGGACTTCACGTTGTCAACCTGAGTAAAGAGGTCGGCTTGCGAAATGTCCTTTGGAGAATAATAGATGTTCTCCATGTTGGTAGAGTCGAGCTTCAAGACACGGAAACCAGTGTCGAGGTCTTGGGTGGTCAAAGGAGTTTCCTCCTTGATTTTCTTGCCAGCACGACGAATTCGCTCCTTGCCGATTTCGCAGATGGTGTGAGGCTTGCCTATGGAATCGAGAAAAGCAATTGCATTTTTTGCTGTTTTCTTAGCTTTGTCTTTAGCCGTTTCAAGAATCTTGTCTATATTCTCGGGAATTTGCACAAGTATGAATTTTGCACATAATTCGGAGTGCTTGCTATTGATGCGCATTGCGGCTTCTGCCGATGAACCACTACCAGAGAAGAAATCTAAGATATAATCATCTTTTTCTATGACAAAATTGAATAGTCTGCCAAGTATGGTTGTTGACTTTGGGTTTTGGAAAATATCTCTTGCCATAAGTGATTCGAATTGTTTGGTTGAGGAACGTCCATCTTCATAGATGACAGAGCGTAATACATCTTTTGCATTTTCCAATCTTTTCTTTGGCTTTATCAGAGTTGTTTCATCAGCCCCGAACATTATGTCATTGTCCTCAATCATTCTTCTCATCGTTTCTTCTGGAAATCTAAACCCTTTATCCGGAATCTTGCAAGGCTTATGTGTTATAGGGTGTAGTATGGTGTATTTATATCCACCAAATGTAGTGTTGGCAATATCCCCATCATGGAAGACTCCTTTTTCGTCAACATTGTCATAATGGGTTACGCCTTTCAGTATTTCTTTATTTTCTTTAATCCATTCACGCAGTTTGATTTGTATGTTGGCAATGTCTTCTTGATACTGTTCTTTTAGTTCTTGATATTTCTTTTGAATGAGTTTTGCCTTTTCACTGTCTGCATACCAGTATTCTTGTGCATCTTTGTTCTTGCAGTAACAAAGAATGTATTCATGTTCTGTGTTTATTTGTCTTGGATTGTTGTCTGTCGCTGTTTGTAAAACAACACATCCTGTAAAGTTTGAAGCTCCAAAGATTTCATCGCAAACTTTATGAAGATTTGCAACTTCGTGGTCATCAATAGAAATGAATATAACCCCATCTTCTTTGAGAAAATCTCTTGCAACTTTCAGTCTTGGATAAATCATATTCAACCAATCAGTATGGAATCTACCATTCGATTCCATATTGGTGCTTAGTCGGTTACCTTGCTCGTCAAATTGCTCACTAAGTTCAAGATAATCGTTTATCTCTTCGGCAAAGTTATCTCCATAAATAAAATCTTTTCCTGTATTGTAAGGCGGGTCGATGTAAATCATTTTCACCTTGTGGAGGTAAGTCTCTTTGAGACACTTCAACACATCGAGGTTGTCGCCCTCGATATAAAGGTTTTGGGTATGGTCGAAGTCAACGCTCTCTTCACGACAAGGGCGAAGGGTGGCATTGATAGGGGAGTTGGCAAGGAGAATCGCCTTGCTCTTGTCGGGCCAAGTAAACTGATAGCGCTCCGCACGTTCCGACATGATGCTGTCGGAAAGGTTCTGCTTCAATTTCTCGAAATCTATCAGATGCTTGAGCTGACCACTCTTTTCATCCACGGTCTCTGTTACGCAGTCGGGAAACAACTGCGCAATCTTCTGAATGTTGTCTTCCACGCCATTGGCGCTTTGCATTCTTAGCTTTTCCATTTGCTTGTTAGCTCTTTTCTTGTTAGTCACTATATATAATAAGGTATAGCAACAAACCTCGAAACGAGCTTCCTGGGGTAGGGGTACGACAATCCCTGACACGGAGAAACTTGCCTCAACGTCTTTTGCTATAGCTGTAGGGTTGCGTAAGGAACTAAATCGTTATCGGAGTAAAACGGGCATCGACCGAGCATATTGGCATGAGCCAATTCTCAAAAAAGCCTATCTGGAGTGAAGACAAAGAAGAAG
>DJSH01000014.1:0-24803 GCA_002440225.1 Candidatus Segatella violae
GCCATTGAGTATCAGATAGCCCAGTTGAAGAAAATCATGGGCTATAGCGAGCCTGCTTCTGGTACGAATAATGGCCTCTCTAACTTTGGTGGCGTAAACATGTAAAATTAAAAAGAAAGTGACAATGAACAAGATAAAGTTTTTGAGCTGCACCGCAGCTCTCCTTGCGACCCTCGTAGGGTGCAATACCGAGGACACATTAGGCTCAGCCTCGTCTTCCAACAAGCAAACGACTTCAATTACAGCCGTTACGCCTAATAGTGGTGCGACAACCCGTACGGCTTATGAGCAAGATGGTACTGACTTGAAGGTGACATGGAGTGCATCGAATGAAAAGATGTATTATCTTGCAGCAACGGAAGATAGTTGGACTGCAGGTCAGCTCATCCAAGATGTGACGGATACTCCAGCACCAACAGCTGATGAAGCTTCTTCGTCATCATCCTCTTCTGCTGGTACTCAGGCTAATTTCACAGCCTATGATGTGGATGGCTCAGGCACAACTCCAATCAAAAAGGCTGGTAGCATCTTCGCTCTCTATCCACAGAAATCCGATTATGCCACTGCTTTCAAGAACCTTCAAGAGAATGGAACATCAGCTTCCGTCACCCTTCCTTTGTCTAATCAGACAGGTAAGCTTGAAGACCTCCATAACTTCGACTATATGACAGCGGCCTCGGATGTCAAGGCGAATGATGGAAACATCGAGGTCTCTCCATTGAATATGAACCATGAGATTGCCGTGCTCCATATCGCCCAAGGTTCAGAGGTGAGCTTGGAAAGTGGCAGCGTTACGAAGATAGAATTGTCTGCCACCAGTGGCTTCTATGGTAGCGGCACGATGACCATCACTCGTAGTGGCTCCACTATTTCATCCAATGTTACAGGTACAACTGGCACTATTACTATCAATGGCAACTTTGCTGTAGCCGATAATAAGTTGTCGGATGATGTCTATGTGGCTATCCTCCCTACCGCTTCCTTCTCTGGCTTGAAGGCGAAGTTCACTTATAGCAATGGGGATGCTTATACCTATAATTATAGTGGCAAGACTACTAAGTTTGAAAAGGGAAAGGTGTATAACTGGAGTCCTGAGATTGCTGCAGCGGATAAGGAGTTTACACTGAGTGGTATTTCGCAAACGGGAAAAAGAAGAACAACTATAGCTGATAAAGACATCAATAAATGGTATTGTAAATACGAATTAATAAACTCGAATTATTATAAATATACTATTGATGGACTTCTTATTGATACTTCAACTAATGAGCAAAAAGTTGCTTTTACACTAAAGATTGGTAGTTCAACATTGGCTAAGAATATGACATTCAACTTGATATCTAGCAAGGGTGTTTACCGACTATGGAACAAAGAAACTGTAGATCTTGATATCAAATCATTTAATATTAATTGGTATGGCAATAACAGCTTTACTGGTAGCTCAACCACTGTGCCTGACGCAAGTCACTTGTATGGAAAATGCGAAGTGGTACTTAAAGATTTAAAGGATAATGGTAGTGACTTTTATAAGCAATTGGTTAAGAGTTGTTCTTTTACCTTAAAGTCCAATTATGGTAAGGAGCAGACTATTTCAATTCAAGCATTCAATAGATCACTCACATGGACAAGATATAAAGATGCTTATCGTAATAATACGATTCTAAAATATCAGCTCCCTGATAATTCGTGGAAAGAAATAACTATTGGAACATACGAACAACTGAGAGATGAATAAATATTGAGTATCATTTGGGCATGGGAATGTATCCATTGCCCAAATGACACTTCTTAGTATTAACATTTAAAACTTAACGATTATGAGAACAAAAATTCTAAGTTTGTTATTAGCGTTACTCGCCATTAGTAACTTTTCGTTTGCAGGAGATAAGCATTCTGCTCATTCAATTGGTTTTATAAAAGCTGCTCAAAACTGCTTTGAATTGAAGGATGAACTTGAACTAGAGGAAAATCCGTAGCGCCGGATATATCCCGCTAGGCGTTTCGACGGATTTGCAATCCGTCGTTAAACAATGTCCTAACCGCTATTCTTGGGGATTTGCAATCCCCCTTAAAAATATAAACTCCCGCTAGGCACATAACAATGGTGCTTAGCGGGAGGCTTTGTATATGAGCGGATTGCAAATCCACAAACTAAATAGGTCGAACCTTTTTTAACGACGGATTGTAAATCCGTCGGAACGCCTAGCGGAACATAATGGGAAATGCCCAGCGGAATATGGTTGGAACCGACGTCAAAAGACGTCCCAACCTCTATTCCTGGGGATTTGCAATCCCCATACAAAACATAAACTCCCGCTAAGCACTACTGTTATGTGCATAGCGGGACTTACTCATAGTTGATTTTATAACCACCAGCAACCAAATCTTCTGCAAAGTAGTCCAAGAAATCTTCTGCTTCAGGAAGAATCTGTATTAAATATTTTTTATTCACACATTTCCTTCAATTTGGCATGGCACAGTGTCCTGAAATCTTCAATGTTGACAGAGCGATTCCAGTCTTTTTCAAAAGAGTCTGAAAAATGTAGTATGTTCTTGTCAACATACATGATAAGAGATTGGAGCGTTTCTGGGTTTTGAATAGTCATTACTCGATTGACTAGCCGACTATGCAATTCTGCTATTCTTGCAGAACTAATTGTTGGTTCTGCAACAATTCCTGGTTCTTGCGTTTCTGGTAAAGTATATCTTTTCTCTTTCATATAATGTTTTTTTAATAAGTTCTACCTTTCGGTGGCAAAGTTACGATATATTTCTGAAATAAACAAGAAAAAAGTCTACTTTCTGTCAAGGTGTAAGTGAAAAAATAAAATCCGTAGCACCGGTTATTTCCGTAGCGCCGGATATGCTTGAACTCCGTTAGGCGTTTCGACGGATTTGCAATCCGTCGTTAAATAATGTCCCAACCACTATTCCTGGGGATTTGCAATCCCCACATAAAATAAGCCTTCCGCTAGGCACGTAAGTAGTGCTTGGCGGGAGGCTTTGTAAATGAGCGGATTGCCAATCCGCAAACAAAATAGGTCGAGCCTTTATTATGATAGAAGTTGTTTCAATTGCGCATCATTCAATCCGGTAACTTTCATAATCTGAGGCAAAGGCATACCCATTGCCAATAAGTTGCGGGCAACAGACAAACCTTTTGATAGTTCACCTTCAGCACGACCTTTAGCCATACCTTTAGCCATACCTTTCTCCTCGCCGTCCATATACGAGCCATACAGACCAGAGTAGTAATCATCGACAGCCTTAACGCTTTCGTCATATTTTTCCTGCTCTTCACTGCTCATACAGCGAATGTCAGCCAATTTGGCAAGATGATTGAATATCTTCTTTTGCGTCGTGAACGGCAATCTTTCCAATACTTCCATATGCTTCAAAACATAAATCCACTTTTCAAAACCAGTCTCACACTCTTCCTCTTCTTTGTCGAAGAACGGAAGAGATAAATAGATGAAACGGAACTTATCTGAGAAAAATGTCTCACTGTTCTTTTCCCTCAAAGCCACGTCCGTCTTATACTTCGTCACCTCATTATCCCTTGGGATGTAGTTCATGATGCAAACCACATAGACGGGAACGAACTGATACAGAGTCGGAGTACGTTTTCCCTTCTCGTCCAATTTCTTGCGCTGGGCAACGAAAGCCTTGCTTGCATAATAAATGGATCGATTCACAAAGAAAGGTACCCATCTATTCTGCATCTCGACGATGAAATGCTTTCCATCGTCGGTCTCACAATAGATATCGAAGATGCAACCACGCAAGTCGTTCGACTCGCCGAGCAGCTCCTTATCTTTGAATGTAACGTCCTTTATCTGGAATTCTCCTTCAAAAAGGTCGTTCAAGAAATTAATCAGCAAGTCCTTGCTGAATTCTTGGCCGAAGAGACGCTTGAAGCCCCAATCGGTAAAGGGGTTGATGTATCTACCCATAAGCTATCGTTTAAGATACTATATTTCTGCCGACAAAGATACACTTTATTTTTTAATACACCAAAGGTTTAGTCGATTTTTTATTTGTAAACGTCTTCCTTTCTAAGAAAAAGTACGGAAGAAATGATTTCCGTAGTGCCGGATATGTCTCATTAGGCGTTTCGACGGATTTGTAATCCGACGTCAAAAGATGTCCCAACCGCTATTTGGGGGATTTTAATCCCCACGATAAAACGAAATTCCCGCCAAGTACTTCTCTGTGTGCTTGGCGGGAATTTTTACTACTAAAGATTTTCTACCCATTTCTTACCAGACTTTGTGTTGCTCCAAAGGGCAATACCTACAGCTATAATAGCTACACCTGTCATAAAAATCAATAATGAATCCATATGCTTATTTTTTTAATATTTTATTACCCATATATGCGAAAGCAATTGTGGCTATAATGCAAATGAAGAAAAGCCAAAGAGTCTTTATTGTCGGTTCTTCCTTAGTAAAATAAGGCAGAAATGTCCCTAACAAGCCTGTACCAAACGAGGTCTTGCTTAAATCATAAAAGTACTTGCCAAGCGTTTCACGGGCTGTCTTTTCCTTTTCTTTTTTATCTTCCTTTATCGCCACTATTACTATATTTTTTGCAAATGTACATAATTATTTTGAAACGACCAAACATTTTGAAATAAAAATGTCCGTAGTGCCGGATATGTCCCGTTAGGCGTTTCGACGGATTTGTAATTCGTCGTCAAAATCATCTCCCGACCTCTTTTTACTACGTTTCTTCTACTTCAAACTTTGTCGTATGTAACAAAAACATTTGCAAATTGTTCAAAATGCGTTGCTAATTGTTCAAACTTTGAAAATAATCGTCAAAAAGAATGCGAATATCAGAAAAACTTTGTACTTTTGCCGAAAATAACAATAAAATAACAATCAAAAATTAAAAACAAAATACAAATTACAATGAAACTGAACGACATTCTTTCAGACAATTTCAATGCTGCGGAGTGGGAGGCTAAAGGTTATCAGCTTCCTAAGTACGACATCGCAGCTGTAGCCAAGAAGACTCACGATGAGCCTACTTGGGTTCACTTTGGAGCAGGCAACATCTTCCGTGCTTTCCCTGCAGCCATCCTCAACGACGCTCTCAACACGGGCAAGTACGACCGTGGTGTCATCGTCGCCGAGAGCTTCGACTACGAAATCATCGACAAGGCTTATCGCCCATACCATAATCTCTCCCTCCTCGTCAGCTTGCAGAGCAACGGCACCATCGAGAAGAAGGTGCTCGGCTCCATCACCGAGAGCCTGAAGGCAGACAAGCAGTTTGCCGACGACTGGGCTCGACTGGTGGAAATCTTCCAGGCTCCATCTCTCCAGATGGTCACTTTCACTATTACCGAGAAGGGATATTCATTCAATGAGGCTGACTTGGCTCGTGGTCTCGACGCAGTCTTTGCCATGGGCAAGCTCACCGCACTCCTCTATGAGCGCTACAAGGCAGGCAAGTTGCCTGTCACTTTGCAGAGCACCGACAACTGCTCTCACAACGGCGACCATGTGAAGGCTGGTGTCTTCGCCTATGCCGAGCGCTGGGTGAAGGACGGTATCGTGGAGCAGGGCTTCCTCGACTACGTGAAGGACAACAGCAAGGTAACTTATCCTTGGTCTATGATTGATAAGATTACGCCTCGCCCTCATGAGAAAGTACAGGCGATGATTGCCGAGGATGGCTTCGAGGACAACCAGACCATCATCACCGAGAAGCATACCTACACCGCTCCTTTCGTCAACTCCGAGGAGGTGCAGTACTTGGTTTGCGAGGACACTTATACCAACGGTCGCCCACCATTGGAGTTGGGTGGAGCACTCTATACTACTCGCAAGACCGTGGATGAGGTGGAGACCATGAAGGTGACTACCTGCTTGAACCCTCTCCATACGGCGATGTCTATCTATGGTTGTATGCTCGACTACACCTTGATTTCTGCCGAGATGGCAGATGAGGACCTCCGTGCCTTCATCCAGAAGATTGGTTATATCGAGGCGATGCCAGTGGTTACAGACCCAGGAGTGTTGAACCCATACGAGTTTATCGGCACTGTCATCAACAAGCGTTTGCCTAACCCATTCATGCCAGATGCTCCTCAGCGTATCGCCACCGATACCAGCCAGAAGCTCTCCATCCGTTTCGGTGAGACCATCAAGAAGTACATCGACCGTGGTCTCGACAAGAGCAATCTCGTGCTTATCCCATTGGTATTGGCAGGTTATGCTCGCTATCTGAAGGCTCTCGATGATAACTTGAAGCCATTCGAGCCATCTTCCGACCCACTCTTGTCAGAACTCCAGGCTATCGTGGCTCCTTTGGAGGTAGGCAAGGCTGAGCAGGATTACTCTTGCCTCAAGCAGCTTTACTCTCGCAAGGACGTGTTCGGTCTCGACCTCTATGAGGCTGGCTTCGGCGAGCAAATCGAGGGCATGGTGAAGGAACTCTTTGCTGGCAAGGGTGCAGTGAGAAAGACATTGCACAAGTATGTTGTAGCAAGATAATAACAAAAAATGGAGGAGATGGTTCTTCTAGCTCCTCCCTTAATATATAATAAGGTAATATATGGAAAGAACATGGCGATGGTTTGGCAAGAAGGATAAGATTACACTTGCCCAACTGAAACAGATAGGTGTCGAGGGTATCGTGACAGCATTGCACGATGTACCACTCGGCGAGGTATGGACACGTGAGAAGATTCATGAACTCAAGGAGTACATCGAGTCTTACGGTATGAAGTGGAGCGTAGTGGAGTCTCTGCCAGTGGTGGAGACCTTGAAGTATGGCGGTCCAGACCGTGACCATCAGATTGAGGTCTATAAGGAGAGTCTCCGCAACCTCGGCGAGGAAGGCATCAAGTGCATCTGCTACAACTTTATGCCTGTATTGGACTGGGCTCGTACCGACTTGGCGCACAAGAACCCTAATGGTGCCGACAACCTCTATATGGACTGGGGTGTGTTCGCTTACTTCGACATCTACATCTTGAAGCGTGAGGGTGCTCGTGAGGACTGGGCTGAGTTCTCTAAGAATCACAAGTGGGGCAGAGACCTCGTGGCTGAGGCTGATGAAATCAAGAAGACTTCCACTCCTGAGCAAGACCATGAGTTGGTGGAGAACATCATCATCAAGACCCAGGGCTTCGTATCGGGTAACTTCAGCGAGGGCGATGCTGCCCCTGTTCAGAAGTTCCGTGATCTCTTGAAACTTTACGAGGGCATCGACAAGAAGAAGTTGCAGGAGAATATGAAGTACTGGTTGGAGGCTATCATGCCAGTTTGCGATGAGTACGACATCAACATGTGCGTTCACCCAGATGACCCTCCATATCCAGTGTTCGGTTTGCCACGTATCATTGGTACTGCCGAGGATATCCAGTGGATGCTCGACGCAGTGCCAAACAAGCATAATGGTTTGACCTTCTGTGCTGGTTCATTCTCTGCAGGTGAGCACAACGACTGTGTGGCGATGGCAAAGCAGTTTGCCGACCGTACCCACTTCGTTCATCTTCGTTCTTGCTACATTTTCCCTAACGGCAACTTTACCGAGGCAAGTCACTTGGGTGGTCGTGCCGACCTGATAGAGCTTTGCCGCATCTTCGAGAAGGCGGAGCTGGAGGGCAAGTGCAATTCCGGTCGCCGTCTCCCGATGCGTGTGGACCATGGTATGACCTTCACCGATAAGCCAGGTGGCGTGTTCGATGAGAGTACCCACGGTCATAACGCTGGCTACACCTTGCTCGGCAGAATGTTTGCGATGGGCCAAATCCAGGGTGTCATCGCCACGGTGGATAGAGAGCTTGGCATCGAATACAAGCAGCCTGGGTTCTATGACTAAAGGTGTTTGAATATAGAGAAATATAGAGATAGGAGGCTAATGCCAGAGATGGCATTAGCCTCCTATTCTTTTCTAATTTTCTCATTCCACTCTTTCTTGGACAGCACCTTTAGTTCGATGATGTAGCTGTGCTTGCTGGCATAGCAGGTTACGCGCCCACCTATCATCGTGGCATATAGCCCCTGCAGCCTAACAGAACATATTAGAGGAGTCGGGACGGCTGTTTTCAAAGAAAAACAACCATAAATGATAGATTTACGGTCAAAAGTTTGGCAGTTAAAAATAAACGATGTAAATTTGCAGAAATATTTTAAAGTAAGGAATAAGATGGATACTATAAACATTCAGCTTCAAGTGCCAAACACCGGGCAATATACCCTTGACGAGTTTGTCGCCAAGGTAAAAGACTATGCCAACAAACTGGTTAATACCATTTCGAAGCCTGTCCCGACATATCAAGAGACCTATATGAGTCGTGAGGAGCAAGAAGCCTACGTAGCAGAAAGTCTCAATCGTGCCCTTGACCAAATGGAGGCGCATAAGAAAGATGGTACCAAACCGATGTCGGCAAGAGAACTATTAAGACAACTTGAAGAAGAGGAGGCGTAGGATGCACGTACAAATCTATACAGAAAAAGAGTTCGAGCGACAATTAAGAAAATTAGCCAAAAAGTATCATTCCATCATCAAAGATTATGATGCTTTTCTCAATGAGTTAGAAAAAGATCCTTACCAAGGTAGCAGTCTTGGCAAAGGCGTGCGAAAAGTAAGAATGGCTATTGCCAGCAAAGGAAAAGGAAAGAGCGGAGGCGCAAGAGTTATCACCTACAACCTTTATCAAGAAGGAGATTTCATCATTATAGATTTGTTGACTATTTATGACAAAGGCGAAATCTCCAATATCACAGATGACTTTATCAAATATTTGCTTGACAAGCGAACAAACATATAAAATGTAAAGGAAGCGGCATAAAATACACCGCTTCCTCACAAGATGCATTCTTCTTATCAGAAATTGTTGATTCTGTCCTTCGTATATACGCACTTGACATCATCGTGAATCAAACCTGCACTATACCAGCTGTCGCCCAAACTTGTCCAATGGAAGCCGACTTCTGTTCCTTTGGAAACAGCCTTTATCTTATTCTTCACCTTCACGCCAAATCCTGTGACATATAGTTTTGAATCAGGATAATTGTTTACATTACGCAACTTGATTGCAAGGTATCTGTCCTTTAGACAGCCTACGACTCCCTCATTAGAGTTGCAACCTCTCAATATCCAATCACCATCTGCGTCACCTTTTCCACAGAACTTCATCTCGACAACTGCATTTCCTGTAAGATGACCAAGTGCGTAGTAAAAATACATCTTACCCTTAGTTGAGCCCTTTACATGGTCGTACATGTTTTCGTCAAGACGATAGAACTTGCGACGGATGCCATTGATGTCATCAGCATACAAGAAGTCTTTTGCAGAACCAGAAGTGATATGCATAGCGATTGCATCCACGATAACCATGTTGCGCTGCTCCACCTTCAAGCCATACTCATTCATGTATTCTTGCAAAGCATCGATCATGGCTTGGCGACGAGGGTCAGAAGATTCCATAAGCTGATATAGTGGAATAAGACCACTATCCGTAGCACTGTCTATGCCCAAAGAATAGCCAAGTAACGCACAGTTGTTTTTCTCACCCTTTACGCAACTGTTCATCCATGCGTTTACATCTTTTACAGATGTATCACCACCGTAACGATGTTCTACTGTTTCGACATTTGAGTTCTCACGGCATTCCTTGTCCTTGGGCTCAAATGTGATATGCTTCTCTCCATCAGCAGTTGCTCCAGTATCAGGAATTGGCACTTTGGCAGTAACATCCATTTTGAGAAGTTTCTCGATAGAAGTTTCCCAATTGTTTTGCTCTCTGCGCATGATGTACTCATACATGCAACCGTAGAAGGTCTTTGTGGTAACATGGGTACCATACTTCTTGTATAGCTCCTTTATACGATTCTTGTCCAAACGAACAGCTGAAGAAGGGTTCGCATTGTCGGTTGCATTGATTTCATTCCACACTTCTGCAGGAATATAATCACGTAGCGTATCTATCACGAAAGGTTTGACATTTAGAGCATACATTTTGCGGATAATCAGCTTCTCCGCATACTCATAGATGTCAATTTGCTTAGTACTCTTATTGAAAGAACGGCTAAGATTGCTTCCAAAAGAGAGACCTTCCACTCCAAGTGAGATTTTACCTGCAAGACATCTGTTGATAGAGTTTGTCATTTCGGAATAGTCCTTGCCTGAACGTTCAACATCGTATAGCATCTCTGCATCATCAATCTCGACAAGAGCATTCTGTACCAGCAGATTGTAATCAAGAATCTGCGTTTTTACCGACTCGTTAGTACCTAGTACTCCAGTGATGTCCACACCACATCCGAGTCCAGTCTTTGAGACGAGGTTAACATCATTCGTGTTAACGGTCTTTAGTGTCATTGGTTTGTTACACATTTTTTTAGTTTTTTATTTAACTATCTTATACATAATACGTATGTTGTTTTGGGTTGAAGGAACAGTTTGGTAGCCTTGGTGATAAAGTGTTCTTTCCAATACTGGCTCCGTAACAGCCACTAGCATTATTCCATTATTGCGTCCAACTAGAGAAGCTAATTTTTCTTCATCAGCTTGAATTAACTTGCAGAAATTATCTGTAGTGATATAAATAGACTCACATTTAATTTCGGCAATAATTTCAGTGCTTCCTGGAATTTGTTTGTTGAAAACCAAATCTGCTCTAAGACGATTACCATATGAATTTTGTTCTCTGACTATATCATAACCATATCCAGTAAAAAACATTGCCCATTCAACTTGCAACCATCCTTCCCAACCTCCTTGTGAAAAGAAAGGAAGGGCATAATCTGGTAGTTGGGAGAAACGTTGATTTTCCCATGTACTTAAGCCGACTATTACCCCATTCAAATCAATAGTGTTCATTGTTGTATATTCATTCTTCCTTACTCGTTTACTATTAGGCTTTTCAGGACCCGCCTCTCAACGTTGATGGTGCAAAGATATAGCGAAAGCCCGACTGGTACAACTATTTCCACCAGACGGGCTTTGTGTCCATCGAACAGGCGATACCAGCCTGCTATTTCTTCAAAATCTTACTTGTTTCGATTTCTCGAACCCCAAAAGTGAAACGAGGATTTCAAGGCTTCACGGTACTTATCTCCGATATGTACTTCCATACCATTAACCAAAACGATATGACCATAATAGTACATGTCGATGTAGCGAATGTTGACGATGAAAGAGCGGTGAATACGCTTGAACATGTTCGGATTCAACTCTGGCTCAATGTCACCCATAGGACAAGACTGAGTGTATCGTTTGCCGTCAACCATGTGGATAATACAGTTGTCCTTCATTGCCTCAATATAAGCAATGTTGCTGACGGTGATTCGCTTGCATCCCATGCCACAACTAATCAAGAATACATCGGTAGGGTACAAACACTCGTTTGGTACTTTCATTTCTGTTTTCATAACGATTTTGTTTTGAGCACCTCACGATTGACGCAAAGGTACTTCAAACCATGAAAACAGGTAGCACGAAACCACCATACAGCCATATCATCCACCCAACAGGTATCAAGACACGATGAAGGGTCTATACGCCCACCTATCATCGTGGCATATAGACCCTTGTCGTTTTCCCGTGAAGTGCGGGTGAATATATGTTTGCTGAGCACCTTATACTCCTGCCCAGCTTAGGAGTTCAATTATTCTTCTCTAAATTTAATCTCCTTGAATTTATAACCAAGGAAATTCATATTGACACATTGGTCAGAACCTTTATAAGGTAGATTCATGGGGGTCCAAAAGAAATTTCCTTCAGCCTCTATTAAGGTTAGCATACTTTGGCTTGAAGATAATATAAGAGAAACATCTTGTGTATTAACACTCTCAAACATTCCCTCTCTGTTATTCTCATCCCCAGTCCAAACTTTTGTGAGTGTACCGAACCGAACTGTTTTCAAATTGCTGCAAGAACAGAATGCTTTAATCTTTATTTCCGACACCTTAGGCAAATTTACATCTTCAAGTTTTTTACACTCACTAAACGCAAGCATTTCCACTGTGCTTACTTTAGGAGCTTCTATGTCCTTCAAACTACTTCCACTAAAGGCATTCTTGCCTATAGTAACAGCATCTGGCAAAGTAACCTTATTAAGCCAAGTTACATCTTTAAAAGTTCCTTCTGGAATTGTCATCACACTCTTTAGAGTCAAATTGACACTTCCGTCTGCAACACCTTTGTCTTTAAAAGCTGTTTTAATGGCATCGAAAATATCCGAAGACGCATTGGAATTCAAGGTCAACACTACATCATTGCCTTTTTTCAATTGCGTAGTGACAGATTCTTTAATACCCTCTACCGTTATAGCAGAAACCGCTCCACCTGGTACTGCCGTTCCTTCTGTCCAGTTCTCTACTGTAACATTCTCTATCGTGACTCTATCCTTTCCAATCTTTAATTTATAGGTATAGCTATTGCCTTCTTCAAGATTTGGAATACCTTTCACATAATATGGTTTTGGATCATCGGTAGTGTTGGTCTCTTGTACCTTAATGCATATGAAATTTTTGCTTTTATCTTCTGCATTTGGAGCAACCAAAGCCATCCAAGAACTCTTGGGGTCAGAAGCATCAATCTTGTATGGTGTTATTTCAGCGACATCTGCGACTGGAGTTGCCGGTATCTCTAATTGAGAAAATATTGTCACCCCGTATACAGCTGGATGGTCGAACTCATTCGTGAAAGTAGAATTTTCTATATCGACTATGATACGTGCCGTCTTGCGCTTGAAATCCAAAGCAAGCTCACGGTTTTCTGGAATTTGCGGAATTGCAATATCCGTCGTCATATAGTCTGACAGAGCCAACCCTTCCTCGGAAGCCTGGTTTTCTATGATACGTCCATTATCGAAACTATTACCGCTATTAAAAGTAGTAGAATATGGGTAAAAAGCCTTGAATATTGTTGCCTCCGTTTCCCATTTCAATGGCTCTCCATCCTTGACTTCCCAAACACCATTATTCATTTCGTACTTATGGACGGCACCGTTGTTCATGCTGATACCTATTTGGTCATAATCATTAAAATTGCTCTGTTTTTCTTCATCTCCAGCAGGATTACTTCTGGTAAAAGTGCTTTCACCGCCTATGGTAGCATTGACTTTCACCTCATTCCCTGCAAAGCGAACATGCTCATCACCTTCTGTGGAGCAAGCGGCAAACACTGCGAGTAGCGCAAGTGTTCCTATATAATTTGAAATTTTCATAGTTTTCTTTTTTTCTGTTGTTTATTCTGTTTCTAAAGTACCACCAGTCCCTTCTTTCCAAGGTTCTGACGAGATGTTGCCAGATTTCACGACATCCTTACCTACTGTAAGGTTCAGTTGGTGTTTCTTGCTCGCTTCCAACGTTACACTTTCAGAAGCGGTCCACGCATAATTTTTGCCATCTATTTCAAACTCTACTCTAAATCCTTGAGCAATAGTTTGGGGAATAAGAATGGCAGAGTAATTTACTGTCGCATGGGCATCATAGTTGGCGGCAGCGTTGAAATCCCCAAGCACTGGTACAATTAAGACAGGAGCACTGGTAGCATCCGCTGTCACACTGATGACATCTGCTGTAAAATCAGCATAACCCAATTTGACGCTTCCTCCGATATTTATATTCTTTATCGGATTAGATGCCAAAGGAGCAGTTTCATTAAACTCATTGCCGAACTCTATGTTTATGTTCAGCAAACTAAGGGCATGAGTAAAAGTTATGTCAACAGCACCATTTTTCAAATCCGTCCCTGGCACAAATCCTTTTTTCTTGTAAACAAGAAAGTCCGACTCGTAAGTATCCGCTTCCTGTTGCTCTTTTACATAAACAGGATAATTTGTGGCGTTACTCATTGTTTCGTATCTTGAAACATTACAGTAGGGTGCATAAGCTATAATATCCACAGGTTGCGAGGCATTTTGCCAGAGCATCTGAGAAGCTGGAGTCCAAGCTGAAGCCTCTTTTGTCACCTTTATATTGTCATAGGAATATTTGGTGTTGGTGGAATTGACGATACAAAACGCAAATTCATCAAGAGTATTGGTGCTGTGAAAGGCACGTGTAGTTATGTCCTTTACATTTGTTGTAACTCGCACCACATTATCTATTGGATAATTGCTCTGTGCAAAATCTTCATCGTTAGAGCAACTGGCAAAAAACGCTGTCGCCAAGGTTGCCGCTGTCAATATTTTAATTGCTTTCATATTGTATCTGTATTTAAAAGTTTTACTATGTTAATTGAGAGCCTCGCCATTAAAAGTGCTGCCATCCTCCCAATCAGAGATTTTAACTTCTCCAAGCTTTATCTCGTCACGACCAACCTCAAGGTTTACTGTGGTGATTTTTCCAGTCTCTAACTTGAAAGGTGTGCCGTTATCATAGATGAAGTTCTTACCACCAACAACTATGGTGAGTTGCTTAACCTCTTCCTGTGGAATAATAACGGAAACATACTTGGTGTTTTCTGTAATCTCAGGAAGCGAGAAGTCTTCCTTTACAGTAGTGGAAGGAGTGACAGCCTTTGTCAAGTAATTGATAGTTGCCTCTTTAGCCGCATTACCCACAATCACTTTCTCTACAGTTGGTATGCCTCCCCACTGGTTCTTGTAGGTGAGGTTCACCACAAGTTTAGCCATCACATGAGTGAATGTGAGAGGAACAGTTTGCTGTTCATCAGCATTATAGGATATTCCATCTGTGTTTACTGCCACCAAGAGGTCGCTTTCTTCTTGTTTCGTCACATCAAATGTATATTCTCCAGCAGTAAGGTCGGATATTGCAGCAGTAGGGTACACACCGATGAAATAATGGTTGTCACGATTGTTCTTCCACAACATCTGTGGAGTGGATACCCACGAGCCGTTGGTCAACTTATTGATGGCGTTGTTCACCACACGCTCGCTTGTCTCTTGGGCAACAGTTGCATCGCCTGTCCAAGCATACACACTGATTTCATCACCCTCCACAAACTTTTGACCACCATTCTCATCCGTGGCAACACGTGTCATGTTGCCGATAGTGGTAGAAACGGTGATGTACTTGGAGGTCTCGCCCCCGATACCGTTCTCGTCGTTTGAGCAACTGCCCAATGTCAATGCCATTGCCATTAGGGCAAAGAGATAAGTCTTTGTTCTCATTTTCTTTTACTTTTTATGTTTATATTCTTGTTTTGATTCTTGCATAAAGGATATTGTCGCTTAATTTTCTGGATTCAAGATTTCACCACGATAAATCCATTCCTCAGTCCAGTCATCTATCTTCGTGCTCGTAAGATACATGTAAGGTTTCATCTCCTCATATTCCAAGTTTATCTGATACTTGCCACCAGACTTCATGATGGGTGCTTCGATGTCGTAGTTACTAATTATTCCGTTAGGAGCAATCAGTTGTATAAACAACCGAGTGGTATGAAAACCGTTTGCAGTCGGCATCAAGCGCATTGTTTCCGTCATCAACGCATTGCCATGCACGGCGATAGCCAAAGGTATGTCGCACTCTTCCTTTGTATAGGTTGCTGTCCCAAATGTGCCATCCTCATTCTTTTGCAGAGGCAGGAGTCCACTCGCAACATTCAGCACCTTACCGCTTATTGCTGTGTTTTCTGGCACGCCCTCAATGATAACAGTCAGCTCCGCAAGCATAGGGCGCATTTCGTCTTTTGTTACGTAGTTGCCATTTGATTTGTCGATAATGATGTCCGTGACACCATAATAGCCATGGTCGGGAGAGGCACTTGGATTAGACAGTCCAAACATGAGTTGATTCATATTCGTGACAGCTCTTGTCGCCTCACCTATGGTAAAAGGTTCTATCAAATTGGTCGCTGCCAATATCTGATAATGCCCTTCGGGAAGAGAGAAGCGTTGGCTCGCCACCTCCTGCGCACTACCATAATGCTTTTCCTCTACAAGCGAGCCTTCATCGGCATTGAATATCCAGAGTTTCACATCTTTTACTTCCGTACCTTGGTCGGCTTCATCTGCCCAAGTGAGCGATACAGACAAACCACTCTTATCCTCACCATCATGCACTTCATGGTCGCAACTTGCCAATAGGCATGGGACGCACAGTAGCACCCATAAGCAAACATAAAATCTTCTTTTTGCTTTCATTTTCTATCTTGTTTTATGGGTTACTTATGATTGTCTTTAGTCTCTACTCGGCGAGCCTTATCCGCATCTTGGGTGTCATCGCTACCATTTCCTATTGCAGTAATGCGACTTGCCTCTATGTCATTCTTCACAAGCCAAGTTTTTACGGTTTCTGCACGTTGGCGAGATATACGTTTATTGACAGCCACGCTGCCTTTTGTGTCACACCAACCTGTTACCGTTACCTTCATGTGCGGATTCTCTTTCAATGTTTTGAGAATATCATTCAATTTAGTCTCTTCATTTTGTTGGATGTCGATACTATTGAAGGTGAAATATATGACAGGGAAAGTCACCTTTGCAGATTCTTTTATGTCTTGTTCTGCAACTTTTGTCTCTGCCTTATCCACTGTTTCTTTCTGATTGACATTCTCCGAAGAAGTTGCTTCTTGTTGTAGAACTTCCTTTTGTGGAACTGATGGAGTTTCTGCTACCTTGTTCTTCTTTTTAGAGAGGTTAATCCCTAATCTTACTCCACTTTCCCAAATAAAGTTGTTCTTATGCAGATGTTCTGGCATTCCGTCCATACGTTCGCCAGTAAGACGAGTCAAACCGGAATAGATGCCCAATTTCAGACATGAAGTCAGTTGGTAGCCCACCTGCAAGTCTGCACCATAACCCAAATGCCAGTTGGTAGAACCTTTCATTACCTTGGCATCATCGGCTATAGTCTGGATATCAGCCTTGGTCGTTACTGCATATATATGAGGTGAAACTGCCAAATCCCATCGGCTGTCAGCTGTCTTGTGGAACAGTCCAAGGAGATTAACGTTCACTCTTGCCCCATACCAACCCATCCTGACATGGCTTTTCAGATTGGCATATTCCCAACTGTCCATGCCTAAGACACCTGCGTTGTAAAACATACCGTCGCTACCCAACCAATAGTTACGTTCTACGCAACAGTCTTGTGCAGACAAGTTCATTTCTCCATACTTGGCAGATAACTCAGCCGAGAAGATGGAGTTGAAACGATAGCCCCCATATAAGCCAGCAGCCCAACCGAGGTGCGTCTTGTCATGTCCGAAACTTGAGAAAGTAGAGAAACCGAAAGGCATTCCACCCTCAATACCGACGTACCAGCCATGCAAAGTTGCCTTTCCATCTTCTTTTACTTCCGCTTTCGCAAAAGAAAATGGAAGAATAAATGCAAGTATTGCGACCAGCAACCGATTTTTTGTTGTCAAATAATTTGTCATATCATTCTTTTATTTTTTATCGTAAATGTAAGGAACTATCTACAATTACAGGACAAGTATCCACCATAAAACTAATTCATCCATTCTGTCCGAAACTCACTCCAGAAAATACAAGAGGTTTGTCATCATAATGAATATGGATGCAAGGAACAAATAGATATAAAAGCGTTCCCTCTTGATGAAGTCACGAAAGCTATAGCGAGCCTTGTAGTGATCGTCAAGATACATCCTGTACTCATGTATCATGACACATCCGAAGATGATGCCTATAATGAGTACAAACACCCCGATGATAAGCAGGGCTAATTCTATCTTTGGTATGTTTTCTAAGAATTCGTTCATGGTGCAAAAATAGTGTTTTTCATCGAAAAAAGGTGTCCACTTGCCCTGTTCATGTGTCTACTTCCTATCAAAAAGGTGTCGCATTCATAGGAAAGCGACACCTTTTTAGGCGTTTTGACGATAAAATTTTGATTTTTCTTTGGCGTTTCACAAAAAATGATTATGCCTGTGTTTTCTCATTTGGTACTATAGTTGTTGTCTGTTCATCTCTCCATTCTGTAGGAGTGCAACCCTCCTTTGACTTAAAAACTCGATACAGATAAGTCCTGGACGAGAAGCCGCATTCTGCAGAAATGATGTCGTTGCTATAGTCAGGATATTCCAACATCATCTTCTTTGCCGCTTTGAAGCGTATCTCACTAAGCCATATTCGGAATGTCGATTTCATGCACTGGTCGAAGAATAAAGACAACTCGTCCTTGGATATGCGAAGGGTGCGAGAAAGGGTCAACATATTCACTGTATTATCCTTATATCCTAAATCGGCACACCATTTGTCAAGGATGTTTTGAATATCGGTTATACGTTCTTCCGATAGTTGTTGTAAAGATTCTGTACTGTTACCCACAGAGTATAGTTGTTTTCCAGAATGTGACCATACCCTCCCAGATTTCATATTCTCATCTTTGGAAGAACTGTTATTTTCTACTTCCTTGTCCAAGAGTTCTTCGGTCGGAATATAATTGCTGCCAAGAGCTACAAATGTAAGGTTAAAGAACAACAGGGCAAGCAAGGCTACCGGACCAACTATAAATAACAAGGTGGTGGAAAGGATGGCAAACGGCATGACAAGAGCTGCGAGCCACAGAATATTGACACTGGCTCTGGAATATCTCACGTAGGGCAACATATCCGTTGCAGCCATTGTCTCCAACATATTTTTGCGCTTTATCATTTCTCTGACTATCATGTATATGCAGTAGGCTACGCTTACGCAAAAGAGAGCCAGCATCCCATAAAGCCATGCGCCAATATTCAAGCCATGATGGAGATTTGCGCCAATACAAAAGACTGCGATGATGGCTGCATAAATGATACTGCATACCAAATTCATCTTCTTGCGCTTCACGTGGGTTGCCTCAATATTGTAGATACCCATGGAGATGAGTGAGAAGCATGGAGTATAGATGAGAATATTGATTACCGCACCTAAATCATCGTCTGATGCACGGAAACCAAAAGCCATCTGCACCACATACTGTATAGCCATTCCTATCATGGCAATGAATATCATCCAACGAGAACGCTCATAGCGTTTGTTCTCCCACCTTACATGCAGATGGGAGATGCCGAGGATGAAGGCATTGATGAGCATGAATATGAGACATGCGAACTGAAGTAAAAATAGTGAGTCCATATGCTTTTTATATTTTGTTTACTTTCTTATATTTCTGGTTGCTTGCCGTCGGATTCTCAGGATTGGTCATCTGTAAATATCCTGCTGCAACAAGGGAGGTTATGTATTTGGCTATATTTTTTGTATGATAGACAACACCGGCTCTTTCCAAGATTTCTCTACTTGTTCTTGGTACGCTACAGAAGTTTACTATATCCTTCTGTTTATTCGTCAATGGCACTCTTTTAGTGTCATGGTCTGCGGCAAAAGTGTCATGGTCGGTGTCTAAGTTGGTGTCAGAGTGTCTAAGTCTAGTGTCATGGTCTTTGACAAAAGTGTCATGGTCGGTATCTAAGTCGGTGTCAGAGTGTCCAATTCCTGTGTTATGGTCTTCGACTTGGTTACTTTCTTCTCTCCAGACCATGATGACAAATTCTAGTGCCTTGTCATTATTCATAAACGTGACATTGACATCTTCATCGAGCGCACGAGTGATGCCACTGCCAACACCAGTGTATGGCAGCAAATATATAGCGTTGTTGAAAAGGAACATATTTCGTGGCATGGAAGTACCAGCCTTGATGTCTTCGATGGTGAGCCCATTTGGCAATGCACCAGGACTATGAATCTCCACACGATTGTCGAAAATGAAAATGCGAACTGGAGCTTTTGGTACACCATTTAGAAATTGTTGCTTGGTCTTTAACCAACATTTCCGCCAACCACTTGTTTGAGTGCTTGGTTACTGCCAACATTATCTTCAATCTGTTTACATCTTTCTTTGTCATACATTTTATTATATAATAAGTAAATGCACTTGCAAAAGTACAATAATATTTTCAAATATAAGTTTTGTTTTTCTCAAAAAGTTTGTTTCAAACGTAAATAATTGAATATCTCGCAATGTTGTCTATAGTTTTGGTTTGGAAATACATCGGAAATCTTGTTATTTTGGTTTGGAAATGCTTAAAATTTTATTGATTTTTGGTTTGGATTTGAAAAATATATTTATCTTTGCACCATGTTTTATAGCATTTCGATGAACTTTGGGATGGATCGTTTTATGCTGGCTACCTGCATGTGTTTTTGGCTAAAAATAGTAGTACTTTTAGCCAATAATATATAAAAATATCCATTATTGGCTAAAAATGATATAGGATTTAGCCAATAATGGATTTTTCTTTTTGCACGTGGTATTGGCTGCGGAAAATTACAAAAAACAGCAAATAGACGATTAAAGAACTTTATCAAGATGAGAAATAATATCATAGGCAGACAGAGTGAACAAGACACTTTGGCTCGCATATACGAGTCAAGGCAGGCGGAGTTTGTTGAAGTTTGTGGGCGTCGTCGAGTAGGAAAGACCTTTTTGATACGTGAATATTTTGAGGAAGAAATGGTTTTCCAGACATCAGGATTGGCTGGCGCAAGCACCCAAGAGCAGTTGAAGAATTTCTTCTATACACTTCGTCGCTATGACAAGACTGCCACGGAGATGCCACATGATTGGCTTGATGCCTTCGAGATGCTCATCACCTATCTGGATTCTTTGGTCAAGGTGGAGCGCAAGGTCGTTTTCCTTGATGAGTTGCCATGGATGGATACTGCTAATTCTGGTTTTGTTTCGGCATTGGAGCATTTCTGGAATGGATGGGCTTCATCGAAATATGTACTCTGGCATTGCACAAAATGAAGTCATTCTTGATGACTTGTTTTCGTAGTTCGCATGTAAGTTTTTGTAGTTCGCACGTAAAAAAGTTTTCGAGAAAAAAGTGTCAAAGTATCATTTTATGCTTGAAAAATAAAGGTAATATATTGAATGATAGGGTGATAGAAAGGCTGATACTTCTCGATTTTTAAAGCCGAGAAGTATCAGCGAAGTGTCAGTGAAGCGTCATTGCCAAAGTTTGGCTGTATTGCCAAAGTTTATGAATGAATTGCCCAAATTTGTGCCCGATATTTGGGCACTCCTTGCCCGCATATCGGGCACTGAGTGCCCACTGCTTGTTCTGTCGATGCCCGACGCTTGTTCACTGAGTGCCCGTCGGCTGGTCAATGGTGGAACATCGGCTGGTCAATGTGCTTTCAACAACCATTTCCATATAGGTATGACTTCTATCGTATAACCATCTTCCTCAATGGTGGCTTGATAGTCACGGGTAATGATATATCCACTATACCCCTTGAAGGCTTTCAAGAATTTTAATAAACCTCCAACTTCTCGCTCATACTTCTCGTCATCATTGAGGTTGAAGGCAACTTGAATAGCCAATTGCTCGGAGGGAATACAGAAATCTATCTCTATGTTTTTGTTGAAATAATATAATGAGGTTTCTTCCGATGTGTTCCTATATCTCCTGTTCAGCTCTATGGCCACCAAGTTCTCCAATAGCTTGGTCTCGCCTTGAAACAAGAACAGGTTGAGGATGCCATTGTCTGCAACGTACCTTTTCTGTAGGGTGGCTTGTTCTGTCATCGGCGAGACCAGGTTAGGGATAGGAAAGAACAGATAAGCATCCTGCATGTATTCCAGATAGTCCTTCAAAGCTGGCACACTAATCTTGTCGCCTGTCGATTTTACCAAATGTTGCAATCTGGTCAAAGAAGAAGGTTGCATCACGCTGTCGGCAAGTTTCTTTGCCAAGAAGCGGAAAACCCTAGGATTGCGAATGCTGTTTCTTTCCACGATGTCGCCTATCAGAATTTTCTGATATAGTGCATTGAGGTACTCTCGCTTGTCTTGCTGCTCAAACGATTCTGCGATACCTCCTTCGTAGAAGTAGCTGTCAAACAGGTTGGCTACTTCCGATTTGGTCTGCTGGTTGTATTCCCAGTTCTTGTCCAACTTCACCTGATGGTATGCGAGATATTCGGCGAAGGAAAAAGGAAATATTTCCTTGGGAATGTACCTGCCTCCCAGAGTGGAATACATCTCATTGCTGAGCATCTTGGCATTACTGCCTGTTATCATGGTACGATATTGCGAGTCGGCAAGTCGGCGAGCAAATTTCTCCCATCCTTCCACGTTTTGTATTTCGTCTAAGTAGATAAGAGGCTGTTTGTCTGGATATAGTTCCATATAAGAGTCGAGGATGATACCTAGTTCTTCCGATTTGATGGATGCCAGGCGCTCATCCTCAAAATTGATGAACAGGACATGTTGGCTGGTGATTTCACCAGTCGATATTCTGTCTTGTATATCTTGGTACATCAAGTAAGATTTTCCTGCTCTTCTGAGTCCTACGAGTATGTAGTTAGATTTCTTGCCGAACAGGAAATTTCGGTGTGTCAGCTTGTAGTTTGGGATGGCTACTTGCTTCTCAATGATGATTCTTTTGACGATTTGCTTGTCCATAACTAAGAATTATTTTAAACTATACTTTGCAAAAATACTAAAATATTTCGAAGTATAGTTTAAAATAATTTGTATTTTTATGAAATTAAGAAAGATTCACGCTTCTCTACATCTCTACTTATGTCTCGTTATGTCTCGGTTTGTTTTTCCTTATAGCTGAAAATGACACTTCGCTGACACTTTTGTGTAGATTTTAAGGGGAAGTGTCAGCGTATGTATATATTTGAATTACAGAATGTTATTTCGTAAATCGCCAGGGGTAATGATACATTGATACTTTTTCCCCGAAAAAAACATTCTACGTATGTAGATTTAGAGAGATGGTATAGAATACAATCCTTTCCATTTTTAGACTATGAAAAGGTAAATCGTAAGTATTACCATAGCTGCAATTGTTTGAATTTTAGCAAAAAATCAAAGTTTAATTGTTTGGATTTTAGCAAAAAAACGAAGTTTAAATGTTTGGATTTTAGCATTTTTAATATGTAAAAAGCTGATTTATAGATTCTTTTGTGGAGTCAAAAGGCATTACCCATGCTGTAAGGACTTCTCTGGAGAACTTTGGGCAATTCAAGAAGAATGATTGTTTGATTGATATTTATCCGCTGTATGCTTTGAGAAATCTTATCAGGCAATAATGGATTATTGGGACATTAGCCTCCTTGTTGTTATAAAAAGATAGCAACAAGGAGGTTTCGCTGATACATCGTGAACCATTTCCGCCGATTCTCTATGTTTTTAAGGGTTGTAGGCAAGTTATAATGTTTTTTCTATAAATTTATAGTCATTATCTTGCTATCTTTTTAGTAAAGACAAAGCGTAGAGTGGCAGGATGGTGACATGTCGGATGGCATCGTTGTCCTTTTTGTCGATGTAATCGAACTCTCCGAAGTTTTCGAGCGAACAACGGAAGGCTTCTGAGAACTTTTTCTCTCTCATGAATAACCAAAGGCTCTTCATTCCGCCTTGTGTGCCTGATTTTATCTCAATAGGAGTAATCTTCATGTTATGGATTTCGAGATAGTCGATTTCTGCAACACTTTTCCCCTTCTTTTCCCAATAGAACATCTTTTGGCGTTGGATGCAAGGTTTGTTGCGCATGATCTCAAGTCCTGCCACCATTTCTGTGAGACCACCCTTGTTGACAAGTTCTTGAGGAGTGCCAGCTGTGATGAGTTGTATGAGCTGCTGTGACAAGTTTCCTTCAAGTTGAAGTACTGCTAAGAGCAAACCTGGGTCTAGGAAGAGTACCTTCATGCTTCTTTCGTCAGCCTCTGCATCTAGCGGAATGCCATTTCCTGAAGTTGATACGACTGGAGTAACGATTCCTGCAAGTGTCAATAAGCGGATAGCTTCTCGGATTTGTGAACTTTGGTAGTCGGTAGAAATCTGCTTGTATGTCAATTTCTCACCAGTTTGATGGCAGATACCACGCATCGTAGTGCGTAGCAAATCTGGATTCACTCTTTTCTTGTATTTACTGAAATCATCCTCATAGGTTAAGATGATGTCTTCCTGTATGTTTCTGCAGCGATTGAAATCGTGGGTCTTGACCCAAACAAGAACAGATTCAGGCATTCCGCCCACCAAAAGATAGGTGCGAAAATATTCCACGAGCTTGTCGTGGAAGGCTTGTTCTAGTGGATGCTTGCAGTCTGCTTCGTTTCGCATGGACAAAAGCTTTTCCTCATGGTTGGCACCTAAGAATTCATCGAATGTCATGGGATACATGAACAATGAATGAATTCTTCCGACACCAAATGTCGGAAGTTCTTGGAGGGTGAATTCTAGAAGAGAACCTGCGGCGATAACGTGTAGCTCAGGGTAATCTTCCTTGAAAAATCTCAGAGCCATGATGGCTTCTGGGCACTCTTGTATTTCATCGAGAAAGAGTAGTGTCTTGCCCGATTCGATAGGTACATTGATGTAGCTACTGATTTTTTGTGCAATCTGGTGTACGTCAATGTCTCCTTGGAAGAAGGATTTTACAGCCTTGTTTCGTTCAAAGTTGACTTCTGCGAAATATTTGAATTGTTTGCCAAAATGCCTAACAGCAGAAGATTTCCCCACCTGTCTTGCGCCACGGAGCAATAGTGGTTTGCGCATGGAATCTTCTTTCCATGCGATGAGTTCTTTGTCTATGTTTCTTTGTATATATTCTGCCATAATCGGAAGTGCTTGTATTTCAGATGCAAAGATAACTAAAATATTGTATTCCGACAAATATTTTGGCTTAAAATACTCAAATCCGACAAATAATTCGGCTTAAAATATTGAAATCCGAGAAATAATTTGCGCTAAAATATTGTATTCCGACAAATAATTAGTGCTTCATATCCACTTCCTCCACATATTTCACGAGCGAATCCTTGCCGTTCAGGAGATAGAAATCGACACGAACCACGTGGTCGATGTCGGCACTTCCCTTTACCTTCACGTGGCGAGTCTTGC
>DJSH01000014.1:24907-36887 GCA_002440225.1 Candidatus Segatella violae
ACGCTATCCACGATGGCTTTCTGTGCTGCGGCATTCTTTGCTGCTTTCTTGGCATGGGCGGCAGCCGTATCCTCTGGATAGAACTCGCTAGCCGCTACCGTGTCGCCATCATTCTGGTCGGGAGCGAACTTACAGCTGGTCGTCGTAGTGATCGATGTGGTGGCAACCACAAGGGCTGCCACGAAGTATAATATCTTCTTCATTGTTATTTCTCCTAGTCTATTTTTCGTTTTGCGATATTGCTTTGCTTTATCGTTTTGATTACCACTTTGCTTTATCTTTTTGCAAAAGTACAAAAAATAACTTGAATATCTACATCTTTCTAATTCTTTTCTTTCTAATCTTTCTTTTTTATTTTCCTTTCTTTTGGTTTTCTCAATAAAAAGTTGTAGCTTTGCAACAGATTTCTAATAGAAGTGGAATATGGCAGAGACAAAGATGAGACGATTGCCTGTAGGCTTGCAGTCTTTTAAGAAAATCCGAACTGGTGGTTATCATTATGTCGATAAAACCGACATGATTTGGAACTTGGTCAATAATGGTGACCAATTCAATTACCTAAGTCGCCCTCGTCGTTTCGGCAAGTCGGTGCTTGTCGATACGCTACAGATGTATCTAGAGGGTAGGAAGGAACTCTTCGAAGGACTAAAAATCATGGATTTGGAGAAAGAGTGGAAACAATATCCAGTCATTCGATTGGACATGAGCCGTGGCGGAGCTACGGCGGCAGATGTTAGTTCTTATCTTTCAAATCTTTTTGAAGATTATGAAAAGAAATACCATATTCAGATAAATACTATTGATTCTTTGGGAGATCGCTTTGACCGCATCATCAAGACTGCCTACGAACAGTTAGGCTTGCCAGTGGCAATTCTCATCGATGAGTATGATTCTCCTTTGCAACATTCTTGGAAAACTCCAGAGCACGAGGCTTGTACGGCTGTTTATCGTAGTGTATTTGCAATTTTGAAGGCTGATGATGAATTCGAGAAGATTGTTTTTATCACAGGTATCACCAAGTTTACGCAAATCTCTCTCTTCTCTGTACTCAACAATCTTACTAACATTAGTTTCTTTCCGGAGTACGTTTCGCTTTGCGGTATCACCGAGCAAGAGATTGCTGAGAACTTCCAACCTGAAATGGAAAGAATGGGAGCAATGAATAGTTGGAATCCACAAGAGACTCACGACCATCTGAAGGAATATTATGATGGTTATCATTTTAGTGGGAGCAATATGACTGATATCTACAATCCTTACAGCCTCATTAATGCCTTGGCTCAGGGGCAACTGAAAAACTATTGGGCTGCTTCTGGAGCAACGTCCTTGATTCCAAAATTTGTGGATAACATAGAGATAGAGTTGGATAGTTTCGAGGGGTGCTACATAGACCGAGATACCTTGGAACTATCGGATGTGGTGGATGGAGGAGCTGCGCTCTTCCTTTATCAGTCGGGCTATCTTACTATCAAGGGATATGATGAGGGACTCTACATCCTGGGTTTTCCAAATGAAGAGGTGAAGAAGGCTCTCTATAGGATGGTAGTTCCAGCCTTGACGCTGAGGAATAATTCTCAGGTTGTAACCATCCAGGCTCTCTTGACCAAGACGATGCGTGATGGCAATGTTGCAGAGGCAATGAAGCACTTGAAAGCTCTTATCGCCGATGTTCCTTATAGCAACAAGAAGATGGCGAGTATGGATATGGAGGAACGCTATCGCCTTATCATCAGTACGATATTCAATGCCATTGGTTTCAACGTGGAGGTTGAGAAAATGCTTGCTACGGGCAGAATCGATATGGTGGTGAGAACTCCTCGTATTATCTATGTGATCGAATTGAAACTTTCAAAGAATGGTGGCAAGAAGGCGGGGGTAGATCAAATTGTAAGAAATCTGTATCTGGAACCTTTCAAGAGCGACCATCGAAGAGTTATTGGTTTGTCGTTTGAACTAGATGACTTGGGGAAGGGATTGCTTGATTGGCAAGAGGTAGCAGAATAAAATCTCAATGATATAATAAAAAAGCTAGCATGTCAACAAACACGCTAGCTTTTTTATTTCTATCCTTTGCCCTTCAAAACATCGGATGGGGAGATGCCGTACTCCTTCTTGAAGCACTTGCGGAAGTAGCCGATGTTGTTGAAGCCGGTCAGCATCGCCACCTCGGTTACGTTGCTTTCTCCCTCCTTCAGGAGTTGCATGCTGCGCTGGAGCTTCACCTTGCGGATATACTCATTGGCACTTACGCCCGTCAATGCCTTCACCTTGCGATAGAAGGAGGAATGGCTCATCGCCATCTTGTCGGTCATGAAGGCGATGTCGATGTCTATCGTCGTCATGTTCTCCTCGATGAGGTGGTTCAGTTTCTCCATGAACTTTCGGTCCAGTGGACTCAGTTCTGGCACGGAAGTGTCGATGTTATCATTGACATTTCCCAGGGCATTCGCATCTGTATTCTCCGCCATCTCAGGGCTGATGGCAAGAGAAGCATTGGCTCCTGTCAAACTATGCTGGATGATAAACTCGGCCAGTCTTCTTCTGCCCGACAAAATGTTGCGGATGCGGCTGTGGAGCAGACTTGCGCTGAATGGCTTCATCAGATAAGAGTCGGCACCACTGTTGTAACCTTCCTCCTGGTCGATAGGCGTGGTCTTCGCCGTGAGCAGGATGATAGGGATATGACTGGTGCGGATGTCGTTCTTCAATATCTTCATCATCTCGATACCATCCATCTCCGGCATCATGATGTCGCTCACGATGAGGTCTGGTATCTGGTTGAAGGCGAGGTCTCGGCCTTCCTTTCCATTCCTTGCCTCGATGATGCGATAGTCCTCGCAGAGCGATTCGTTGACGTATTGACGGATGTCGTCGTTGTCTTCCACGATGAGGAGCAGTGGGCGAACGTCTGCTTGCTCCTTCTCCTCTTCTTTCGAGCTGTTGCCTTCTTCCGTTGGCAAGAGGACTTCCTCGTTGGCAGGTGCATCCTCCTTATGTAGCGCATTAGGATAGGTGTTGTTGGCATCCAGTACAAAGCAGAACTCCGTTCCCTTGCCCTCCTCGCTCTGCAGGGTAAGCTCCGCCTCATGGAGTTTGGCGAGCGACTTGACCAAGGCGAGACCTATGCCGGTTCCAGAGGCCTGATGCATGCCCTTAGCCTGGTAGTAGCGGTCGAAGACATGCGGGATGGCAGACTTGCTGATGCCATAGCCTGAATCCTTCACGGAGATGGATACTTTCTGCAAAGCATCCTGTTCTGCAGAGCCCGTCTTCCCTTGGATGCAACTTAATGTCAAGTCGATGCTTCCCTTCGGTGTATATTTGATGGCGTTCGACATCAGATTGTTGAGCACCGTGCTGATGATCTCGCTGTCGAAGTAGATATCTACCGATTGTTGCTCTGGCAAATGTACGTTGATGCTTACCTGAGGGTTGCGGTTCAAGTCCTTGAATCTATCTCCAATCTCCTTGACGAATGCCTTGATGTCAGAGTGCGCCACGGTGAGACGGCGGTTCTGGGTCTCCGTCTTGCGGAACTCCAAGATCTCGTTGATGAGGTTGAGCAATCTTTCCGAACTGGCATGGATGCTCTTCACCTTTTTGGCGAGCACTTCCGGCAAACGTCTGTCTGCCATCAAGTCTTCCAATGGACCCATGATGAGGGTGAGCGGCGTGCGCAACTCGTGGGTGATGTTGGTGAAGAAGCGCAGGCGCTCCTCGTTGAGCTCTTGCTTCTGCTGAGATTCCCACTTGGTTTTTTCGAGAGAGCTGCGGAGCTTCAGCTCGTTGGTGTAGGAGCGCACGATGTAGAAGATGATGCCGCCCACGATGAGTAAGTAGATCATCTTAGCCCACCAAGTGAGTAACAATGGAGGTTCCACTACCACCTTCATCTCAGCCACCTTGGCGTTCTCCCATTCCTGGTTCTTGAGCTTGGCTCTCACCTGGAAGGTATATTTGCCAGGACTGAGGTTGCGGAAGGTCACCTCGTTGTCGCCCTCGGTCTCAAACCATTTGTCGTCGAGTCCCTTCATCAGGTAAGAATACTCCACGTTGCCCTCCTGTGCGAAGTTTCGGCTGGTGAAGGTTATCTTGAAGGTGTTCTCGTCGTATTTCAGATGCGCCACGCCATCCTCGTCGAGTGGAACGATGGAGCGTTGCTGTTTCTCCGTGGTATTCAAGATTTGTTCGCAGTCGATAATTTCCACGGTAGGTACATCTGTTTGTTCGGATAGAAGTTGTGGGTTGAAATAGCAGATGCCATTGGGTGAACCAAAGCAAATGATGCCTTCTGGCGAGATACCTGCTGATCCTACTGTAAAATTGCCTGCTGGGATGCCACTTTTATAGTCGTAGTTATAGAATCTCTGTCTACGTCGATCGAAACAGGCTATCCCGGAAAACATGCTTACCCATATGTTTCCTTGTCTGTCCTGCACAAGTGCTTGAATGTGGCTTTCCTTTAAATCTTGCCTTTCATCATATACTTTGTATGATTTGGGATAGTTTGCTTTGGGTATGTAAACCAACCCTTTGTAAGTGGCAGCCCAAATGCCACCATCCTCATCTTTCAATAATTGGTTGATGGAGTTGGAGGGAAAACCGGTACTGTTGTCGAGGTGTGCCACAAGCTTCTTGTATTTGTTGAATATATAAATGCCTCTGGCAAGAGTTCCGATCCAAAGATGTCCGTAGTCATCCTCTAGGATAGAATATGGAATGGCTGAATCGCCAATGATACGGTTAATGCCTTCTTCCTTAGTTGCCACATTATTATATATAGTGTATATGCCATTCTCTGTTCCAGCCCAAACTTTATCGTACTTGTCTATATAGAGGGCGTTTACATCAAGATCTTTTGTACACTCAATTCGGGTAATGGCTCCTGTACTAGGATTAAGCATCAATAGTCCATTGTCTGTAGTGCCAAACCAGACGTTTCCTTTCTGGTCCGTTCTGAAGATATAAACAGAAGATATGGCATTGGATATGTATTGTGCGAAGTTCCAAGAATGTTGGATTTTGGTTTGGCTGAATAGTGTCACCGTATTGTCTTGTCCTATCCATAAGTTGGAGCGGACTGGGTCGATATATACCGCCGATACGTTTAGGATAGGCATCCCTAGGCAGGTGAGAGTTCTGAACATGGACTTATCATCTGGGATGAAATCTACTCCAGAGCTGTAGTTTGCAATCCACATATTGCCAAAATTGTCTTCAACAATTCTTCTTGTATTATTGGATGAAAGTCCAAAATTTTCTTTGGTTACTTGTTCGAAAGCGACCTGGCTGCGGCAAGGGTCAGAGTATTTGTTGAGGTTTAGCTTACTGATGCCACCAATGTCTGATGCCACCCAAAGTGTATGGTCTTTGGTTTCAATGATTTGATGGATGTTGTCGCCTGCCAGGCTTGCAGGGTTGTCTTTTTGGTGCTTGTAGATGCGAAATGTTCCATTTGCAGGAGTATATATGGCTAGTCCTTTGTTGGTACCTACCCAGATATTTTGCAAGTGGTCTATGAAGACACATCGAACGTTGTTGCCTGGCAAGCTGGAAGGTACATTGGGCTTGTTGCAGAAAAATTTGCTTCTTCCTGTATGGATGTTGTATGTTATCATCCCCTCCATACGTAATCCTATGTAGAGGTTTCCTTTGCCGTCGTCAGTAATGCTTCGTATGCCATTGTGAAATTTGGGTAATTTGCTGGCGCTGATATAATGATGTTTATTTGTGATAGGGTCATAGTTGTAGATTCCTCCATTGTACTTGGCAAGCCAAAGTGTGGAATCAGCGGCAAGCGTGATGGCGACAATGTCTAGTTTGTCTTTGTTGTCTATATACAATGGGTGTATGCGTTGGGTCTTGCAGTCATAGACATTCACTCTTCCGTCCTTGGAGTATATCCAAATACTGTTGCTTTTAGCATGATAGAGTAATCCAACATGCTCGTTGTTGCTGATGTTGGAATTGGAAGTGGTGAATACAGTGCAGGTGTTACCTGCTATTCTGTTGAGCCCCCACTCTGTTGCGGTCCATACAAAGCCCTGACCATCGATGACCATGTCATCGACGAATCCGTTGGAGAGCCCTTCTTTGATACTAATGTTCTTAATGGAATAAGGCTGTTGGGCGAATAAGACAGCTTTGACGCAAAATACCAAGAGTGAAATGAGTAATACCTTTTTCATACTGTTATTCTGTTTTTAGTGATATAATAAAGATGGCATTACCTTCAATAAGCCATGCTTAATTATCTGCAAAGATATAAAATATTAATGAATTATGCAAATTTAGTATAGACGATTTTTCGAGAATGACTAGTTTCCACCTATGATTGACCAATTCGCACTCGTCAGGATTAGTTTGACGAAAATGTACCCATCATCTGACGAATTTAGAATTGGCAGTTTGCAGAAAACATTATACTTTTGCAGCGTTCGATTTAAGTAATCGTAACAACTAGCAAGAAAAATTAGATTAAACAACATTAATAAAACCTATTAAGTTATGAATGTAATAACCAGCAAGATGGACAAAAAGATGCTTGCAGCTTCCTTGCTCAGCATCGGATTGGCAAGTATCCCTACACAGGGAATCTTGGCTAGTGAGACTCTGATGAACAGAGTCCAGGTTCAGCAACAGCAAACCATCAAGGTTTCGGGTATCGTCTCTGATGCCGAGGGACCGATTATCGGTGCTAGTATCGTGGAACAAGGTACCAAAAGCAATGGTACGGTTTCCGATCTCGATGGTAAGTTTACGTTGTCAGTGAAGCCGGGTGCTACCCTCGTTATCTCTTATATGGGATATAAAAAGGTAGAGGTAAGGGCTGAGGCCGGCAAGCTCATTCAGGTGAAGATGGTGCAAGATAGCGAAGCTCTTGGAGAGGTTGTTGTCGTAGGTTTCGGTACTCAGAAGAAGGTCAACTTGACGGGTGCCGTGGATGTCATCGACAATAAGCAGCTCAGTGAGCGTCCTGTTGCCAATGCCGTACAGGCATTGCAAGGTGCAGCTCCTGGTCTTGAGATTTCTCAGAGCAGTGGTAGCGTAGAATCTCGTCCTAGTATCAATGTGCGTGGTGCTACTACCATTGGTGCCACATCAGGCGATCCACTTATCTTGATCGACGGTATGGAGGGTGACCTCAACGCCATCAACCCTCAGGATATTGAGAGCATCTCAGTATTGAAGGATGCGGCTGCCAGCTCCATCTATGGTTCTCGTGCGCCTTTTGGCGTTATCTTGGTTACCACCAAGTCGGGTAGGGATTCTAAGACTACCATCAACTATAATAACAACTTGCGTATCGCAAGCCCATTGAAGCGACTTCACATGATGAACTCTGTGCAGTTTGCCTCATGGATGAATGATACCTTTACCAATGATGGTGCTAATCCTTATTTTGGTACTAATTCAGATGGCACCGGACGTTTTGACCAGATATTGGAATACCATAATGCTACTCCTGTGGGTAATGGTGTTCGCAAGACTGCCGACGGCAAGTTGGTTTATGAGATGCCAGACAATTGCTACAACGACAAGGGACAGCCTTCGGGTGGTTTCTCTAAAGGTGTCGGCGATAACGATTGGTATAATATGTTGTACAAGAAGAGCTCCTTCTCTCAGCAGCACAACTTGAGTGCCAGTGGTGGTAATGCCAAGTTCAACTATTATCTTTCTGGTAGTTTCTACGACCAAAATGGTTTGTTGAAGTTGGGTAAGGAGGATTTGAAGCGTTATACAGGTACCGCCAAGATTAATTCTCAGATTACTCCATGGTTGAACTTGCGTTACACAATGCGTTTCACCCGTGAGGATCAGGAACGTCCTACATTCTTCGACTGGGGGTTCTTGGGAAGCTTCGGATGTAAGCAATGGCCTGTGCTTCCAGCCTATGACCAGAATGGTAATCGTTTCTACAGCGATGATACTTCTATCTGGGCATTGGACGATTTAGGCTCTACAAACAAGCAGTATGATAATCTCTATCATCAGTTGGGATTTACCTTCGAGCCTATCAAGGATTGGAAGACCAATGTGGATTTTAACTATCGTATCAATTCCACCACTTATCATTCGCATAATTATCCTCTGTACAATTATGACAGAGACAACAACCCATTTATACGTAGAAGCTATACCGATGTGCATGAGGATTATTATAAGACAAA
Organism: Candidatus Segatella violae; assembly: GCA_002440225.1. Taxonomy (GTDB): domain Bacteria; phylum Bacteroidota; class Bacteroidia; order Bacteroidales; family Bacteroidaceae; genus Prevotella; species Prevotella violae. The sequence continues at coordinate 33,079 of DJSH01000014.1, forward strand.
CTACTATAATTTCAATGTGCGAACAGAGTACTCGCTTTCACTCCAGAAAAAACACAATTTCCATGTACTTGCCGGTATGCAAGTGGAGGATCTGAAACAAACAGGTTTTGGATTGACCAGACAAGGTGTTATTATCAATGGAAAGCCTGTGATAGATATGACCACTGGTGTTCAGGATGGTGAGCAAGTAACTCCATCTACCAATGGCTATCGCAATGAGTGGGCCACAGTGGGTGTGTTCGGACGATTCAATTATGATTACATGAGCCGCTACTTGCTGGAGGTGAACCTTCGTGCAGATGGTTCTTCACGTTTCCGCAAGGGGCATCAGTGGAAGAGTTTCCCTTCATTCTCTGTAGGTTGGAACTTGGCAGAGGAAAAATTTATGGAGAATGCTCACAGTTGGTTGGATATGATGAAGTTCCGATTCTCTTATGGTTCATTGGGTAATCAAAACACCAACAACTGGTACTATACTTATCAGACAATGGGTGTCTATCCATTGGGTGGCGACTGGTTGCAGAATGGTGTGAAGGTTCCTACGGCAGGAACACCGGGCTTGGTATCAGAATCTTTGACATGGGAGCGTGTGGAAACATACAACTATGGTGTTGACTGGGCAATGCTCCATAATCGATTGACGGGTTCGTTCAACTATTATGTACGTAATACGCTCGATATGGTAGGCCCAGCTCCAGAGTTGCCTGCTATCTTGGGTACAAGTGTTCCTCAAACCAATAATACCGACCTCCAGACTCGTGGTTGGGAGTTGACTTTGGGTTGGAACGACCGTCTTTCCAATGGATTGCGTTATGGTGTGAAGCTCTCGCTCTATGATAACTTTGCCAAGGTTACTCGTTATCCAAACAATCCAACCAACTCGATTAGCAATTACATCCCAGGTCAGAGATTGGGTGATATTTGGGGATATGAGACGATCGGCATTGCCAAGACCAACGAAGAGATGGAGGCGCATCTCGCCACTTTGCCAAATGGTGGTCAGGATGCACTCGGAAGTAAGTGGGCAGCAGGTGACATCATGTACAAAGACCTGAATGGCGATGGTAAAATCTCCAGTGGTGCTTACACCAAGGACGACCACGGTGACTTAAAGGTTATCGGTAATGATACGCCTCGTTATCAGTTCGGCATCGACCTGAATGGCGATTGGAAGGGATTCGACTTGCGATTGTTCTTCCAGGGTGTGATGAAGCGTGATGTATGGCAGGGCAGTAGCTATATGTTTGGTACTCCAGGTGGTCAGTGGGGCTGTGCCGGTATTGAGGAGGTGGACGACTACTTCCGTGACGAGAATACATGGTCTGTAAAGCAGGGCGTGAAGTCGGTCAATCTCGATGCCTACTTGCCTCGTGCTCTCTATAGCAGCAAGAACTTGCAGATACAGACCAAATACTTGCAGAATGCAGCTTACATTCGTCTGAAGAACTTGACTTTGGGTTATACTTTGCCTGTTGCTCTAACTAGCAAGTGGGGTATCAGCAAGGCACGTGTATATTTCTCTGGCGAGAATCTATGGACAGGTACGAGCCTTGCCAAGCAGTTTGACCCAGAGACCGTTTATACCAGCGGTGGTAACGGTTATTCTTTGTCAAGAACATTCTCATTTGGTTTAAGTGTAACATTTTAATTGAAAACGATTATGAAACTCAATATCAATATTTCAAGAGTGCTGATGGTGCTCTGCATAGGTGGCGCAATGGTTTCATGCAGTGACCTCTTGGATCAGGAACCTCCATCGTATGTGGTTCCTAGCGATTACTTCAAGACAGCTGACCAGGTACAGGCTTGTGCCAACAGCTTCTATTCTTCCATACTTCCATCTCATGGTGGTGGATACGGTCTGTATGCCAACGACTGTGGTACTGATAACCAGGCTGCGATGGGTGCTGATGGCAAGTATGCCGACAACCAATGGAAGACCTCCCTTGACAATGGCAACTGGTCTTGGGGCAATGTGCGCAGTCTCAACTATAAGATCAAGACTTGTGTGACTAACAATGAGAAGGGACTCATCTCAGGTAATCAGAAAGACATAAAGCAATACATTGGCGAGATGTACTTCTTCAGAGCTTATACCTACTTTGGCTTGTTGCGCAACTGGGGTGATTTCCCAATCGTGACAGAGGTGTTGCCTGACAATGAAACAGAGTTGGTGGCAGCCAACAAGCGTCGTCCTCGTAATGAGGTGGCTCGCTTCATCATTTCCGACCTTGATACAGCCATGACCTATATGGCTGATAACTTCGAGTCTAGACATACTCGTGTTTCCAAAGATGTGGCTATGTTGTTCAAATCACGTGTCGCCCTCTATGAGGCTTCATTCTTGACCTACTTCAAGGATACCCCATTCGTACCTAACGGACCAGGATGGCCAGGTAAGGATAAGGACTACAATGCCAACTACCAGTATCCTACAGGAAGCATCGACAAGGAAATAGAGTATTTCCTGAAGACTGCTGCTGAGGCTGCTGAGTATATAGCAGATAAGTACAAGGCCGACTTGACGCAGAACACAGGTGTGATTCCTCAGAGCAGCTCTGATCCAGACAATCCATATTTCAGTATGTTTGGTACCACCGACATGTCTGGCTATAAGGAAGTGCTCTTGTGGCGTCAATATAGCAATTCTCTTGGTGTAACCAATGATGTGGAGGATGCCATCCAGCGTGGTAACAGAGGCGCTGGTGTAACCCGTAGTATGGTAGAGAGCTTCTTGATGAGCGACGGCAAGCCTATCTATGCTGAGCACGATGGCTATGCTTATGATGACAACAACATTAATAAGGTAGCAGCAAATCGCGACCCTCGTTTGCAGATTTTCTTGAAGCAACCAGGACAAATCAACTGCTATCTCAATATGGATTATGCCAGTGGCGACCGCTTGGTAGAGGTGGAGGGTAATAAGCCTGATATTACCAATGGTTCTGACGACTGGAAATATACCACAGGTTATTGCTTGCGTAAGGGTGGAACTTTCGACCGTCAGCAGTGCCGCAACTATCGTTGCGAGAATGCAGCCTGCTGTTTCCGTGCTCGCGAGGCTTTGCTCAACTATATGGAGGCTGAGTATATGCTTACCAAGAACTTGAACGCAGGAAAGATTCTCGAATACTGGAAGATTATTCGTGAAAAGGCAGGTTTCAAGGGCGCAGCTATCGACCCTAATACAACCATCGCCGCTACCGACATGAGTAAGGAGAAGCTTGATTGGGGTGCTTACAGCGGCGGCAGGTTGCTTGATGACCCTGTGCTTTACAACATTCGTCGTGAGCGTCGTGATGAATTGATGGGCGAGGCTTTGAGATGGATGGATGTTCAACGTTGGAGATCGCTCGACCAGTTGATGACAGAGCATTATCATGTGGAAGGTTTCAAACTTTGGAATTCTGACATGACGGCGCTTTATAAGTTCGGTGAGAATGCTTACAATGGTCTGGCTGATGCAATGGTTTCTGCTCCAACATTGAGCAATTATCTTCGTCCATACGAGAAGAATATGACAAGTGGCAACCTCTTCAAGGATGGTTACACATGGCATATGGCTCATTACTTGCAGCCAATGCCTATCAAGCAGATGATGCTTACTGCTCCTGATCATGCCACTGTGAGCGAATCACCTCTCTATCAGAATCCATATTGGCCAACAGAAGTAGCTGAGCCTGCGGAGAAATAAGGTGTAAACTTATCAAAATGGTAATTATTCGTTAGTTTGTCCCCCACATGAATCAATATAAGGATCTGTGGGGGATTTTTGTTCTTACTCTTAATAGAAATCTTCGTTCAACAGT
>DJSH01000014.1:36929-49321 GCA_002440225.1 Candidatus Segatella violae
CGTTCAACAGTTCTGAACGGCCGTTCAACACTGTTGAACGAATATTTTATCTAGAAGAAGAATCAAATGGCGCTAATGGTAGCGACAATGTACTTTCAATGTTATTCTGAGTTCAGAAACTACCAAAAATCATTCAAAGGGCAGACATTTGACATATTTTGCTATTTTTTTGACGGATTTTAGGTGTTCTGATTCATGATTTCGTATTAATTTTGCAGCAGAATTAAAAACAAGAATACAAATTATGACTTCGACAAGATACAATAATAAATGGTTTGCTGGGTTCAACAAGGTGTTGCTCATTGCCATCGGAGCGATAATGAGTCTTACATCTTATGCTTTCGACCTCAAAGGCGGAAGCACCGTGAAGGTTGAGGCTGATACCACAAGCTTGCAACCGGTGGCTAAGACTGCCTTGAGAATGTTGCAGGGCGACATCGAAAAGGTGCTCGGTTCTAAGATGGTAGTTGTAAGAGGAAAGGCTTCAACTGTCAAGAACCTCATCGTCCTCTCCAAGGATGCCGCTGCTTTCGCTTACAAGAAAGAGGCTTTCCAACTAAAGGCTGCCGATGGCAACCTATATATAAAAGGTAGCGATGACCACGGTCTTGCCTATGGAGTCTTGGAGGTGTCTCGACTGCTCGGTGTATCGCCTTGGGAATGGTGGGCGGATGCCAAGCCTAAGCATCTCGATAGCTTCAGCCTGAAGGATGGTTATCAGAATGCGCAGGCCCCATCGGTGGAATTCCGAGGCATCTTTATCAATGACGAGGACTGGGGACTGATGCCTTGGTCGAGCAAGACTTACGAGCCTTCCGACATCAGGGGACATGTTGGTCCGAAGACCAACGCTCGTATCTTCGAGTTGCTGCTTCGTCTTCGTGCCAATACTTACTGGCCAGCGATGCACGAATGCACCCGTCCTTTCTTCCTCACCGAGGGCAACAGAGAGGTGGCTCGGGAGTATGGCATCTACATCGGCGGCTCTCACTGCGAACCAATGGCTTCGAGCACAGCGGGCGAATGGAGAGTGAGAGGCAAGGGCGATTACGACTTTTTGCATAACAAGGAGAATGTGCTCAAGTTCTGGGAGGACAGAGTGAAGGAAGTGGCTGGTCAGCCTATCCTCTATACCATCGGTATGCGTGGCGTACACGATGGAGCGATGCAGGGAGCCAAGACCGTACAGGAACAAAAAACAGTACTAGATAGCGTGTTGAAAGCGCAAAGAATGATGTTGGCGAAGTATGTCAACAAGGATGTGACCCAGGTGCCACAGTTGTTTGTGCCTTACAAGGAGGTGCTCGATGTGTACCATGCTGGATTGCAAGTGCCAGAGGATGTATGTCTCGTATGGTGCGACGACAATTATGGGATGGTGCGCCACTTCCCGACAGCCGAGGAACGTGCTCGCAAGGGTGGCAACGGTATCTACTACCACGTGAGCTATTGGGGGCGTCCTCACGACTACCTCTGGCTCGGCACCTTCTCGCCATCGCTGATGTATCAGCAGATGTCGGAGGCTTGGCACAAGGGCATACAGAAGTTCTGGATTCTCAACGTGGGCGACATCAAGCCTGCCGAGTATCAGATAGAATTGTTCCTCGATATGGCCTGGAACATGAACAGCATCTATCCCGGCGACCATGCCGACAAGGAGTTGATGCCAAACAATGAGTGGCTCGTACAGCATGAGCAGAACTTCTGGACAAGGGAGTTCGGAAAGGCTATGGCAGAGAAGATGTTGCCTGTGATGCAGGAAAGCTATCGCTTGGCGTACATCCGCAAGCCAGAGTTCTTAGGTAATACCCGATGCGAGGAGTGGGATAAAAAGTACAGCATCATTACCGACCTGCCATGGAGCGAGGAGTACATCTTGAATCGCTTGGCAGACTACAAGAAGCTCGCCGACAAGGCAAGTGATATAGAAAAAATGCTCGATAAGGCCATCGCCAAGGGTGAACTGCCTAAGGAGCGCAAGGATGAGTATTATCAACTATTCAAATATCCCGTGCAGGCTGCTGCCCAGATGAACAACAAGTTGCTCTATGCGCAGCTGGCTCGCCACGGTAAAGAAACCTCAAAGGATGAGGGAACTGCCTACTGGTCGATGAGCGACGCTGCATTCGATAGCATCGCCCGAATGACCAAGGTCTATAACGAGGGCTATTACAACCACGGCAAGTGGAATCGCATGATGGACTTCCAGCCTCGCAAGCAGCCTGTCTTCAATCGTGTGGCTCGCACCGTGGCAAGCACTCCGATGATGAAACAAGAAAAATCTCTCTCTCGTTGGAATGCCACCGATTGTTCTTTCGGTCATCCTATCGCATGGTATGGATTGGGCTATGAGGGCAAGGCGGCTGGTATCGCCAAGAATACAGAACTAGGTTTTGAGTTTTCTGACAAGCTACTTTCGAGCGGAAAGTCAGCAGGTGGAAAGATTGAGGGTGATTCGGTAACCATCGAACTCCGTATGGTTCCGACTCATCCGATGGATGACAAAAAGTTGCGCGTTGCCCTGTCGCTCGATGGCTGTAAGGCTGTCGTAAGTGAATACCAAACTGCGGGCAGAAGCGAGCAATGGAAGGTAAATACCTTGCAATGTCAGGCTCGTATCCGCATCACCCTGCCTATTGCCAAGATGAAGAAGCATCGTCTTACGGTCAAGGCTTTGGACGAAGGGGTCGTGCTGGATCAAGTCTGTCTCTTGCGTTAAGGCAAGGTTATGTTTATTAGCTAGGTAAAGCTTATTAGTTAGTTTTTATGGGCAAGTTGTTGCTTATAGTTTGCATAGTTTAGATAATCGTTTTTAGGTTTAGTTATTTTTAGGTAAAATAGATGATTAGGATTTTAGGATTAGTTGATTTAGGTAATTAGGTTTTTAAGTTTAGATTCAATTGTTTTAGGTTTAAGTTTTTTTTTAGGTTTATAGGTTAGTATTTAGAAAATCCCATGGCCCGCTGTAGAAGCTCGCTATGGGATTTCTCGTTGTTTTTGTCTGTTTACACTCAAAAGTAAATGTTGAAATTTTGTAAATTGCCATAATTTTTGTAACTTTGCACCATTCTTAATACAGATACATAATAACTAATACATTGAAGATGAAGAAGATTTTTTATATATTGTTGCTTTTGTTGCAATGCACTTGGCTTCATGCCCAACTATCAGGGGTTCGTGTAGCCAAGAACCCCGCCATCTCCCAACTGCCTGTGAGTGCCATCTCTTATACCTTCGAGGACTCGGAGGGATACATGTGGTATGGTACGGTGGATGGACTCTGCCGTGACGATGGTTACAATGTGCATGTATTTCGCAGTGACTATCGAACACCGGGACTGATGGACATCAACTCGGTGCTCTGCATTGCAGAAAGTAAAGATAGCCGTATCTGGTTTGGTACCCAAAAGGGCGTGTATATCCTGGACAAGCAAACCTACGGCATACAGAAGATAGGCATCAAGAAGCTACAGGAAAAACCTGTCGGACTGATGGCTACCCGTAAGAATGGCGATGTATGGATAGCTTGCGATAACTCGCTCTATGAACTGGATGGAAAGGGAAATCTTCGCAAACTCCATCACATGTCATCATACATTACGACTCTTTATGAGAACCGACAGGGAGAATTCTTTTATTCTACCAGGAATGGTGAGTTCTATCGCAAGGATGCCAAGGGCAGGGAGATGCTGTTGAGCAAAAAGATGTCGGTGAAGAGCATGTGCGAAGACCGACATACGGGCTGCTATTGGTTGATTACCGGTGGTTCTGCCGTATGGTATTACAATCCGAAGGCCAAAACGGAAGCGGATCGTTTCCGATTGCTCCAAGTGCCTGCTAGTCTGAATGCCGCATTGTTCAGAGAGGTATTGCAAGACCCCAAATATCACTATCTATGGTTATTGGGCAATGACCATATTTCCGTACTAAAGCCGATAGTAGATGGAAAGGGAAATCTTGTGGGCAATGGAAAACTCGAACTGGTGGATACCGGTGGCTTGTTCTCGCCAGAGAAGAAGATATTGGCGCATCTCTATCAGTCGAGGGATGGAAACATCTGGGTGTCGGCATTCGACCATTATAGTTTCATTATCAATTTCAAGGGCTCTGACGTGCGATCTTATTCTTATCAGCCCTTGTTGCAAGCCACAGGTTTCCATCCCACTATCGTTACCTTATGCAAGGATGATGGGGGAGCCTTTTGGTACTACCAGGAATCATACGGATTGTTCTTATACGACCCGCAGCAGGGCGCTTTGCCGATAGATTATCGTATGTGCCCAGCTGTAGCTAGCTTACCTTTATATACCATTCCGTATTTGGTGAAGTCGCATCAGCATAATGCCGTTTGGGTGATGACTCCAGGTACGATGGTCATGAAGTTGAGGAGAGAGGGCAGACAAATCTTCTTGGAGAAACAGATAGACTTGTCGAAGGTGAGCAAGACATCGGGGGCTTGCGAGGTCATCTTCGAGGACAGTAAGCAGAACCTTTGGATAGGTACGATGAACGGCGTGTTTATGTATAGCGCGCAGACTCATCGGGTAGTTTGCATCTCCGAGAAGATAGGCGACGTAAGCGACTTCACCCAGTCTGCCGATGGTTACATCTGGTGTACCGTTCGCAACAAGGGAATCTGTCGTATCTCCCCATCGGGTGCTTGGAAACTGTATTCCCATCAGAAGGATTTCCTCACCCTGGACGTCACCACCGACGGAACGCTTTGGGCTAGTACGGGCGAAGGACAGCTGTTGGCTTTCTCCACTGCCAATCCAACGGAATACAAGGATTATACCCTGCAAGCAGGACTCAACGGCGATATGGTGGACCATGTGAAGGTGGATCGTTTCAATCATCTTTGGATTGTAACGCCTCAAACCATCCGTGAGTTCAATCCCAAGAATGGGGCAGTGAGGGTATATACTACCCAGGACGAAGACATTGAGCAGCATCGCTTCTTGCCACGTGCCGTGTTCCGTGACCCACAGAGTGGAGATATGTATTTCGGAGGAATACCGGGTATGATTTCCTTCAAGACCAGTTTGGGACTGGAGAGTATTCCGAAGGATGTGCGTCCTCGTATCACCGACGTGAAGGTGATGGGCAAGAGTATCTGGCTCGACCCACAGCGCAAGAAGACATTGACAAGCATCGACATCGAACCCGACGAGCAGAACATCACCATCGAGTTCTCGTCGCTCGACTTCCGCAACCATAGCCGTATTTGCTATGCCTATCGCTTGAAAGGAGTGGACAAGGACTGGGTGTATCTACCTGTGGGCAAGAATGCCGCTATATATAATAAGGTGGGCAAGGGCGACTATACCTTCGAGGTGAAAGCCACCGACGAGAATGGACTTTGGAGCAAGCATATTACTACCTTTGAGATTCATCGTCTGCCTGCTTGGTGGGAGACCTGGTGGGCTTACACCCTCTACCTGTTGCTCTTCATCGCTGCCCTTTGGCAAATCATCAAGCGATACAAGGAGCGAGTAGCCGAGCGCAACGACCAGATTATCGAGGAAAACGTAACGGCAAGCAAGAAGGAATATCTCGACAATGTGTCGAAGGAACTCGCTTCTCCTCTGACAGAGATTACTGCCATCGCCAGCTTGATGCAGGAAGGTCAGAAAGCTGGCAGTGGCGATAAACAGATGGAGAAAAACTTGGGAATCATCCAGAGTAATGTGAACCGTTTGCGAGAGAAAATGCAAGAGGAGATGACTTCGCAACTGGATATAGTCAAGATTGATGAGCGTTTTATAGCCAAGGCTACAAAGATAGTGGAGGAACATTTGGGAAGCGAAAAACTAGATGTTGTCTTTCTGGCCTCCGAGCTGGGTATGTCTCGCTCCACCTTCTCTCGTAAGCTCAAGGCGGTGAAGAGTCAGACTCCATTGGAGTTTATCCGTGGCATCAAAATGCAACATGCTGCCGAGATGCTCAAGCAGAAAACAGCGACAATACAAGACGTAATGTTTGCCGTGGGGTATAATGACCACAAAAGTTTCACCCAAGTGTTCCGCGATACCTACGGTGTATCTCCAAGTGAATATCAGAAAAATAATAGATTATAGGGAATATTCGTACATCAGGAAAAGTAGAAATCTCATTTAGAATAGGGAAAATGATTCACCCATTAGGGGGCATTCGTTCAAATTAAGAAGTGAACGAATGCCCCCTTTCTTGTGACCGAATAATATCTGTTGTTTTCGAAATAATCCTATTATCTTTGCAACCGAAAAAAATAATAACTAACAATTAAGAGAAATAATATGGTAAAGATTAAGTTTGCTTCTAAGGCAATGATTGCCCTCGTCGCTTCTGCCATGGCTATCCCCGCCTTCGCCGACAAGAACGACAAGGTGACGCTCTTGGAATCTCCTGTGAAGGTTTCTGAGATTTCGGGTATCGATGGTTTCATCGGCGATCGTATGAAACTCAACCGTGATGTATATCTCAAGAACTTTCCTATTGATAAATATGTGGATTTCGTGGTCAACCGTCAGCATACAGGTTGGGATTGGACAAAGGCTGAACAGCACGGAAAATGGATAGAGAGTGCTTATCTCTCGGCTATCCAGGGCAAGGACAAGGCACTCTATGAGAAGGCGAAGAAAGAACTCTATCGCATCATCGCCTCTCAGGAGCCAAGTGGTTATCTCGGTGCTACCGCCAAGAGCTATCGCTCGGCGAAGCGTCCTATCCGTGGTATGGATCCATACGAACTCTACTTCGTGTTCCATGCTTTCGAGACCGTGTATGAGGAGACGGGCGACAAGAAGGCGCTGCAATCAGTGGAACGTCTCGCCGATTATTTCTTGGCGAACTTCGGTCCAGGCAAGAATGAGTTCTGGCCTTCCAAACTTCGTGCGCCAGAAAACAAGAATAAGGTGCTCTCTGGCACCAGTGATTTCGCAGGTCATAGCGTCCACTATGCTTGGGAGGGTACCTTACTCTGCGACCCAGTGGCTCGACTCTATGAGATTACGGGCAAGAAGAAGTATCTCGACTGGTCTAAGTGGGTAGTTGCCAACATCGACAAGTGGGGTGGTTGGGATGCTTTCTCTCGTCTCGACTCTGTGGCTGATGGCAAGATTGGTGTGGATAAGTTGCAGCCATACGTTCACTCTCATACCTTCCACATGAACTTCATGGGCTTCCTCCGTCTCTATCGCATCACTGGCGATAAGAGTTTGCTCCGCAAGGTGGAGGGCGCATGGAACGACATCGCCAAGCGACAGATGTATATCACCGGTGGTGTGAGTGTGGCAGAACACTATGAACATGATTATGTGAAACCATTGAGTGGCAACATCGTGGAGAGTTGTGCTACCATGTCGTGGATGCAACTTTCTCAGATGCTCCTTCAGTTGACCGGCAATCCTAAGTATGCCGATGCGATGGAGCGACTGATGATCAACCATGTGTTCGCCGCACAAGATGCTGAAGCGGGTACTTGCCGCTATCATACAGCTCCTAATGGCGATAAGCCAAATGGCTATTTCCATGGTCCTGACTGTTGTACAGCGAGCGGACACCGCATCATCTCCTTGCTCCCTACATTCTTCTATGCCGAGGAAGGCAAGGAATTCTATGTCAACCAGTATGTGGATGCCAACTACGATGGCAAGGGTTTCCAATTCTCCATCACGGGCAATTACCCTGCCAACGAGACGGTGGAGCTGACCATCAATAAGGGAGCCAACAAGGAGTTGAATCTCCGTATCCCATCCTGGTGCAAGAATCCAAGCATCAGTCTCAACGGAAAGACCTTGGAAGGTGTGAATCCTGGCAGTTACTTCAAGTTGAACCGTGCTTGGAAGAAGGGTGACAAGTTGACCATTACTTTCCCGATGGAGGAGAGATGGGTAAAGCGTGAGCACCATTCCGATTACGAGAAGCATTATCTCGCAGGTGGTGAGATTATGTACAATGAGAAGGCTACCAATCACATACCTTACGCTTACCTCCGTGGTCCGGTGGTATATTGCGTGGATATGGTTTGGAATCCACAGTTGCACAACGACGATTGTAATATAGCGAAAGATTTGAGAGTGGATGTCAACCAGAAGCCAGTGGCTATCGAGAAGGTAGATCCTACGATGATGACCGAGTGCTTCAAGGCGAAGGGAACCTACAAGGGTAATCCTGTTGACCTTATCCTCACTCCATTCGCCAACATCGGTCAGTGGTGGAGAAACGGAGAAGCAAAGCCACAAAAGTGGAGCGATGCTTTCACTTATGGCATTTGGTTGTATCCAGCTAAGTAATTTGTTTTGGTTTTGGTTTGTGTTAGTTAGAAAAAGCCCGGCAAGAGTAAGCGTGATGCTCATCTCTTGTCGGGCTTCTCATTATATATATTAATGTGTAATCTCTGAGATAGATTACATCTCCACAATCACTTCGTGCTTGCCAGCGGCGCAAGGGATAACGGTACCCTCAATGGCCTTGCCATCCATGGTAATCTGCTTCACACCCTTCTCCTTGCCGTCAGGATTCTTCACCACGATATGGTATTCGCCGCCACGGAACTTGCGGTTTACCTCATACTCCTTGGCGGTGCTTGGCAGACAAGGATCGATGTTCAATCCCTCATAGTCTGGCTTGATACCGAGGATGAATTCACTGACGGTGTACCACATCCAAGCGGCTGTACCCGTCAACCATGAGTTCTTGCCCTCTCCTGGCTTGGCGGCATCCTTGCCGGCTACCATCTGGCAGTTCACGTATGGCTCCACCTTGTGCAAGGTCTGGTACTTCTCCTCCACGTAGCTAGGCAGAATCTTGGTGTAGTGCTTCCACGCATCGTTGCCACGTCCGGCAACAGTCTCACCGATGATGACCCAAGGATTGTTGTGGCAGAAGATACCAGCGTTCTCCTTGTAACCCTCTGGATAAGAGGAAATCTCACCCATCTCCACATGATAGGTGGTGTAAGCTGGGTTGTTGAGCACCATTCCGTGCTCGCATTCCAAGCGCTCCTTGGCGCTATCCAAAGCCTTGTCGCAGAGACCTTCCTTCAAGCCGATGCCAGCCATGGTACACCAGCCTTGGCTCTCGATGAAGATCTTGCCTTCCTCGTTCTCGTCGCTACCAATCTTGTGGCCGAAGAAGTCGTAAGCACGGAGGAACCATTCGCCATCCCAACCATGCTTCTTCACTGCCTCGTCCATGTTATCCACAGCCTGCTGCATACGCTCTGCCTCGGCGAGGTAATCCTCCTCTGCCATGCCAGCTACAGCACTGTTGTTCTCTACTGAATCCTTGGCGAGTTGCTTGCAGAGAGCCACGTAGTCCTTGCCTGTTACAACGAACAAACCGGCAATCATCAAGCTCTCAGCCTTGCTGCCTTCACCCTTGTTCTCGGTGGTCTGGAAACTCTCGTTAGGGTCCCAAGAGAAGCAGTTGAGGTTGAGGCAGTCGTTCCAGTCGGCTCTGCCGATGAGTGGCAACTTGTGAGGACCGAGGTTGTTAATGACGTGGTTCATCGAGATCTTCAAGTGTTCGAAGAGGCTCACCTCGCTACCAGGCTGGTTGTCGAATGGCACCTGCTCGTTGAGGATGGAGAAGTCGCCCGTCTCCTTGATGTAGGCGATGGTACCGAAAATCAACCAGCAAGGGTCGTCGTTGAAACCGCCACCGATGTCGTTGTTGCCTCGCTTGGTCAATGGCTGATACTGATGATAGCAACCGCCATCAGGGAACTGGGTGCTGGCGATGTCGATGATGCGCTGACGGGCACGCTCAGGTATCTGATGTACGAAGCCCACTAAGTCCTGATTGGAGTCACGGAATCCCATGCCACGACCGATACCGCTCTCGAAGAAGCTTGCCGAACGAGACATACAGAAGGTAATCATACACTGATACTGGTTCCAGATGTTCACCATACGGTCGAGCTTGTCGTTGCCACTCTTCACGGTGAAGATGTTGAGGAGGTTGTCCCAGTACTGGTTGAGCTTTGCGAATGCAGCATCTACCTTCTCGGTGGTGTCGAACTTCGCCATCAAGGCGTGCGCCTTCTCCTTGTTGATGACCTTCTTTGCCACGAACTTCTTGTCCTGTTCGTTCTCCACATATCCCATGAGGAAGATGAGGTCACGGCTCTCGCCTGGCTGCAAAGTAACCTCGATGTAGTGGGATGCGATAGGACTCCAACCATGGGCGAAACTATTGCGAGGCTTGCCTTCGATGACAGCCTCAGGCTCGGCAAACTCATTGTAGAGACCGATGAAGCTCTCACGGTCGGTATCGTAACCCTGTATCTCGGTGTTGACAGTATAGAAAGCATAGTGGTTGCGGCGCTCACGATACTCCGTCTTGTGATAGATGGTGCTGCCCTCTACCTCCACTTCGCCAGTGGAGAAGTTGCGCTGGAAGTTCTCCATATCGGTAGCGGCATTCCAAAGACACCACTCAGCGAAGGAGAACACCTTCAGGTTCTTCACTTCTTTGGAGTTGTTCTTCAAAGTCATCTTCTGAACCTCAGCCCAAGTATGGAGCGGAACAAAGAAGAGGACACTAGCCTCCACACCATTCTTGCTGCCTGTGATGCGGGTATAGTTCATACCATGGCGGCACTCATAGCTATCGAGTGGAGTCTTGCAAGGTTTCCAACCTGGGTTCCAGATGGTGTCACCGTCCTTGATGTAGAAGTAGCGACCGCCATTGTCCATAGGTACCCCGTTGTAGCGATAGCGGGTGATGCGGCGGAACTTGGCATCCTTATAGAAGGAGTAGCCACCAGCTGTGTTGGAGATGAGCGAGAAGAAATCCTCGTTGCCCAAATAGTTGATCCAAGGCCATGGGGTCTTAGGGTCAGTAATCACGTACTCGCGATTGGTGTCATCGAAATGACCGTACTTTTTCTCTGCCATTGTTTCTTTTAGTTTATATTGATTTGCTATGTTATTGTTCTTTTAGTCTCGACTTAGCATTATCTAAGCTTCTATTCTTAATGCTTTTTTAGGTTATTGCATTAATTTTCTGCAAAAATTTGGCAAATGAGCGTAATGGAAGTTCTTCCAAATTGCCGAATGCGGTTAAATTTTATGCAAAGATAGCAAAAAGTTTCCGTTATTAGGTTTGAAAGTAGATAATTTTTTGTATTTTTGCATTGAAAAGTTTGATGTTTAACATGTGGTGATTAACATAACGTACACTTGGCTTATGAAAAGAAACATTATAACACTCCTCGTCGCTTTGTTTGCCATGACGCAAACGATGGCGCAGACTTACGATAACTTGTGGAAACAAGCTCAGACCTTCCGACAGAAGGACCAACCGAAAAGTGAAATCGGCGTGATGAAGAAAATCATCTCCAAGGCGACGGCTTCCAAGGACTATGGACAACTCCTGGCGGCGGAACTGAGACAGACCGTGCTCTGGAATGACATCTCTTCGGATTCGTTGACTCCTGCCGTCAGACGGATGGAGGCGGAAGTGCAGCGTATTTCCGACCCTGTATTGAAGTCAGTGAGATATGCTGCCCTCGGCAAGTTCTACCGTGAGAATCCTTATGGGATAGAGGTGGATGAGAAAAGTGCATCCGCTTATCGGGAGAACTATGATGCCAATATGGACAAGAGCAAGGAATACTTCCTAAAAGCCTTGGCGCAGCCCGAACTGCTCGCCAAGCATTATTCCACCGAGTATGTGCCTTTGACCCTGAAGGGCGTGGATGGCACCACTTTCCACAATGACATGCTCCATCTCATCGGTTTCGAGGCAGACTGCAAGGAAGCGTACCAACTGATGCACACCTATTATAATAAGGTGGGCAATCGGGGTGCGGCTTGTCTCTGTGCCTTCCAAATCACTCAGAAAGACCGTCTGGATGATGTGAAGGAGGTGAGGAAGTCGAAGTACCTGAACACCATCGACTCGCTCATCCATGTATATCAAGACATCCCGGAGGCGGGGGAGCTCGCCGTGGAGCACTTCCGCTTCATGGAGGGGGCTACCGATGCCAAGCCTCTCGACAAACTGAACTATATCAACTACGCCTTGAACCATTGGGGCGGTTGGTCGAGAATGAATGTGCTCAGAAATGCGCAGAAGCGATTGACCGAACCGATGTTCTCGCTATCGGACATGCCTCAGGTGCTTCGTCCTACGGAGAAAAAGTGGGTGAAGCTCAACGTGCGCAATCTCCAGAATGTGAAGGTCAGCATCTCTCGTGTCAATATCACTGCCGACAATGACTATGATGTGAGCGATGAGGCTACCTACAAGATGCTCTTGAAGAAGACTTCGGCTTTGCATCAGAAGGACTTTAACAAGCAATTCTATGGTCATCCGAACTACGAGGAGGTAAAGGATTCGTTCGAGATTGGCGGCAATCTGCCTTTGGGCGCTTACCTGATGGAGGTATCTTCCGATAACACAAG
>DJSH01000001.1:0-910 GCA_002440225.1 Candidatus Segatella violae
AGGTATCTTCCGATAACACAAGCATCGCTCCACAGAGAAATATCTTCTATGTGAGCAACTTGGCGGTGATGATTCAGCAGTTGCCTGACGATAAGCATCGCTATGTGGTGGTGGATGCAACGAGCGGCCAACCGGTAGCCGGAGCGAAGATAGAGCTTTATGACGAGCGCTATGACATGAAGGCGAAGAAGGACAAGCGAGTGGTTCATGCCCGTCTGACCACCAATGCCGATGGAGAGGCTTACTTCAAGAATGTGGATGGAACGGTGTTGATTTCCACCAACGAAGATAAGTTTACTCCAGCCAAGAACATCTATCTCTCTCGCACAAGATACTATGAGCAGAAGGATCATAAGACGATGGTTCAGCTTTATACCGACCGCAGTATCTATCGTCCAGGGCAGACCGTGCATGCCACGGCTATCGTTTTCAGAAATGAGAAAGGTTTGGATGCGAAGGTTTTTCCTATTAGCTACAATTTGGATTTCGATTTGGTGGATGCCAACTGGAAACAGGTGGCTAGAAAGTCGGCGAAGACCGATGGGTATGGTACGGCTTCCGTGGATTTCGAATTGCCACAAGGAGGATTGACGGGGCAATATCATATCGAGGTGAATACCACGATGGCAAGAACTTTCTTCCGTGTGGAGGAATACAAGCGCCCAACCTTCGAGATTACCTTCCCGAAGGTGAACGAGAAATATACTTGGGGAGATACCGTGGTGGTGAAGGCTACCGCCAAGACTTATGCCGGGGTACCTGTGCAGGGTGCCAAGGTGGAATATAAGGTGACTCGAAGAAACCAACTATGGTGGTGGGGCGCTCGCTCTGCCGAAGAGGTGGTGAAGAAAGCCGAGGGTACCACTCGTGAGGATGGAACCTTCGATGTGGAGATTCCTTTGGAGGCATT
>DJSH01000001.1:1062-21267 GCA_002440225.1 Candidatus Segatella violae
ACGAAGCCTACGGCATTCTCAGTCGATTTGTCTAAGCGCATCGAGGCGGATAGCTTGAAGTCCGTAACTTTCTCTTATCGTAATGCCAGTGGTATGGAGATTGCGAGCAGCTTGAAGTATCGCATCGACCAAGGCAAGTGGGCTGATGGTTATGCCAATGTTCCGATGCCAATCGATTCCTTGATGTCGGGCGTACATGAGCTGGAGGCTATCTGCGGAGTAGATACTTTGCAGCAGAAATTCACTGTCTTTAGCATCAAGGATACGCATCCGATGGAGCCTACTACCGAATGGTATTACCAGACTGCCGATGTCTTCCCTCGTGATGGCAAACCAGTCTATGTACAGGTGGGTTCTTCGGAGAATGGAGCGCATATTGTTTACTCCATTATCGCAGGTAACAAACTCTTGGAGAAAGGTGCCTGGGAGTTGGGCGACAGCATTGTCACTCTTCCGCTTACCTATAAGCCTGAATATGCTTCGGGCATTGTCATCAACTATAGTTTCGTGAAGGAGGGCAAGTGCTATACTCGTACGATACGCATCGCCCGTCCTTTGCCTGAGAAGAAGTTGAATATCAAGTGGAAGACTTTCCGCAACCGTTTGACTCCAGGACAGAAGGAGGAGTGGACCTTGAACATCACGACTCCTGACGGCAAGCCTGCCAAGGCGCAGTTGATGAGTGTGCTCTATGATAAGTCGCTCGACAATCTTGCCAGTCATCGTTGGGATTTGTCGCTCGGTTTCTCGCAGATGTTGCCAAACTGCTATTGGAGGCATAACCTTAGCTATCGTCCTTTCGGATTGAGTGGCACTTATCCTACCAAGTATTATGATGAGAAGGAACTGGAGGTGGATCACTTCGATGAATCTTATTTCAGTCACATTTATGCGAATAGTAATTTTGCTTATCTGACGGGAGGTGTTTCTGACAGAACCGTTGAGGCGGTACGTATGGAAAAGCATAGCGCCGTCCACGATGAAGGCAGAATCATTGTTGGTTACGGAATGGCTCGCAAACAGGCTGCTCCGATGATGGCATCTCGTGCCAATTCTGATGGTGTTGCTATGGATGTGGCAGAGGATATTGAAGTAGCTGCGCCAGCTCCAGTTTCAGAAAAGGAGGAAAAGGTTCTCGACAATGTGCAGGTTCGTGAGAACTTGAACGAGACAGCCTTCTTTTATCCTGTCTTGGAGACGGATAGCAAGGGAAATGTTGCCATCAAGTTCACCTTGCCAGAGAGTGTTACCACTTGGAAATTCATGGGCTTGGCTCATGACAAGGAGATGCGCAACGCTATGCTCGATGCCGAGGCTGTGGCTCAGAAGACGGTGATGGTACAGCCTAACATGCCTCGTTTCCTGCGTGAGGGCGACAAGGCGACCATCGTGACCAAGATTTTCAATACATCGGATAAGAAGGTGGGCGGTAATGCCCGTATGCAAATCATCGACCCAGAGACCAACAAGGTGGTTTGGCAGAAGAACGCCAAATATAACGTGGATGCCAACGGTTCTGCTACCTTGTCATTCGATGTGGAAGGACTGAAAGAAGGTGTTTATATTAATAAGGTGGTGGCTTCGGGTAATGGCTACAGCGATGGCGAGCAGCATTACTTGCCTGTGTTGAGCAACCGTGAACTCGTTACCAATACCCTGCCTATTACCTTGACAGAGAAAGGTGTGAAGGATTTCGACCTCTCATCGTTGTTTGCTGGAAAGGATGGCAAGAGTTTGATAGGCAAGAATGGTGAATTGGATAAGAATGTAGCTGATGCCAAGGTGACCATCGAATACGCCAACAATCCTAGTTGGCTGATGATTCAGGCGTTGCCTTCCCTCAGCAATCCAACCAATGATGACAATGCCATCTCCTTGATGGCGGCAATCTATAGCAACAGCATCGCTCGCCATATTATGAAGTCCTCTCCAGTCATCAAGCAGGTGGTGGAGCTTTGGAAGAAGGAGCAAGCATCGAATGGAGCTTCGTCTTCTCATGCTTCTGGCTATACCGCTTCTGGCAAGCTTGCTACTTCCTTGATGAGCAGTTTGGAGAAGAACCAGGAACTCAAGAACTTGGTCTTGGAAGAGACTCCTTGGGTGATGGATGCCGACAAGGAAAGCGAGCAGAAGGCAAAACTCATCAATTACTTCGATGAGACGCAAGTCGCCTCTCGCTTGGCAGCCCAAATCGCAAAGTTGCAAGCCTTGCAGAGTCCGTTAGGAGCCTTCTCTTGGTGGAAGGGCATGGATGGCAACAGATATGTTACCACTGCCGTAGCCAAGATGATGGCTCGACTCAACCAGATGATAGGCAGTCAGAGCGATGTGAATCCTCTGCTTCGTAGTGCCCTCTCTTACTTACAGGATGAAGCTGCCAAGGAAGTGAAGGAGATGAAAAAGAGAGAGGCTGAACTCTTGAAGAAAAAGGCTGAGGCAGAAAACGGAAGCAAGACATATAAGAATATCGTAGCTCAGTTGGCTAGCATTCGACCAAGCGAGGATGCAGTGGATTATCTCTATATCTTGTCGCTTGATGGCAATCATTCATCTATTTCTGGTAAGAAACTGAATACATCGGCTTCTTCCGATAAGGATTATCTCTTGAAGAAGATGGCAGATAAAAATGGCGAATTTACCATTTATGGCAAGGCGATAGCCGCCGTGGTTCTCGCCAGGAATGGATACAAGCAGCAGGCTGCAGACTATTTGCAGAGCATCAACGAATACTCAGTCTATAAACCAGAGGTGGGACGCTACTTCGATACTCGCAAGGCAACCTACAGTTGGAGAGACTATAAGATTCCAACACAGGTGGCTGCGATAGAGGCAATGAAACTGTTGGGTGAACCTGTCAATGAGATGCAACTCTGGTTGCTCCAGTCGAAGCGAACCCAGGCTTGGGATACCCCGGTCAATACCGTGGATGCAGTCTATGCTTTCTTGAATGGCAAGGAGGCTGTCTTGGAAAAGACAACAGAGAATGCTACCATCAAGCTTGATGGCAAGGTGCTTTCTCTGCCTAAGGCTACCGCAGGTCTCGGTTATGTAAAGATATCGAAGCAAGGCACTGCCAAGACCTTGACCATCGACAAAAAGAATGAGGGGACAAGTTGGGGAGCAGTCTATGCTCAGTTTGCCCAACCATCTTCCAAGATTGCTTCTGCCGAGTCGGGCATCAAGGTGACTCGCAAGATAGCCGAAGTCAAGGACGAGCAAGAGGCGAAGAATGCTAAGGTCATTGGCAAGAATGCCAAGGTCATCGGCAAGAACGCCAAGATAGGCGACAAGGTGAAGGTCATCCTCACCATTACAGCCGACCGTGACTACGACTTTGTGCAAATTGTGGATAAGCGAGCTGCTTGTTTGGAGCCAGTCAATCAGTTGAGTGGCTACCAATGGGGCTTGGGAGGCTATATATCTCCGAAGGACTATACAACAAATTTCTATTTCGATCGTTTATCTAAAGGTAAGCATCAGGTCGAGATGGAATACTACGTCGATAGAAAGGGCGATTATCTGAGCGGTACTTGCACCGTGCAGTGCGCTTACAGCCCAGAGTTCGGTGGCAGAGCTGAGGCTTATCAGATGGAAGTAAAAGAGTAAGTTCCTACTTCCATTGAGAAAAATGAGAGTAAGTTTTCTTCACTCTCCTTGAAAACAGTAACAGAAAAGATTGATAATTAAAAAATAGAATACAATGAAACGAATGAACATATTGATGCTCTCATCGCTGTTGGCGCTGTCGGCATCGGCTCAGAAGATTACCACTCAGCATGAGGTGGTGGACTGCGGACAAGTTATCTTCCGTCATCCTGTGACCGCTGAGTTCCAGATGAAGAACGAGGGCAACAAGCCTTTGGTCATCAAGAACGTCTATAAGAGTTGCGGTTGTACCTCGGTGGAATATCCGAAGAAGAGCATCGCGGCTGGCGAGAGCTTCGTGGTGAAGACGGTGTATGATGCCAAGCAGATGGGTACCTTCCAAAAGCAGGTGTTGCTCTATAGCAATGCCTCCGACGAACCTTTCATGGTGTCGATGCGAGGCAAGGTGGTGAGCAATGTCGAGGAATTCTCTGGCACTTACAATGAGATGTTGGGCGAGTTCA
Source organism: Candidatus Segatella violae (assembly GCA_002440225.1). Taxonomy (GTDB): domain Bacteria; phylum Bacteroidota; class Bacteroidia; order Bacteroidales; family Bacteroidaceae; genus Prevotella; species Prevotella violae. Next base: position 5,172 of record DJSH01000001.1, read on the forward strand.
AGGCTGATACACAGGAGGTTGAGTTTGATGATGTCAACAAGGGCGACCGTCCTGTGCAACGCATCCATATCTTCAATCCTACCGACCAAACGATGGAGCCTGTGGTGATGCACTTGCCTAGCTATCTCCATGCGCAGGTTTCGCCATCCAAGGTGGCTCCTCACCATTCTGCCGAGGTAGCCTTGGTGTTGGATTCCAAGAAACTGCGTGACTTCGGCTTGAACCAGACTTCCGTCTATCTCGGTGAGCGTCCTGGCGACAAGATTGCGCCGGAGAAGGAAATCGTGGTTTCCGCCGTCCTCCTGCCAGACTTTGACAAGATGACGCCAGCCGACAAGGCGAAGGCACCAAAGATCAAGATGTCAACCACCAACCTCGACTTGGGTAGTTTCGATGGCAAGAAGAAGTTGAAGGGTGAGATTCTCGTTACCAATGATGGTAAGTCGGTGCTCGACATCCGAAGTATGCAGATGTTTACGATGGGCTTGCAGGTACAGCTTAAGAAGAGCAAGATTCAGCCGGGTGAGACCGTGAAGATGAAGGTGACGGCAGTGGCTGCAGACCTGAAGAAGTCGCGTGCCAAGAACCCTCGTATCTTGATGATTACGAACGACCCAGACAATGCCAAGGTGGTAGTGAAGATTAATGTAAAATAAAATGCAGATAGAAATAGATAACGGTAGTGGTTTCTGCTTCGGCGTGACCACTGCCATCAAGAAAGCAGAAGAAGAGTTGACGAAGGGTGGTAAGCTTTACTGCCTCGGCGACATCGTACATAATGGCATGGAGGTGGAGCGCCTGCACAATGCTGGGCTTATTACCATCGACCATGAGGAGATGAAGGAACTGCATGGAGTAAAGGTTTTGCTCCGTGCCCATGGCGAGCCGCCAGAGACCTATGCCCTTGCAGAGAAGAATAACATCGAGATTATCGATGCTACTTGTCCTGTGGTGCTACAGTTGCAGAAGCGTATCAAGAAGCAGTATGTGAGCAACCCAGAGGCACAGATTGTCATCTTTGGCAAGAACGGGCATGCCGAAGTGTTGGGCTTGGTGGGACAGACCCAGAGCCATGCCATCGTGGTGGAGAAGTTTGATGATGTGAAACGATTGAATGAAACGGGCAAACTGGATTTTTCCAAGGACATCTACCTCTATTCTCAGACCACCAAGAGCCTTGATGAGTTCCATCGCATCATCGAGTATTGTCAGGCGCATATCGTGGATGGCGCCATCTTCAAGAGTTTCGACACCATCTGTCGTCAGGTAGCCAACCGTATGCCGAACATTGCCAACTTTGCCAGCAAGCATGATGTCATCCTCTTTGTGAGCGGACGGAAAAGCAGTAATGGCAAGGTGCTTTTCAAGGAGTGCAAGAGCGTGAATGCGAGAAGCTATCAGATTGAAAGCGCCGAGGAGATAGACATGGCTTGGTTTGAGGGCGTGAATACCGTGGGCATCTGCGGAGCCACCAGTACGCCGAAATGGTTGATGGAGGAGTGCAAGGAACGTATACTCGAAGATATTGAATAACGACTAAGCAAAATGATAGAATAGAAGCTATAAAACAAAAACAGGTGGTAAATCTTCTCACGAGGACTTACCACCTTCAAAAAACAGTAATTAACTCAAAATTTATAATCTATATCATTACTACCTTGTCATTTGTTTGCAAAAATAAATAAAACATTTCATTTATCCAAAAACGTTTCACTGAACTGTAACATTCTATCGCCCAACGTATGTAGTTTAACATAAATTAAGCTATGCAAGGTCGTGAATGTTATTATTCAGCAGCAGCCTTACGATATTGTTCCATCAGCCATTCTTTTTGTTCGGGAATGGTCATGTTGCTGTTGTCGAGTGTGATGGCATCAGCAGCTTTTTTCAGTGGGGATGTTTCACGATGGGTATCTATATAGTCGCGTTCTTCCACATTCTTGAGAATGTCATCGAAATCGGCTGGCATTCCTTTGGCTTGAAGTTCATCATATCGTCGTTGAGCTCTTATATGTGAGCTAGCAGTAACGAAAATCTTCAGTTCGGCATTTGGAAAAACGGTGGTGCCTATGTCGCGGCCGTCCATCACGATGCCCTTTTCTTCGCCCATCTTCTGTTGTTGTGCCACCAAGGTCTCTCTTACGAAAGGTACTGCTGCGATGGGGCTTACATGGCTTGATACTTCTAGTGAGCGAATTTCTTTTTCCACCAACTCGCCGTTGAGATAGCAATCGGGCCGACCTGTGCTTTTATTAAACTTGAATGAGATGTGAATGTTTGCCATTGCGGGCTTCAATTTCTCTACATCAACACTTCCATCTCCTAAAAAGAGATTGTGGCGCAATGCATAGAGAGTTACCGAGCGATACATAGCTCCAGTGTCTACGTATACATAACCTATTTCTTTGGCTAGATCTTTTGCCATTGTGCTCTTACCACATGAGGAGTAACCATCGATGGCTATTGTAATCTTTTTCATTGTTTGTCTATTTTTTATTTGTAATTTTATAATCTATATGCTAAGTTGAGGAGAACGCTATTGCTGCTTACATGATATTTACCGTAAGCTACATTCAATTGAAATCGCTCCAGGTTGATGCCACCTCCTACAGAAAAGCCTGCTCCGTGGCTGCTTCCTTCTCCTTCTGTGTCCGTGATTTTCATTTCGTTAGCTCTTCTGAAATTGTAACCTGTACCCACCCAGATGCTTTCTGTGATGAGTAGGTCGGCACCTATCACGGCATGGTCTTTCAGGCTATCGTGCCAATGGTTGAGGTTGACGAGGGTAGCTGATAGGCGGAAGGGGGTGTTGACGAACCGTTTGCTGACACCTAACTGTAAGTCAATGGGCAGCTTTTCATGCTCATTGTTGAAGGTTTTCAACTGTCCACCCAGATTCTTTGCCACGCACGACACCGACCATTCATAATCTGGGTCATAGTAATTGACGCCCAGGTCCACGGCCATAGCAATGGAATTGTAACTGCCAATATATGATGTGATAAATTTGGCTGTGATTCCACCAACGAAATTTTTGCCCATCATGTATGAGAAATAGCCAGCGAAACTCAAGTCCTTGGCGGAGAAATCTCCCAGGGAGTTGTTGTTCTCATCCGTTTGCTTTATCGTACCATAATCCACATATTGTGCAGAAACTGCCCATGAAGCCTTTTCCTTGACAATGCGGTTGAATGATGCCGAGGCGGTGTTGACTCCCGACATGTAATTCATGTAGTTTAAGTTGATGGTCTTGTCGCTCACTGACGCCAATAGTGCCGGATTGTTGAATATGAAGGTTTCATCATCTTCGATCAAGGTGATGTTATCTCCTCCGATTGCTGCAGCATGAGCACTCACAGGTAATCTCAGAAAGTTATATCCAGTTTGGCTCTCTTGTGCGTTAATATTTGTTGCCAAAATTGCCAATAGGACCGAAAAACCAACTTTTTTCATTATATTTCTCAAAATCTTTTGCAAAGATACAGCTTTTTTCAAGAATAAGCAGTAATTTTGCAATGTTTTCGTTGATATTAACGGAATGAAACAAGAATTATTGCAGTTTTAAGCTGCAAAATATATAAGAATAAGGATATAGAATTGTGGAAATAAAGAAATCACAGAATGCTCAGTTGGAGGACAAGCGAATTACGTTTTTCTTGCTTGGTTTACTCTTGGCATTTTCGCTCCTCTTTGTGGGATTGCAATATTCCAACGGCCCGCAAGGGGATGACGACGCGGCTCAGGATATGGAAGACTTGGCGCAAGACTTGGAAATGTCTGCACCCCAAGACCAAAAGGATATGGTGTCGGCTGAGGCTGCAGCCGCTGCTCCTGCCTCCAAGGCTATCACCCAGCAAGTGAAGGCCGCAGAGAAGGCGGAGAACGCTCCCCAGAAAATCAGCACAACCACGAGTCAGTTGGTCATAGGAGATGGCTCTGGCGTAGTGGATGGTGCAAATGTGAAGGAGGCTGCTCCAGAGACGGCGGTGGACAACTCTAATCCCAACGCTTTGGCTGAGGCACCCATTGTGTTTACCGTGGTGCAGAAAATCCCGGAGTTCCCGGGTGGATGGTCTGCCTACATGCAATGGCTCACCAAAAACTTAAAGTATCCTCCAGCTGCTCAAAAAAACAAGATACAAGGTACGGTGGTTGTGTCGTTCATTGTCAACAAGGATGGAAGTGTTGCCAATGTGCGTGTGAGCACGTCGGTAGATCCTTTGCTCGACAACGAGGCGCTGCGTGTGATGAAGATGATGCCTAAGTGGAAACCGGGTATCGACAAGAATAAGGTATGTCGCACGATGATTGCCGTACCAGTGGTGTTTGCTCTGTAAAATTATAAATTTAAATACTAATTTAATATGAAGACTGCAGATGAAATCTTAAGCATGGTGAACGATTTCTTGGCAAACCTGCCATACAATCGTAAACCAAGTTCTTTATACGAGCCCATTAAGTATGTGCTCTCGATGGGAGGCAAGCGCATCCGTCCTACTCTGATGCTCTTGGCTTACAATCTTTTCAAGGAAGACCCAGAGAAAATTTTGATGAATGCCGTAGGATTGGAGACTTATCACAACTATACATTGTTGCACGACGACTTGATGGACAATGCCGACTTGCGTCGTGGGCATGAAACCGTTCATAAGAAATGGAATGCCAATACTGCCATTCTATCGGGCGACAGCATGCTTGTGTTGGCATACGAACGCATGGCTCAGTGTGATGACAAGCACCTCTCAAAGGTATTGAAACTCTTCACCACGACTGCCTTGGAAATAGGTGAAGGACAGCAGTACGACATGGAGTTTGAAACTCGTGATGACGTGAAGGAAGAGGAATACATTGAGATGATTCGTCTGAAAACCAGTGTACTCTTGGCTTGTGCCTTAAAGATTGGTGCCATCCTCGCCGATGCTTCCGAGCAAGATGCCGACAATCTCTATAAGTTTGGTGAGCAGATTGGTTTGGCGTTCCAGTTGCAAGACGATTATTTGGATGTGTATGGTGACACGAAGGTGTTTGGTAAGGAGATTGGTGGCGACATCACATCCAATAAAAAAACTTTTATGCTCATTAATGCCTTTAATCACGCAGATGCAACCCAACTAGCAGAATTGAAAAAGTGGGTGGCAGCTAAGGATTTCGACCGTAAGGAGAAAGTGGCTTCCGTTACGCGTCTCTATAATGAAATAGGTATCGACAAGATGGCTCAAGACAAAATTGCTTACTATTTCGAACAAAGCAAGAAATATCTTGATGCAGTCGGCGTGAGTGCAGATCGCAAGGCCGAACTCCAGAAGTATGCCCAGAAAATGATGAAAAGACAATACTGATGATTGATATAATAGATACTCATACACATCTCGATGCCGAGGAGTTTGACGAGGATAGAGCGGAAGCTTTCGCTCGTGCCAAGGAGGCTGGGGTAGGCAAGGTGTTCTTGCCTGCCATTGATGTGAAAACCACCCATGCCGTCTTGGAGTTGAGCCGCCAATATCCAGGTTATGCCTATCCGATGATAGGATTGCACCCTGAGGAGGTGAAGGCTGATTGGAAGGAACAACTGGCGGAGCTTCGAAAAATTCTTGAATCCCATTTCGTTGACTCGGATTTAGTTAAAAATGACTCTTGCGTGCAAAATGCGTGCAAGGGAAGAAAACTCTCCGACTTTATAGCGATAGGTGAGGTGGGCCTCGATTACTATTGGAGCCGTGAGTTTGAGCACGAGCAGTTGGAGGCTTTCGAGGAACAGGTGAAATGGTCGGTGGAGACACAACTCCCCTTGATGATTCATTGCCGAAAGGGCCAGAACGAGATGGTGCATCTGCTGCGTCTATATGAGAAAGACCTTCCTGGGGGCGTGTTCCATTGCTTCACAGGCAACCAGAAGGAGGCGGAGGAATTGTTGACTTTTGATAAGTTCGTGTTGGGCGTGGGTGGCGTATCTACCTTCAAGAGTAGTCATCTGCGTGAGGATTTGCCAGCTGTTGTTCCGATGGATCGCATAGTGCTAGAGACGGATAGCCCCTACATGGCTCCCGTTCCTTATCGAGGCAAGCGCAACGAGAGCGCCTTCGTCGTGGAGGTGCTCAAGACCTTGGCAAAGGCATATGGGGTTGCGGAGGAAGCGTTGGCGGAGCAAACCAACAAAACGGTAGAAAAGGTATTCCCACTCCTTAAAGAAATATAAAAAAAACGACGAAAGTATGGTATTTCGGAGAAAAAGCGATACTTTTGCATTCCGAAACTGCGAGGGTGTTATTTATTCACGCAGTGAAAGAAGTTTCTTCGAAGTATGGAAAGGTGCTCGAGTGGCTGAAGAGGCACGCCTGGAAAGCGTGTAACCGGCAAAACCGGTTCGGGGGTTCGAATCCCCCTCTTTCCGCTTTTGTATATATATAATAAGGTATATGAAGAAAAATACAGCTATTGCACGTTTTGCAATATTGGTTTTCATGTTTGTATGTTCTCTGCCTATGATGGCGCAAGATGAGAACATGGGATTTCATCAAGCTCTTAAGACAAAGTTTATTGAGGGTAACGCAGGCTTTATGTCTCTCGTTGCCATCGCCTTGATAGTGGGCCTTGCCTTCTGTATTGAGCGCATCATCTATCTCAGTCTTTCTGAAATCAATGCCAAGCAATTGATGCAGAACATTGATGAGAAGGTGAAGGCTGGTGATGTGGAAGCTGCGAAGACGCTTTGTCGCAATACCCGTGGACCTGTGGCTTCCATCTGTTATCAGGGCTTGATGCACATCGACGAAAAACTCGATGACATCGAACGCTCTGTGGGGGGCTATGGTACTGTTCAGGCTGCCAACTTGGAAAAAGGCTGTTCTTGGATCAAGCTCTTCATCGCCATGGCTCCTTCCCTCGGATTCTTGGGAACGGTGATTGGTATGGTGATGGCCTTCGACCAGATTCAACAGGCAGGCGACATCAGTCCTACCATCGTGGCATCGGGTATGAAGGTCGCCTTGATTACCACCATCTTTGGTATCATCGTGGCTCTCATCTTGCAGGTGTTCTATAATTACATCATCTCCAAGGTAGAACATCTTACCAGCCAAATGGAAGAATCGGCTGTAACTTTGATGGACATCATCGCTAAAAGCAAATAAAAGATGAAGCAATTGTTTGATTTTCGAAAGAAATCGGCAGAGAAAATCTCTCAGCAGATATTCTACGTCATGATAGCCTTGGCGGTCATTGTGTTCGCCTTGTTCTTTTTGGTGGGCTATGACATGCCTTTCGAAGAGAATCCTGACTTCAATGCTCCGCTATTCACCGATGTTCTGATTGCACTGATGTGGATTTTCTTGGTTGTGGGTGTCGGCTTGGCCATCTATTCTATGGTCAAGGATTATCGTGGCAGCAAGTCAGAGGCCGAGGTCAATGGTGTTCCTGTGCGTCGCATTTTTCGCTTTACGTGGCTGGGTACACTCCTAGCCTTGATACTGACCTTTGTGCTGGGATCTTCAGCCCCGATGCTCATCAATGGCGAGCATTATGCTGATTGGGTTTGGCTTAAACTGTCCGACATGTTTGTCGTCACGTCTATCATCATGTTGTTGGCAGGAATTGGTGCCGTGATATTTGGTGCCACTAGATATATTAGAAAAACAAAGTAAATCATGTTGATAAAGAGGAAAAGACACGAGACTCCAGGATTGAATACCACTTCTACGGCCGATATTTCGTTCATGCTGTTGATATTCTTCCTTGTCACCACATCCATGGATGTGGATAAGGGATTGTCGCGTCAACTCCCGTCCCCGGAACCTCAGAAGAAGGAACAACAAGAGTCGGTGGTGGACAAGGGCACCTTGATGGCTCTGCACCTTACGGCGGGCGATACCTTGCTGGTCAACGATAAGCCTACCCAAATAGGACAGTTGAAGGACGAGGTGATTCGTTTCGTTCATCGCTTAGGCTCCAAGCATCTTATCTCCATAGAGAGTGACCGAGACACCAACTACAGTCTCTATTTTCAGATGCAAAATCAGTTGATGGAAGCCTATGGGGAACTCCGCAACGAGGTGGCACAAAAAAAATATGGCAGGGACTATTCTGCCTTGACCCAACCCCAGAAAGAGAAGGTGCGTAAGGCTTGTCCACAGCGTATCACCGAGTCGTATGCCAATGCCATGGCTCATGAGGATAAGAGCATTGATGCCAATGCTGAGGAAAAACAAGAGAAAGGAGGCGACCAATGATGAATTTTCGTAAAAAATCACATGAAGTGCCAGGGTTGAATACTTCATCCCTGCCAGACTTGATATTCTCTGTCTTGTTCTTCTTCATGATTGTTACCCACATGCGTCAGGTCACTTTGAAGGTGGAATGCCGTGTGCCACAAGGAAAGAATCTTACCCGGCTTACCAAGAAATCGGCAGTGAGCTATATATATATAGGTAAGCCAACCAAGGATTTGAAAGGCAAATATGGCGATGGCACCCAGATACAGTTGAACGATAAGTTTGCCACGGCTCCAGAGGTGATGGACTATGTGACTGCGGAGAAAAAACGTATGTCGCCAGAAGACCAACGCTTGATGACCGTATCCGTCAAGGCCGACCGCGACACTAAGATGGGAGTGATAACCGATGTAAAGCAGGCTTTACGGCAGGCAAAAGCCCTTCGAATCAATTATTCTGCCCAAGAAAATGGAAAATAATAGTAATTTATTATTTTTTTAATCTAAAAAGTTGCATTTATTAAATATTTATGCTAACTTTGCAAGCAAATAATATTGTTATGTCAAAACAAATTTTAGATAAACTTGATAGGCAGATCCTGAAGCTGATTTCACAGGATGCCCGAATTCCATTTTTGGAAGTAGCGCGTGCTTGCAATGTGAGCGGTGCTGCGATTCATCAGCGTGTGGCAAAACTTACAAATCTCGGTATCATCAAGGGCTCGCAGTTCATCATCGACCCAGAGAAGATAGGCTATGAGACTTGTGCTTACATGGGGTTGTACTTGAAGGATCCTGAGAACTTCGACCATGTGGTGGAAGAGCTCAAGAAAATTCCTGAGGTAGTGGAGTGTCATTATACTACAGGTGGCTTTGATATGTTCATCAAGATTTATGCCATCAACAACCACCATCTCTTGGAAATCATCCATGATAAGTTGCAGCCACTGGGATTGTCTCGTAGCGAGACCATCATCTCGTTCAATGCGGCAATCAACCGTCAACTCTCCATGAAGGACATTCAGGAGATTGACGAGGAGGAAGAGGTAACAGAAGAATAATTCTCTTATGAGATAACCCGATGGAGAGCAAGGATTGTGAACGACAGTCCTTGCTCTTTTTTTTCTATCCGCGAGTCAACCTTCCATTCTGCCCAGTTGATGGCAGGGAAGTAGGTGTCGGCTACTTTCGGCTCATCGTCTACGATAGTGAGATAAAGGTGGTCGGCAAGTGGCAAAGTTGCTCGATAAATACTCGCACCACCTATTATATATAGTTGCTCTGCTTGGCTGAGAGCTTTTTCCAGCGTGTGGCAAACCACGCAGCCTTCGATGTGCTCGGTGTGCTGTGAGATGACCACGTTGAGACGATGGGGCAAAGCTCCGTTAGGGAGCGACTCGTAAGTTTTTCTTCCCATCACGATGGTGTGCCCCATGGTTAGTGCCTTGAAGTGCTCCATGTCTGCGCGCAGATGATAGAGCAGTTGGTTATTGAGCCCAATTGCTCCATTTTTGGCTATGCAGGCTATGATGTTTATCTCTTTGCTCATAGGTCATTGATGGGGATTATGAATTTATCACATGATTGTTGCCTTCCGGCACGTGCGAACTTTTGATTTTCCATTCTTGTGGATAGAGATTGTTGGCACGGTTGCCGATGTTCTTTTCCCATCCTAGAGGTTTTTGGCGATAAGTTACCAGCACGTATCCCTTAGGGGTGCCTTCGGGCAGGTTGACGGCTTCCTTGCGAAGATAGCGGATGGCATCTTCGTAGGAAAGCTCCACTTGTGGAAAAGCCTCTTTGTTGAGCTTCGTGGATAGGGCGAGACTTTGGTCGGGGATGAGCCCCTTGCCCTTGTCTGTGCCTAGTTTGATGCCGGCGTGGATTACCTTGAGGTGTTGGTCGGCTGCATCATAAATCTCTTTCCATGAGGTCGGGATGGCGTAGGTCGCATCGCCCTTGCAGACGGCGGTGAAGCCATCGTTGTCTTTCAGCCAGCCACTTGGAATCTCTGGCGCTTTGGCTTTGCTGCCTTTTTTGTCTTTGCGCTTTTTCTCCTTCTTATTTTCTTTACCAGTTGCTGCGTCTTCCTGTTCCCCAGACTTACGAAGCACGGCAAGGAAGATGCCTTCGCCCTTGGTTTTGCCTGGGAGAAAACGATATACGGGGATGTCGGAACCGATGAGGTTGCCTGTGATGTTCCATGAGTTTTCTACATCATGGAGTGTAATCGGCTCAGCCTCCAGTTCTTCGCAAATCCAGGCGATGTTCTCCTCGTCCTCATGGGCGTTGAAGGTACATGTGGAGTAGATGAGGATGCCTCCTGGTTTCAGACAATTCCAGATGTCGCTTACGATTTCTCGTTGCAACTTCCAGCAGTTTTCCACATTCTGCAGGCTCCATTCCTCGATGGCTCCATCGTCTTTGCGAAACATGCCTTCGCCAGAGCAAGGCACATCGGTAAGGATGATGTCAAACTGCAATTTCGATTTTTTGTAATCTATTGGATAGTTGTTGGTGACGATCATGTCGGGATGGCCAAACTTCTGTATGTTTTCGGCGAGAATCTGAGAGCGGGTTCGCATCGGCTCATTGCTGAATAATAAACTCCCCTCAGGCAAGGCAGCCCTCAAACAGGTAGACTTTCCGCCTGGTGCCGCACAGAGGTCGAGCATCATCACGGGGCGATGCACCAGTTGGCGGATAGCTAAGTCGACGAACATAGACGAGGCTTCCTGTACATAGTACATGCCGGCATGGAGCAATGGGTCGAACGTGAAGTTGGGGCGGCTGCTCAGATAGCGTCCCGTGCTAGGACACCAAGGAATTGGCTCGCCCTCCACCTCTTCGCCATGCTGGCATTTGAAGGGGTTGAGTCGGATGCTGGCTGGCGATTCTCCCTTTACGATGCCTTGCTCTAGTTGGTGATAGAGCTCGTCGCCCATCAACGTTTGGGTATATTTTATGAAGTCTGTTGGTAATGTCTTCATCGTTTCATGTATTTATTTCTCAATTCGTTTGCAAAAATAAGAAATTTTTTGTTCCTTTGCAACTAAATCGGTGACAGATGCGTCTAAGACACAGAAAATTTAATAAATAACAAGGTAAAACCATAAAAATATTGATAGATATGAAGAAAGCGATATTAACATTGGCGCTCGTCCTGAGCATCGGAGCTACCCAAGTGTCTTTGGCTGCATCTGCTCCTAAGCATCGTTATCATCCTACCACCGAACAGGTGGACACGAAGCAAGCGGTAGATGACAAGCAGAAAAATAAAGCGGCTGATGACGAGGCATTGGAAGCCTACTCTGATACCACCAGCACGGATTCAGCCACAGCTGATGCGGATTATGAGGAGGATGCTCCTAGCTATCACTCCAAGTATAGTTTGGGCAACTATGACGATCCGTTCGATTTCTTTGGCTCGGTCTTTGGCAAGGGTACACTGGTCTTCATCATTATTTTGACCATCATCATTGGTCTTGTCTTCGCCTTCGCACCTCTCATCATCATCTGGTTGGTTATCCGTTATCTGATGCGCCGCCACAATGACCGCATCAAGTTGGCGGAGATGGCGATGGAGAAGGGCATCAATGTTCCCGAGAGCGAACGACCGATAGACAAGCAGAGCGATGAATATCTCGTGAAGCGAGGTATCAGGAACACCTTCCTCGGCTTGGGTTTGTGTGCCATGTTCGCTTGGTGGGATTCTACCTTCTTGGCAGGTATAGGAGCCTTGGTTGGCATCTATGGTATCGGACAAGTGGTGATTGGTGCCTTGCCAGCCATCAAAAAGTGGTGGAACAATCGCCATTATGATGGAGGAAACAATGGCGCAGGCTTTACAGGTTCTACTATCTAGAATACCTGTAAAAGTGATATATTGGAAGTTGGCAGTTTATAGAATGATTAGTTAATAAATTAGAATAGTGGAAAAGGTAAAAGATCTCTCTCTCGTCACGAAGGTGGTGATGCTTCACGACCGCAAGTCGTTCGACTTGCTGGTCAAGAAGTATCAATCACCCATTCGTGGATTCTTCCTGCGGCAGACGTTGGGGGATGCGCAGCTGAGTGACGACTTGGCGCAGGATACCTTTGTCAAGGCTTATACCCACTTGGCTAGTTTCAAGGGGGCAGCCAGCTTCTCCACTTGGCTCTATCGTATCGCCTACAATGTGTGGTACGACTATACCCGAAGCCGCAAGGTGACGCAGGACATTGATACGCCTACCGTGGCTCGGAAGAATGCGCAGGCAGGCAGTGCATCCCTGAAGATGGACTTGCTCAATGCCCTGCAGATATTGAGTGAGAACGAACGGACCTGCATTACGCTGCAGCTGATGGATGGGCTGCCTATAGATAAGATAGCTGAGGTGACGGGTATGGCGCAAGGCACCATCAAGTCGCACCTCTCCCGTGGAAAATCAAAACTTGCAAGTTACTTAAAACAAAATGGTTATGACCGATAATAAGACAAATATCAATAACGAAATGAACAGCGAACAGCCGTTGCTGAATATTAACGACGAGAAGCTCTTGGAGCTTTTTTTCGCCGACAGCCGAATGGACATCCCAGACGATGGCTTTTCGGATAGGGTGATGGCGGCATTGCCTTCTTCTGAAATGGAGAGGGAGGCGGCTAAGCACAGTCGCTTGGAACATCTTTGGACGGCTGCTTGTGTCGCCATGGGTATCGTTGCCGCTATCGTTTGCCAGGGATGGGAACAGATACAGGCTTTCCTTTATACGATGAAGATAGATTTGTTGTTGTCAGGGTCACATGCCTTGACCCAATCTATTAATGCTATCGGCCAGTCGCATAATCTCATAATGCTGTTGGCTGGTGCTTTGGTGTTGCTGACTGTTTGGGGGTACAACGAAGTAGCGGATGCTCGATGAAAATTTATTTGAGATTGCCCTTCTCATCAAACATATTGTAGGTGGTGCGAAGGACAATGAACTCGGTGCGGCGGTTCAACTGATTGCAAATCTCCTGATGCTCCTTGGGCTGCTTCAAGATGAAGTCTTCGGTCAGCACATCGCCTTCCTTGAACCAAGGATACTTCTCGGTTAATTTCTTTCGGATGGTCTTCGGGTGTTCCTTGCCATATCCCACAGGGGTAAGGCGTTCCTTCTCGATGCCATGATGGATGAGATAATCCACTACCGACTGGGCACGACGTTGCGACAATCGCTTGTTGTACTCGGCGTTGCCCTTGTAGTCGCAGTGGGCGCTTAGTTCGATGGTTACGTGTGGATTCTCCTTGAGCAATTTTACAAGTTCGTCTAGTGCCTTGGTGCTGGCTGGTGTCAAGGTCGCCTTGTCGAAATCGTAGAAGATGTTGTCGATGAGCACTGGGGCGGTGATGGAAGCCAGTGGAAACTGGAGCACATACTCCTTGCTCTCCTTGGCGGAATCCACCCTGAGTTCCTCCTTGTGGTTGAGGAATCCCTTGCACGAAGCCATCAACAGATAGTCTACCTGGGGCTTGATGGGCAGGGTAAAGGAGCCATCGCCCTTTACAGATACTTTCTTGTTGGTTCCGTCGTTTCCGATGATTCTTACCTCGGCGGCAGGCAACTCGTATCCATCTTTTTCGTATACCCATCCCTTTATGTTGGTCATGATTTCTGGATACTCAAACGAGTAGATATGGTCATAGCCTCTTCCATCCTTGCGGTTGGAAGAGAAATAGCCACGATTGTGGATACCTTCGAAAGTTATGCCGAAGTCATCAGCCTCCGTGTTGAGGGGATAACCAGGATGATGGATGGTATATTGATGCGTCTGTGCGTCGACCTTGGCGATATAGATGTCGAGACCGCCCATGCCCACATGACCGTTGCTGCTGAAATAGAGGTCGCCGTTAGGTCGGAAAGTAGGAAACATCTCGTCGCCAGGGGTATTGATTGGTTTGCCGAGGTTTTCCACGCCCCCCAGTCCTGCTGCAGTGATGCGAACTCGCCAGATGTCGAGGCCGCCCATGCCGCCCGGCATGTCTGAGACAAAATAAAGCCATTCTCCATCGGGCGAGATGGCTGGATGGGCATAGCAACTCAAGGTGTCCTTCGATATCTCCAACTTTGTTGCCTTCCCCCAAGCTGCATCGGCACGAGGGGAAGTAACAATTTGCGCATAGCGAGGCGAGGATGGGTCGGTGGTGCATTGGGTGAGATACATCTCTTTACCATCGGGGGTGAAACAACAAGCCCCCTCGTCATATTCTGTGTTTACGCCGGTTCCGATGGCTTCAGGCACGCTCCATTTGCCCTTGTCATCCTTTTCTGATAGGAAAATGTCGCCCGCTTTGGTTCCGGTGATGCCACTGAGGTCATTGCCTTGAGCCTCGTTGCGGGTGGAGGTGAAATAGAGCTGGTCGTGGTCGTCGCCGAAAAGCATCGGCGAATAATCATCTCGTCGCGAGTTGAATACGTCCATTCTCTTCACCTTATATCTACTTCCTTCCTTCTTCCATTTGGGGGCGAGTTGTGCAGACTTCAACCCGTTCTGCGCCAAAGTGTTGGTAGGCAGAGAGTCGAGAACCACTTGGAATTCTTTCTCTGCCTGTTTGTACTCTCCGTTTTTCAAGAGCATGCGAGCATAAGCCAAGCGGTCGCTTACCGATGCTTGCTTATATCGGATGGCGTTGCGATAGGCAGCGATAGCTTTCGGGGTGGCATTGATCTTGTCGTAGCAATGCGCTATTTTCAAGGCAATCTTTCCTCGCTCAGTTCTTTCCTTGGTTGGAGTCTTGGTGTAAGCCTGCTTGAACTGGTCGGCGGCATCGAAGTATTCGCCCAAAGCCAGGAATTTCTCTCCCTTCTTCAGGTTCTGGTCTGCGCCGCAACTAGCGAGTAGCACCAGGCAGCACATCCATAGTATATGGAATAATCTGGAGTGAATCATATTTATTATTGTCAAACGTCTTTCTCATAATAACGAGAAGAAGCTGATTATATTTTAATCAAGCTAATACAAAAAAACACTTCACACTTCACCCAAACACTACAACATGCTGTCTTTCATTATGTTAGATGGGTGAAGTGTGCCTTCAGACACTTCACCCACACTTCACCACACTTCACCAGTCAAGCGAAATCAGAAAATGAAAGGGTGTAGTGTGGTGAAGTGTGGGTGTAGTGTGCAAGAACACTCTTCACCCGTTTAACCATCTAGCAGTCAGAAACTTATACTTGATTGGTGAAGTGTGAAGAGTAAAACGTAAAATTCTTTGTGCAGAAACTTAAAAAATTACGTCCCGATGCAGTTCTTCCTACGTCCCGATGTAGATTTCACTGCGTCGGGATGTAAGAAAGACTGCGTCGGGATGCCTTTTACGACTCATCGCAATGCTCGTTAATAGTCGTCAAGATGCTCTTTCCACCACTGTTCACAGTGTAGACAGTAAACTGCAAAGCCTTAGACAGTTTACTGCCCTAACTAGACAGTCTACCGCCGACAGCCCCGCAGTTATCATCATAAAGCCTTTGAAGATGCCGTTTGGATAATACAAATCCGCCGAAACGCCTATCGGAACATCAATTCATATCTTAGTTGCTTTGTGCATTCCAATTACTATCACCCTCTTCTGCCTTAGCCCAGCCTTTTCCTAAGCTACTTGCTTGATTTGTCCAACAAGTCGCACCATAAAATGGTAAATAATAAGAGCCGTTAGTAACTTTCCATCCATATCCAGCTGAAGAATATGTATAGTTCCATAAGTCTGGACAAGTACCATAATCTTTGCCAGTTATGCTATTTCCTACACTTTGGAATATATTATCAAAACGGATAACTTTTGTTACGTTATTAAAGCGTGTCTTCTTTTCGCTGTCAGCATTAATGAATATATATTGGTTCAGTTTCAGTTTACCGCATTTTCCAAA